>JAODNO010000104.1 GCA_025465235.1 Pseudonocardia sp.
CACCAGCGGGTGTCCGCCGAGCGAGTCCAGACGCCGTTCCCAGTACAGGAAGAGGACCAGCAGGGCGGCTCCGACGGCGAACAGCCAGAATGTGGGGTGCGCCTTGACTCCGGTCGCCTGCAGCAGCGGCAGCATGATGGCCAGGACGCTGAGCCCGAGCAGGAGTGCGCCCACGACGTCGATCCTGTGGTGCTCGCCGCCCGGCTGGTCCGCGGGCAGCACCCGGACCGCGAAGGCGAGGGTGATCACGACGACCGGTATCGAGAGGTAGAACACGAAGCGCCATCCCTCGGCCACTCCGAACGCCTGCAGGATCAGCCCGCCCACCAGTGGCCCGATGGCAGTGGACAGGCCAACCGTCGCACCGTAGTACCCGAATGCCTTGCCCCGCCTCTGGCCGGTGTACATCTGCTGCATGAGGCCGATGACCTGGGGCGCGAGCAGGCCGGCCGCGACGCCACGGCAGAGCCGTCCGACCACCAGGACGGTGGCGTTCGGTGCGGCGCCACAGATGATCGCGGTGATCGCGAACAGCGCCAGGCCTATCAGGAAGAGCTTTCTGCGCCCGTACTCGTCGCCCAATCTCCCGGCCGGGACCAGGGTCAGCCCGAACGTCAACGCGTAGCCGGCGACGGCCCAGGACACGTCGGCTGGAGACAGGTGCAGGCTGCGTTCCATCGAGGGCAGCGCAACGTTGACAATACTCACGTCGAGGAGGGTCATGAACCCGCCGACGAGACAGATCAGCAGCGCTTGCCAGCGCCGGGGTTCGATGTTTCCAGAGGAGTCTTCGGCCGTTCTCTCCATGGGGCACCACAATTTTCTTGTCGAGTACACACTGGATTCGCGGCGGTGGACCGCCGGGTTGGAGACGTCGTGCTCGGCACGAGCGGGCATGCGTGGCAGTGCCGCCCGGCGCCGACTCGGCTCGCGTGGATGCAGCCGACTGTGGGGCGGTCAGCCTGCGTCGGCGACCAGGCTGACGCTCTCGACTCCGGCCACGGCGCAGGCTTCGTCGTTCTCCGGGCGGTCACCGCTGACCCCGATCGAGCCCAGCAGGTTCCCCTCCGCATCCCGGATCAGCACGCCTCCCCGCGACGACGCGATGCGACCCTCGGAGATGGCCGCCAGGGCAGCGAAGAAGGACGGGTCGCGGGTCGCGTGCCGCGCACCCGCGGCGCCACCCGAGCCGGTGCCCAGGCATCCCCAGGCCTTCGCATGGGCGATCTGCGGGCGCAGGATCCCGGCGCCGTCCTCGCGCTTGACCACCACCGGGTGGCCGCCCGGGTCGAGCACGGTGATGGAGAGCGGACGCAGCTGGAGCTCACGAGCCTTGCTCAGCGCCGCGTCCACGATGTCTGACGCCTCGGTCAATGACAACACTGTCCTCGGTTCCTTTCTCTTGCCGATCTGGCTGTGCTTGGTGGTGGAGTGGTCGTGTCACGGTTGTCGCGGGACGGAGTCCGGCGGCGCCCGGCGCGCAAGGGGGAACCATCGGCAGCGTCCGAGCCCCTTTCCGGCGCGACTGGGGAATCGTGCTCGCCGCGTCCCGGTCCCGGACGGTCCACGCCGACCACAGGCCAAGCAGGTTGAGCGCGGCCGACACGAGAAAGGCGATGCGGTAGGCGACCGGATCGATTCGGTCTCCGCCCGGCGCACGAGCATGCGTGCTGACCAGCAGGATGGCGGTGGCGGACACCGCGACACCGATCGCGCCGCCCAGCCGCCGTCCAACATTGAACAGCGTCGACGCCCGCCCGGAAGCAGCAGGCGAGATGGTGGCGAACGAGGCGGCCTGGGTGGCGACGAAGACCTGGCCGACCGCGAACCCCATGAAGTACAGCACGATCCGCACCAACCAGAGACTCGTGCCGGTGCCGAGCAATCCCAGCAGCGAGATGCATAGGCTCGACGACGCGATACCGAATATCAGATGCCGCCGCGGCCCGAGCCTTGAGTACAGCACCCGGCTGCCCAACTGCGAACCGGTCATCACACCGATCGCCTCCGGGAAGGTACTCAGTCCGGAGGCGAGTGGGCTGAGACCGCGCCCGTCCTGGAAGTACAGCGACACCGTGTACAGCGTCCCCAGGAAGGCCACCGACTCGATGGCCATGATGGCGCTGCCCGAGCCGAGCAGCCGGTCGCCGAGCAGCCGGATATCCATGATCGGCGCGGACCGTCGCAACTCGACGATCACCAGCACAGCCAGCAGCACCACCCCGGCGGCGATGCTGCCCAGCACTACCGGCGAGGACCAGCCGAGGTTCGGTGCTACCGAAACCCCGTACATCACCAGTCCCAGTCCGGCCGCGGAGAGCAGGAGTCCAGCCACATCGAACTGGCCCGACTGATGCTCGGTGTCGCGGCGGAGGAACAGTGCGCCGAACACCATCGCGCAGATGCCCACCGGGACGTTGACGTAGAACACCGCGCGCCAGGACAGGTCGGTCACCAGGAGCCCACCGAGCACCGGGCCGAGCGTCGGGGCGAGCCCCGTCGCAAAGGTGAGCATGGCGGAGACGCGGACACGCTCCTGCGGTGGGAAGGCCCGCAGCAGCATCGCCATGCCGACCGAGGCGAGCATGCCGCCGCCGGCGCCCTGCAGTACCCGGAACAGGACGAGCTCGCCGAGGCCCGACGCCATGCCACACAGCGTCGACGCGATCGTGAACACCGCGACGGCGGTCAACAGGGTCCGCTTGCCGCCGATCCGATCGCCGAGCCATCCGGATGCCGGAACGAAGATGGCCAGGCTGACCAGATAGGAGATCGACACCGTATCGACCGAAGTGGACTGGACCAAAAAGGCTCGACCGATGGTCGGCAGCGCCACATTGACGATGGTGGTGTCCAGCGTGCTGAGAAAGATCGCCGCAACATAAACAACGGCTACGGCAGTTTTCTGACTGACGGCCATCCGGGTGCCCCGGCGCATGCCCTGCCCCTTTCCAGGGCGGCGTGATCGGATCGTAGATCATTCCGTCGCGACCAGGCGTGGCGTTCGGCGATCGGCGGCCCAGTGGAACAGGTCGTCGAGCATTTTCGTGGCGCTGGCGTCGAGCCCGTCCTCCGATGTGAACGGCCCGCCCCCGCGCACCGCACGATTAATCAGTGGGATGTGGACTGCCCGGGTGACCGGAATCATTCCCAGTGCGGCCACCACCGGAGTGAGCGCCTGCACTGCCCTGGCGCCGGCCGCGATCCCGCCGTAGCCGACGAATCCCACCGGCTTGTTCCGCCATTCCTCGCCGAGGAAGTCCAGGGCGTTCTTGGTCGCAGCGTTGTAGCTGTGGTTGTACTCCGGCACCACGAACACGTAGGCCTCGCCGGCGCTGATGGTCCGGCTCCACCGCCGGGTGTGTTCCTGCGTGTAGGGCCCGCGCCCCGGCGGCAGGGGTTCGTCCAGCAGCGGAAGGCCCACCTCGGCGAGATCGATCAGCTCGACGCCGAACCTGTCGTCCCGGATGGCCAGATCGTGGAACCAGGTGCCCACGGCGCCGCCGCGACGGCCGGGCCTCGTGCTGCCGATGATGATCTGCAGGTGCGGTTTCGACATACCCGGCCTCCGGTCGATCATGTTGCGCCGACGACCGTGTTCGCGATGACGCCGAGACCGTCGATCTCGCCTCGGAGTTCGCCTCGATCCATGCGGCGGTTGTCCAACGTGCTGATATCCCTCGCGGAGATATCGCAGAAGCGGACATATCCCGCCATGAGGTCCGGATCGGCCTGAAGCAGCGCCGGGAGGTCGGAGGGGATCGCACGCTGTGAGCGCGCGATCGCGTCCTTCCGATGCACTCCGCTCCTGTCCAGCTGTTGGGCATAGGCGGCTTGGCCGTCGATGAGGCGGTCCGGGATGACTTCGGGGAAGCACAGCCGGTCGCCCAGGTAGGTCCGCCTGACGGTGAGTTTCACAGCAGGTACACGCACTTTCCGGTGGGAGCGGGTAGATGGGCCGGGTAAGCCCGGACGAGCTCAGCCTGAACCGGCCTGTGCGCGGATTCCGCCGTCAGTCGCTTGTCTGGGATTCTCGAACTGGATCCCACCGTCACTCTCGATGGTGTCGAACTGGTCCGAGGGGGTGTTCGGCAGCTGGATGGGGGGCAGGCCGACGACGTAGAGCACCGTCTCCTCGGTGGCGCTGACCTGAAGCTTCTCGCCGGCGTCGGCTTGGATCGCGGCCAGCTGCCCGATCTGCGTGCCTTCCACCGTGCCGGCGCCGGAAAGGGCGACGATCAGGCGCCGGGCGCCCTCAATGCTGGACACCCACTCCGCGCCGGCATCGATCTTGATCATCTCGATCCAGAAGCCGCGCTCGGTGAACGAACCCATGTATTTGCGCTCCACGCCCGCCGCACCCGGCACCGCCAGCCAGTTGAAGTGCGCAGGGTTCATGATGAGGACGCTCTTGTAGCGGGGCCGGGGGAACTTGGTCGACCTGCGCTCGCGCCGCCGCTCGCCCTCCGGCCGACTCGAGGCCGGTCCCCGGCCGCGACCGGCGCCCATGCCCAAGCCAGAGGCACCGCCGAACTGCAGCACCAACTGCAGTTGCTTCGGGTCACCGATCGG
>JAODNO010000139.1 GCA_025465235.1 Pseudonocardia sp.
ACGATCGGGATGAACGCGCCCAGGAACGTGAGCACGGCGAGCGGGACCGCCAACGGCACCCCGAGGATCACCAGCCCCAGCCCGATCAGGACACTGTCGACGAGTGCCACGATCGCCTGCACCCGGATGAAGTCGGCGAGGGTCTTCCAGACCCGCCGAAGCACCTCGGCCAGATGCCCGCCTGCGCCCTCGCCCATCACCCGGCGCAGCCACGGCAGGAACCGGGGGCCGTCCTTGAGGAACAGGAACACGAGCACCAGCGTCAGCAGTGCGGTGATCACTCCCGAGGCCACACTCCCGATCCCGGTGAGCACGCTCGTGGTGATCACCGAGATGCTCTGCTGCAGCTGCGTCGTCGCGTTCTGCAGGACCGCGTCGAGCTGACCCTGCGCGAAGTTGAGCGGCCGCCCGGCCAGCCACTGCTGGATCGACTGGATACCGCTGGATGCGGCGCGGCTGATCTCGGGGATGCTTCCCGCCACCGAGGTGGTGATCAGCGCGATGAGCCCGGCGAGCACCACCATCCCGGCGAGCAGCACCGTGGCCGAGGCGAGCGCGGGCGGGAAGCCGTGCCTGCGCAGCCACGCCGTGGGCGGCCACAACACGGTCGAGACGATCACCGCCATGATCACGGGAAAGACGACCGACCACAGAAGCGCGATCACCGTCCAGATCAGCCAGGCGCCCGCTGCCACCAGCAGCAGCCGAAGACTCCACCGCGACGCCCACGTGATGCCCTCGCCGATCGCGGTGCCGCGGCCCCGGCGCGGCCGCTCGGTCGTGGTCACGACAACTCCTCTGCTCGTCCAGGCGGAGCCGCACGTGTGCAGCCCGGACTTCCCGGTGGCCCAGCCCTACCCGCCGACAAGGCTCTCAGACATCAGAGATCCGCACCGGACGCCGTACCGCCTACGATCGTGCAGGTGAGCACCCACAGCGACGGTCCGGCCGCAGGGATCGTTCTCGCCGGCGGGCGCTCGTCGCGCATGGGCGAGTCCAAGGCGACACTGGAGTGGCACGGCTCCACGTTGTTGCGACGCACCGCAGGCCTGCTGGCCCGCGCGGTCGACGGTGCTGTCGTCGTGGTCCGGGCGCCCGGCCAACCCCTTCCCGCACTGCCGGCCGGAGTCGAGGTCGTCGACGACCCGGTGGAGGGCCTGGGCCCGATGCAGGGCATCGCCAGCGGGCTCGCCGCGGTCGCGGACCGCGCGCAGGTCGCGTTCGTCTGCTCCACCGACCTGCCGTTCCTGCACCCCGCGTACGTCCGGCGGGTGCTGGCCGCCCTGGACTCCGACGTCGATGTCGTCCTGCCGCACGCCCACGGGCACCGGCAGCCGCTCGCGGCGGCGTACCGCACGGCGCTTGCGCCCGTCGTCGCCGGGCTCGTGGCCGACGGGCAACTGAAGCTCGCGATGCTGTTCGACCACTGCCGCGTGCACCGCACCGACGACGCGGGGCTGCTCGCCGACCCCCGGCTCGGCGCGCTGGACCCGACGCTGGACTCGGTGCTCAACGTCAACGAACCCGACGACTACCGCGCCGCCCGGGCCCGCCCGGAGCCCGAGATCACCGTCCAGCGCTACGGCGCGCTCGCGTCGAACGGCAGGCGCGGCCCCGAGACGGTCCGGGCCGCCACCCTCGGGGCGGCCGCAGCCGCCGTCGGGCTGGCGCTGGACCGGCACGTCGTCGCCGCCCTGAACGGCGACCAGATCACCCGCGACGCGGAGATGCCACTCGTCGTGGGCGACATGGTCGCCTTCCTGTCGGCCGACGCCGGCGGCTGATCGGCAGCAGCGCCGCGAACTTCGGCATACAGTCAGCACCATGACGGCAGGCGGATATTTCGGACGAGCCCTGGTCGTCGACGTGGACGGTGACAGCGCCACCGGCACGCCCCTGGAGCTGGACGACCGGGTCCTGCGCTCGTACCTCGGTGGGGTCGGGCTCGGCACCTGGCTGTTGCATCGACTCGCTCCCCCGGGTGTCGACCCGCTGGCCCCGGAGGCACCACTCGCGTTCGTCTTCTCCCCGCTGGTGGGCACACCGCTCACGACGAGCGCCAAGTTCGCTGTGCTGGCCAAGTCGCCGCTCACCGGGATGATCACCGACGCGCTGGCGTCGTCCCAGTTCGCGATCTCGGGAAAGCTCACCGGGCACGACGCGATCGTCGTGCGCGGCCGCGCCGACGCGCTGTCGGTGCTGATGATCGACGCGTTTGGCGTACGCCTCGAGGCAGCCCCGGAGCTGGCCGGGATGGCCGCCGCCGAGGCCGAGTCGGCAGTGCGCGAGCGGTTCGGCCGCGGCTGGCGAACGGCTGCGGTCGGGCCCGCCGCGGAGCGCGGCGTCCGGTACGCGACGATCAGCCACGACGGCCGGCACGCCGGACGCGGGGGGCTGGGCGCCGTGCTGGGCGCGAAGAACATCAAGGCCGTGATGGTCAAGGCCGGTACGAGGGTGGACGTGGCCGACCAGCGGGCCGTCCTCGCCGCCGCGAAGGACCTGCGCGAGCGCAGCTTCGGCCCGGCCACCGCCAAGTACCGGGAGCTCGGCACGCTGGCCAACCTGCTCGCCTTCAACGCCGTGTCGACGCTGCCCACCCGCAACTTCACCGCCGCCACATTCGCCGAGGCACCCCGGCTCGCCGCAGAGGAGCTGCACGAGATGCGTGGCGTGGCGCGCAACAGCTGCGCGTCGTGCTCCATCGGCTGCGAGCACATCTACTCGCGCAAGGGTGGCGGCAGCCAGCGCATGGAGTACGAGAACGTCTTCGCGCTGGGCCCGCTGTGCGGGGTGTCCGATCCCGACGACGTGTTCGCCGCCAGCGCCCGCTGCGACGAGCTCGGCATCGACACGATTTCGGCGGGCGGCACCATCGCGTGGGCGATGGAGTGCGTGGAGCGCGGCCTGATCGATGCTCCGTGGCTGCGTTTCGGAGACGGCCCCGCGCTGCTGCGGGCGCTCGACCTGATCGGCTCCCGCTCGGAGGGGCTCGGCGCGCTGCTGGCTATGGGCTCGCGCGCGGCCGCCGCGGTCGTCGGGCAGGGATCGATCGACTTCGCGCCGCAGGTCAAGGGCCTGGAGCTGCCCGGGTACGAGCCGCGGTCGCTGCAGTCGATGGCGCTCGGACTGGCAGTCAACGCCCGGGGCGCCGACCACAACCGCTCCGGCGCCTACGAGGCCGACCTCTCCGGCGACCTGGACCGGCTGGCCGGGGGCTCCGCCCACGTCGCCGCGGCGATCGGCACCGAGGACCGCGCAGCCGTCATGGACTCGATGATTCTCTGCAAGTTCCTCCGCGGGGTGTTCACCGAGCCCTTCGACGAGTGGGCGGCACTGCTGCGGCCCGTCACCGGCTGGGACGTCACGGCCGACGAGCTGCGCACGGTGGCCCGCCGGATCGTGCTGGCGAAGCGGGTGTTCAACCTGCGCGAGGGCGCCACGACCGACGACGACACGCTCCCGCGGCGCATGCTCGACACCCCGCTCGAGCTGGGCTCGGGCCGCACCGCCACCCTCACCGAGGAACGCCTGCGCTCGATGGTCGAGGGCTACTACACGGGACGGGGCCTGGACGTCGACGGGCGTCCCGACCCCGCGGACCTGGCCGACCTGCGGCTCTGAGCGTCAGAACGTGATCAACGGGTCGCCGAGGATGTCGGCCCCGAAGTTGACGAGGAAGAACCCGAGGAACAGGAATCAGCGTGCTGTTGGGTAGATGAGCAGGAACGGGTAGATCAACGCGCCGGGGTTCGACATGTTCGCCGAGGACTGGACGAGTGTGAACGGCACCGCGAGGTGCAGGATCACCGAGATCGCCACCAACAGCGCGATCATGAACGGGTAGTAGGAGCGGCGAGGGTCGCCCTCGATCAGCGCACGCATGCGCGGGCTCACAGCGGGCGCGGCGCCGCGCGCGATGAACCCGAAGATCACGATGAACACGGACAGCGGGATCCACAGCGCCTTGCCCGGCGGCACGCGCCCACAGGCGGCGTTGACCTCAACCCGGCTTTAACTTCTAGTCTTCGGCGCAAACGGGGAGAAACCGGACGAGAACTGTCGGTCCCACTCGCCACACTGGCGAGGCGGAGTTGTTCCGCACCGATGAGTTCCGCCGGCTCCCCATGTCCTATGGGTGCACGGCGGGTGCGGCGAACCGGAACGAGGAGCAGCTCATGAGCATGGAGATGGTGGCGTGGCACTCGATGTACCACGCGGCGAACGCCCAGGAGGAGAAGCGCCCTTTCTCGATGGCCACGCTGCGCCGGATCGTCGCGTTCGTCGGGCCGCACCGCCGCCGCATGGCCACGTTCCTGCTGGTCAGCGTGATCGGCGCGGTTCTCGCGGTCGCCACCCCGGTGCTCGCGGGCCGGGTCGTGGACGCCATCGTCAAGGGCGGGCCGCTGGGCGTCGTGATCGGCCTGGCCGGGCTCATCGCGGTCATCGCGGTGGCCGTGGCCGTCAGCGGGATCGTGCAGCGCTGGCTCTCGGCGTCGCTCGGTGAAGGGTTGATCCTCGACCTGCGCGCCGCGGTGTTCCACCACGTGCAACGCCAGCCGATCGCGTTCTTCACCCGTACCCGCACCGGCGCGCTGGTGAGCCGGCTCAACAACGACGTCATCGGCGCCCAGCGCGCGTTCAGCGACACACTGTCCGGCGTCATCGGCAACCTCGTCACGCTCACGCTCACGCTCGTGGTGATGTTGACGCTGTCGTGGCAGGTCACGCTGCTCGCGCTCGTGCTGCTGCCGGTGTTCGTCCTCCCGGCCCGCCGGATGGGCCACCGGCTCGCCTACCTCGAGCGCGAGGCGGCCGACCACAACGCAGCCATGGGCACCCAGATGACCGAGCGGTTCTCGGCCCCGGGCGCCACGTTGATCAAGCTGTTCGGGCGGCCTGCCGAGGAGACGCGCGAGTTCGTCGCCCGGGCCGCCCGCGTCCGCGACATCGGCGTGCGCACGGCGATGGTGCAGTGGGTCTTCGTCACGGCGCTCATGCTCGTCTCCGCGCTGGCGC
>JAODNO010000143.1 GCA_025465235.1 Pseudonocardia sp.
ACGGCACGGACACGGTCTCGTTGAAGACCTGCACCGCGGTGGTGCCCAGCATCGACCCGGCCGCCGCCGCGCCCTCGAAGTCCAGCGGAACGTCGAGGTGCTCCGCAGTGAAGATCGGCGTGGACGAGCCGCCCGGCGTCCAGAACTTGAGCGGGATCCCGTCCTTCATGCCGCCCGCGAGCTCCAGGAGCTGCCGCAGCGTGATGCCGAGGGGCGCCTCGTACTGGCCGGGCTTCTCCACGTGCCCGGACACCGAGTAGATCTTCGGGCCGGGGCTCTTCTCCGAGCCCATCATGCGGAACCAGTCGCTACCGCCCTGCACGATCGCGGGAACCGAGGCGATCGTCTCCACGTTGTTCACCACGGTGGGGGACGCGTACAGACCGGACGTTGCCGGGAACGGCGGCTTGAGACGAGGTTGACCGCGCCGACCTTCAAGCGAGTCGAGCAGCGCCGTCTCCTCGCCGCAGATGTACGCACCGGCGCCGGCGTGCACGACGATGTCGAGGTCGAAGCCGGAGCCGAGGATGTTCGTCCCGAGGTAGCCCTTGGCGTAGGCCTCCTCGACCGCGCGGCGCACCCGGCGGATGCAGTGCAGCGCCTCGCCGCGTACGTAGATGGCGCAGAAGTTCGCGCGGATCGCGTAGCTGGTGATGATGCAGCCCTCCACCAGCGAGTGCGGGTCGGCCATCATCGTCGGGATGTCCTTGCAGGTGCCCGGCTCGCCCTCGTCGGCGTTGATCACGAGGTACTTGGGCTTGGCACCCGGGCCGGTGGGCCCCTGCGGGATGAAGCTCCACTTCATGCCGGTCGGGAAACCCGCCCCGCCGCGGCCACGCAGCCCGGAGTCCTTGACCAGCTGGATGAGCTGGTCGGGGTGCGCGGTCAGGGCGTGGCGCAGGGCCTGGTAGCCCTCGAGCTGCTCGTACGTGTCGATCGACCATGAGCGGGGCGACTGCCAGCGCCGGGTGAGCACCGGGGTGAGCGGGTCGGGGGTCGGCGGGTTGGTATGGGCAGCAGTCATGACTTCTTCTCCGGGAGATCCGGCAAGGCGGGTGGAGAGTCGGGCATCGGCGGGGCGACCCAGCCGCGGTCGGCCGCAAGCTGCGCGCCGCGCACCGTCTCCGGCGCGATCGACGGCCCCTCGACGCTCCGCTCGAGGTCGGGGAAGATCCCGGCCAGCTCGAGCTCCACGGTCTTGAGGTCGGTGAGCGGCGCGCCGCGCGTCGGCGCGGGCCGCCCGCCTGCGCGCAGCGCGTCGACGAGCGCCTCGGCGGTCTCCACCGTCTGGTTGTCGAAGTACTCGTAGTTGACCTGCAGCACAGGGGCGAGGTCGCACGCCGCGAGGCACTCGGCGTGCTCGAGGGTGATCGAGCCCGGGGTACCCGGCTCGCCCGCCGTCTCCTCGTGGCCGACCCCGAGCTTCTTCGTGAGGCGCGCGTAGATCGCGTCGCCGCCGAGAGCGGCGCACAGCGTGTTGGTGCAGACGCTGACGAGATGCTCGCCGCACGGGGTCCGCTTGTACATCGTGTAGAACGTGGCCACCGCGGAGACCTCCGCGGTCGTCAGCTCCAGCGCCTCCGCGCAGTACCGGATGCCGTCCTGACTGACGTGGCCCTCCACCGACTGCACGAGGTGCAGCAGCGGGAGCAGCGCCGACCGGGACTGCGGATACCGGGCGATGATCTCCTTCGTCCGCTGGCGGGTCAGCTCGTCGAAGACCGGGGAGACGGGCGAGGGCTCCTCGGCGACCGGGGACCAGACCACCTCCTCGGGCGCCACAATCGGGCCGATTGCCTCCGGAGTGCCTTCCGGCAACGTCATCGCTCCCCCTCGCTGCGCTCGGCCGGATCGCGCTGTGACATTGACTCGCTCGCAAGCGCGCTCATCGGTCCACGCCTCCCATGACGGGGTCGATCGACGCGACGGCCGCGATGACGTCGGCGATCATGCCGCCCTCGCTCATCGCCGGCATCGACTGCAGGTTCACGAAGCTGGGGTCGCGAACGTGCACGCGCACCGGGCGGGTGCCGCCGTCGGACACCAGGTGGTATCCGAGCTCGCCTCGCGGCGACTCGACCGACGTGTACACCTGGCCCGCCGGGACCGCGAAGCCCTCGGTGACCAGCTTGAAGTGGTGGATCAGCGACTCCATCGACTGGCCCATGATCTTGCGGACGTGCTCGAGCGAGTTACCCATCCCGTCCGACGCGACCGACAGCTGCGCAGGCCACGCGATCTTCCGGTCCGCCACCATCACCGGGCCGGGCTCCATCTTCTCCACGGCCTGCTCGACGATCTTCAGCGACTCGTGGATCTCCGCCACGCGCAGCCGGTAGCGGGCGTAGCAGTCCGCCTCGGTGGCCGTCGGGACCTCGAACTCGTACTCCTCGTAGCCGCAGTACGGCTCGACCTTGCGCTGGTCCCACGGCAGGCCTGCGGCCCGCAGGATCGGGCCGGTGGCGCCGAGGGCGAGGCACCCGTCGAGCGGCAGATAGCCGACCTTCTCCAGCCGCTGGCGCCAGATCGGCTGACCGGTGAGCAGCTTGTCGTAGTCCGGCAGGCGCGAGCGCATGACCGAGATGAAGTCGGTGACCTTCTCCGCCCAGCCCTCCGGGAAGTCCTGGGCGAGACCGCCGGGCCGCACGTACGCGTGGTTCATGCGCAGGCCGGTGAGGAACTCCAGGAGGTGCAGCACCTCCTCGCGCTCACGGAAACCGGCCGTCATGCCGGTGAGCGCTCCGAGCTCCATACCGCCGGTGGCCAGCGCGACCAGGTGCGAGCCGATGCGGTTGAGCTCCATGAGCAGCACGCGGGCCACGGTGGCGCGGCGGGGCGCCTCGACGCCCAGCAGCTTCTCCACGGCCAGGCAGTAGCCGACCTCGTTGAAGATCGGGGCGAGGTAGTCCATGCGCGTCACGAACGTGACGCCCTGCGTCCAGGTGCGGTACTCGCAGTTCTTCTCGATACCGGTGTGCAGGTAGCCGATCACCGAGCGGGCCTGCTGGACCGTCTCGCCCTCGAGCTCGAGCACCAGCCTCAACACCCCGTGCGTGGACGGGTGCTGCGGGCCCATGTTGACGACGATCCGGTCGTCGTGCTCCTCGTCGAGGAACGTGTCCCAGTCACCGCCGGTGACCGTGTAGACCGTGCCCTCTGTGGTCACGCGCTCCGAGGCGTAGGCGTCGGGCGTGGGGGTGTCGTCGCGGATGTCCGTCATTTCGCCGCCTCCGCGGGAAAGGGTCCGTCGGCGGTCATGTGTAGGACCGCCGCTGATCCGGGGGCGGGATCTCCGCTCCCTTGTACTCCACCGGGATCCCGCCGAGCGGGTAGTCCTTGCGCTGGGGGTGGCCCTCCCAGTCGTCCGGCATGAGGATCCGGGTGAGCGCCGGATGGCCGTCGAAGACCACGCCGAACATGTCCCACGTCTCGCGCTCGTGCCAGTCGGCCGTCGGGTAGACCTCGACGACGCTCGGCACGTGCGGGTCGTCCACGTCGAGGGCGACCTCGAGCCGGATGCGCCGCCGGTAGGTCATCGACAGCAGGTGGTAGACGACGTGCAGTCGCTGCGCGATGTCCTCGCCGTAGTCCACGCCGGAGACCGAGGAGCAGAGCTCGAAGCGCAGGCCCTCGTCGTCGCGCAATGTGCGGCAGAGGTCGACGATGCGCTCGCGCTGCACATAGAACGTGATCTCGCCGCGGTCGATCGTGATCTGCTGCACAGCACCGCGCGGGATGCCGCGCTCGGCCGCCGCCTCGCCGAAGTCGTCGGCGAACTCGTCGAACCAGCCGCCGAAGGGCCGCTCGGCCGGGGCCGGGGCGTGCCCGGGCAGCCGCAGCCCACCGAAGCCGGAGGTGTCGCCTGAGCCGCTGACCCCGAACATGCCGTGCCGCTCGCGGCTGGCGGGGACCCCGATCCGGGTGCCCCCCTCCGGGGTGGCCTGCCCGTTCACCTCCGCGCCGTGCGGCGCGTCGATCGGGGCAGCCGCCTGCTCGGGCTCGCCGCTCACCGGGCTCTCGCCGCCGGCCGCACGATGCCCAGCGATGTCGGTTCCGCTCGCCTCGGCCGAGGACTGCGGGCCGCCGGTCTGCTCGGCGCTCTCCTTGGACGTGCCGGACGTGCCGGTGTTCTCGTCAGCCATTCCCGATCACTTCTTCTTCGCGAACTTGATCGACGACGGCACCAGTTCGGTCTTGTAGCCGCTCTCCGCGAGCGCCGCAGCGCGCTTGGCACCCAGCGGCTCGTCCATGATCTTGGCGTGGATCTTGAGGATCGCGTCCATCAGCATCTCCGGCCGCGGCGGGCAGCCGGGCAGGTACATGTCGACCGGCACGACGTGGTCGACGCCCTGCACGATCGCGTAGTTGTTGAACATGCCGCCGGACGAGGCGCAGACGCCCATCGCCAGCACCCAGCGCGGCTCGGGCATCTGGTCGTAGATCTGGCGCAGCACCGGGGCCATCTTGTTGCTCACCCGGCCGGCGACGATCATGAGGTCGGCCTGTCGCGGTGAGGCACGGAAGACCTCCATGCCGAAGCGGGCCAGGTCGTAGCGCGGTGCGCCGGTGGTCATCATCTCGATCGCGCAGCAGGCCAACCCGAAGGTGGCGGGCCACAGCGAGGACTTGCGGGTCCAGTTGACCAGCTTCTCGACGCTGGTCAGCAGGACGCCGCTGGGCAGGTGCTCTTCGAGACCCATCTCAGTTCCAATCCAGCCCGCCGCGCCGCCATACGTAGACGTACGCGAAGCCGACCGTGACGATGAACAGCACGATTTCCACCAAGCCGAACAGGCCGAGCGCGTCGGCGCTCACCGCGAACGGGTAGAGGAAGACCATCTCGATGTCGAACAGGATGAACAGCATCGCGGTGATGTAGTAGGCGACCGGCATCCGGCCGCCGCCCACGACGGGCTGCGGCGAGGGCTCGATGCCGCACTCGTATGCGTCGAGCTTGGCCCGGTTGTAGCGCCGCGGGCCGACGTAGGGCGCGGCCGTCACCGAGAACAGCGCGAACGCACCGGCCAGGGCGAACAGCAGCACCAGCGGGAGGTAGGGATCGAGCATCCGTTCAGCCCTGTCGTCTACTAGTAGCGGAGTTTTCCTGTTTCGGTACCACCGGCCGCGACACTAAGTCGACTGGCGGCCCCGGCCGGAGCCAGGCAAGCCTTACTACAGACTCGGTGCGAGTCTGGTCATCGTCGTGATCACTCGGTCGCTCACGCCCCCGTCCTTCGGGTCGTAGAGGTTGGCGAGCAGTTTGAGGATGAACCGCATCAACGTGGTGCGCGGGAGCCCGTACTTCGTGGCCATCCCCATCACCGCCGGATTGCCGATCAACTTCGAGAACACGTTCCCGATCCGGTAGTAGCCGCCCAGCGCCTGGCTCATCGCCGTGGGATAGCCGGCCAACGCCGCCTCCGCGGAGGCACCCGAGCGGGCCAACGCCTGCACGGCGCACCGGGACGCGATCGCCGCCGACTCCATCGCGTAGGCGATGCCCTCGCCGTTGAAGGGGTTGACCATGCCGCCCGCGTCGCCGACCAGCAACAGGCCGGGACGGTAGTGCGGGGTGCGGTTGAAGCCCATCGGCAGGGCGGCCCCGCCGACACTGCCGACCGCGTTCCCGTCGCGGTAGCCCCACTCCTCGGGGGTTCCGTCCAGCCAGGACTTCAGCAATGCGCGGTAGTCGGTCGACCCGTAGGCCTTGCTGGTGGACAGGATGCCCAGCCCGACGTTCGACGTGCCGTCGCCCATCCCGAAGATCCAGCCGTACCCCGGCAGCAGCTTCGGACTCGTTGGGTCCGACCGGTCCCACAGCTCGAGGTGACTCTCGAGGAAGTCGTCGTGAGTGCGCGGGCTGGTGTAATAGCGGCGGACCGCCACGCCCATCGGACGGTCGTCGCGCTTGACCATGCCGAGGCTCAGCGCGAGCCGGGCGCTCACTCCGTCGCAGGCGAGGGTGAGCGGCGCCCGGAACGTGACGGGTCGCTTGTCCTTCCCCTTGCCGACCGTGCCGGAGACGCCGGTCACCCGGCCCGTGCGGGCGTCGGTGAGCGCCTCGGTGACGGTGGTGTCCTCGTGCAGCCGGGCGCCGGACTTCTCGGCGTGACGCACGAGCAGTTCATCGAAGTCCTGCCGGGGCCGGACGGCCCCGAAGTTCGGGAAACTGGCGAGGGTGGGCCACTCGAGCTCGAGTGTGACCCCGCCTCCAACGACCCGCAGCCCCTTGTTGTGCAACCAGCCGTTCTGCTCGGAGCAGTCGATGCCCAGGTCGATCAGCTGCTTCATGCCCCGGGGCGTGAAGCCGTCGCCACACACCTTCGGGCGGGGGAAGGTCGACTTCTCCAGCAGGAGGACGTCGAGACCGGCACGAGCGAGGTAGGCGGCGGCGGTGGATCCGGCGGGACCGGCGCCGACGACGATGACGTCGGCGTCGGCATCCGATCGCCCGCCGACGGTGGTGGGTTCGGGCGCGACCAAAACGGCTCCTTGTGAACAGATTCACGAAGTCGGTAGGAGTCTATGCACCCTTGTCCGCGACCGCGCGCCCGCCACCCGGGGGCTACGTCACCCGACTGGACCCCGGGACGCGGTACGGCCGACGAGCGCGGTGGAGGGCGACTGCGCCGAGAGTGAGGTCTCGCCACGCGACCTCCGTCCAGCCGGCCGCCGCGATCCGCCGGGCGAGCGTGGGCTGCGCGGGCCACGCTCGAATCGACTCACCGAGGTAGCGGTAGGCCTCCGGGTTGCTCGAGACGCGTTCCGCGACCGCGGGGAGTACCCGCTCCAGGCCCAGGTGGTAAGCGACGCGGAACGGCGTGAACGTCGGACGGCCGAACTCGCACACCACCAGCCGCCCGCCGGGACGCGTCACCCGCGCCAGCTCCGCCAGCGCCGCGTCGGGGTCGGCCACGTTGCGGAGCCCGAACGAGATCGTCACCGCGTCGAAGACGCCGTCACGGAACGGAAGATGCAACGCGTCGGCGGCCACCTTCGGCACCTTGCGGTGCGCGCCCGCGCGGAGCATCCCGAGGGAGAAGTCGGCGGCCACGCACCACGCACCGGATCGCCCGAGCTCCACGGTGGACACCGCGGTGCCAGCGGCGAGGTCGAGCACCCGTTCACCCGGCCGCAGCTCCAGAGCCTCCCGCGTGCGGGCCCGCCAGCGGCGGTCCTGTCCGCCGGTGAGCACCGTGTTCGTGAGGTCGTAGCGGCGCGCGACGCCGTCGAACATCGCGGCGACGTCGTGCGGGTCCTTGTCGAGGTCGGCGCGGCTCACGCGCGAAACGCTACGCGCCCCCCACCGACCCCCCACCACCCGCGAGTCGCCCCGAATTCGCCCGCGAGTCGCCCCGATCCCGCCCCTGAGTCGCCCGAAAGTCCTGCGCCTGTCGCGGACACGGCGCGCGGATCTCCGGGAGGCGTGCCCGTCAACGGTCAGGTAGCCCGAAGGCCCGCGAGTCGGCAACGGGGTCAGCCGGCGAGCGTCGCCAGCATCCGCCCGACGGACTCCGGCCAGCCGAACTGCTCGGCTCTAGCCCGGGCCCCAGCCCGCCTGACGCCCTCGTCCGCGGCGAGCAGCGTCGTGACACCCGCGGCAAAGGCGTCGGCGCGGTCCAGGGCCGCGGCACCGGACGGCCCGACGATCTCCGGCAGTGCCGACGACGCCGAGACGACCACCGGCGTACCGCTGGCCAGCGCCTCCAGCGCGGACAGCCCGAAGGTCTCGTGTGGACCGGGCGCGAGCGAGACGTCGGCGGACGCGAGCAGCCGCGCCAGCCGCGAGCGGTCGGGCACGAAGCCGACGAACGTCACCGGCAGCCCGACTGCCCGCCGTTCCAGAAGCGGTCGGCGCGGCCCGTCACCCGCGACGACCAGCCGGACCCGGTACCCCGCGTCGCACAACGCCGCCACCGTGTCGATGCTCCGCTCCGGGTGCTTCTCCGGCGAGAGTCGCCCGCAGTGCACGAGCAGGGTGTCGGCACCGCCGGCCAGCGTGGTGCGCAGCGCCAAGTCCCGGTGCAGCGGCGAGAACGTCGCGAGATCCACCCCGAGCGGTACCTGGGCGACGTTTTGGGCCCCGATGCGGTCGAACTCGGCACGGGCGAACGAGGTGGTGCACACGACGGTGTCGTAGGCGGCCGCCATCCGGGCGTTCGCGACGTCCGCCACCCGTCGGGCCGCCCGTTCGGGCATCAAGAACTGCGAGAGGAGCCGGTCCAGTCGCTCGTGGGAGATCACGATGCTCGGCACCCCGCGTCGGGACGCCCAGGTGCCCAGGCCGCGCAGCGTCAGACGATCGGAGACCTCGATCGCGTCGGGACGCAGCCGGTCGAGCAGACGCTGCACCCGCCAGGGGTCGACGGCCCGGTATCCGCCGGTGCCGGGCAGCCGCGGTGCGGCGATGGTGATCCGGCGGATGCCCGAGGGCAGCAGCTGGTCGGCCGACCGCGTGCCGGGCACCACCAGTACCACCTCGTGGGCGCGGCCGGCGTAGCCCTCTCCGAGGTGGTGCAGCGCCGTGCGCAGGCCCCCCGAGCGGGGACCGTAGAAGTTCGCCAGTTGGACGATGCGCACGTTCAGGCGGCCGCGGCCGTGGCACCGATGACGTCGGCATAGTGCGCAAGCAGCTCATCGCCGACCGCCGTCCAGGTGCGGCGCAGGACCGACTGCCTGGCCGCAGCACCGAACCGGGCACGGGTGGCCGCGTCCGCGAGCGTCACCACGGCCGCGAGCAGCTCCGCGTCGGCCGCGACCGACGAGGGGTCGCGCGACTCGGCGCCGTCGGGGTGCGGGGGCACGAGGTAGCCGGTGCGGCCGGGGAGCACCAGGTCACGCGGCCCGCCCGCGTCCGGCGCCACGACAGGGAGCCCTGACGCGAGCGCCTCCTGCACTGCCTGGCAGAACGTCTCGGACGGTCCTGTGTGGACGAAGATGTCCAGGGACGCGTAGATCCGGGCCAGCTCGTCGCCGCCGCGGAAGCCGAGGAACGCCGCGGTGGGCAACGCAGCGGACAACCGCTCCCTGCTCGGACCGGAGCCGACCACCACGAGCCGCGTGCCGGGCACGTCGGCCAGCACGGCGAGCCGGTCGACCTGCTTCTCCGGCGCCAGCCTGCCCACATAGCCGACGAGCAGCTCACCGTCGGGCGCCAGCTGTGCCCGCAGCTGGTCGTCCCGCTTCAAGGGGGTGAACCGCCGGGTGTCCACCCCGCGCGCCCATTGGTGCACCCGCGGCACCCCGCGCGCCCGCAGCGCTTCCGTGGCCCAGCTGGACGGAGCCAGCGTGCGGTCGGCCTGGCTGTGCAGGCGGCACGTCCAGCGCCACGCCGCGCGTGCCGTCAGACCGAGGCCGTAGGAGGAGGCGAAGCCGGCCACGTCCGTCTGGTAGACCGCAACCGTCGGGATGCCCAACCTGCGCGCCGCGGCCAACCCCCGGTAGCCGACGACGAACGGCGCGGCCAGGTGGACGACATCGGGGGCGAACTCGCGCAGGGCCGTCAGCACGCGGCGACTCGGCACGCCCACCGGCATCGACGAGACGACCGGCAGGTCCACGGCCGGTATCCGCACGACCCGGGCCCCGGCGTGCTCGGTGGGACCATCCATCCCGGGCGCGATCACCAACGTCTCGTGCCCCGCCGCCGTCAGATGCTCGACGACCCGGAGCACGGAGTTCGTGACACCGTTGACCACAGGGAGGAAGCACTCCGAGACGATGGCGACGCGCACCGGGGCACCGTCGCGCGTCTGAAGGGCGAGACATCGACGTGCCACCGAACTCGCGGCCAACAACCCGTGTCAGGCACACAGTTGGCCGGGTCATCCCTAGCACGTCACCTGCGCGACGCACCAGGGACACCGGAGGCGGTGACGCTCGGACCATATGAGCGTCCAGCAGCAGCCGAGCGCACCCCCGTCACCGCTCCCGGTGGAGCCAGGGCTGCTCACCAGGGCCCTGGAGGTGGCCGGCCGCCTCGCCAACGACGCGGCGGAGGTCATCACGGCCACCGCAGGCCGGGGCCACCAGCCCGGCTCCACCTACAAGGCGAACCCGTTCGACTGGGTCACCGACACCGACCGCACCCTGGAGCGCCACACGCGTCGGGTACTCGCATCGGAGTTCCCCGGGGTACCGGTGGTCGGCGAGGAGTTCGGGGCCGACGCAGACGCTGCCACGGCGCCCTACCGTTGGGTGGTCGATCCGGTCGACGGAACGGCCAACTACGTCGCAGGCTTCCCGTGGTACGCCTACAGCCTCGCCCTGGTGGACGCTTTCGGACCGGTCGTCGGGGTGATCGCCGACCCCAGCCGGGCTCAGATCTACGCCGCCGCCCGCGGACGCGGGGTGCGGGCGAACGGCGTTGCGGTGACGGTCACGCCACGCTCACCCACCGGGGGTCTCGTGTGCGCCGAGCTCTCGCTGGAACGCGCGCCGGTGTTCGCCCGACAGGCCGCCGCTGGGCACGCCGGGGTGCGGGTCCTCGGGTCGTCGGCGCTCGCGATCACGCAGGTGGCGCTGGGGCATGCCGTGGCGGCGGTGCTCGACGGCTACCAGGAATGGGACGTCGCGGGTGCGGCCTGCCTCGCGGCGGAGGCCGGGGCGCTCGTCGTCGACGGGAACGGGCAGCCTGATCCGCTGCCCACGGGTGCGATGGTGGTCGCCGTGCCGGGGGCACTCGACGAGGTGCTGAGGTGGTGGCACGCGGACCGGTAGCGCCTCCCACACGAGATTGCGTGATTCGCGCGATCGGGCGGGGCAACTCGTGGGCGGAATCCGGGCGACCCACGCAACCAGACCGGGCGACTCGCGGGCGGAATGCGGGCGACTCGCGCCCGCAGCTGGTCGGCGCGTTGGCCTGGTCGGTGCTGGTGCTCACCGGCGGCGGGATCTCGTTGCTGTTCCTGATGCTGCGCCGCGGCGCGGCCGCCCAGGTGACCAGCTACGTCTACCTCGTCCCCGGGATCACCGCGCTGATGGCGCCGGTGATGTTCCACGAGACGCTCGGACCGATCGCCATCGCCGGGATGGTGGTGGGGGTGCTCGGGGTGGCCCTGGCGACCCGCGCGAACGGCAGCGCTCGAGCCGATTCGCCGTGAGGGTCAGGGGCCGGCGCGGCGCCGGCGCAGCCAGACGGCGAGCGGCCCCAGCACCGCCCACGTCCCGAGCACGTCGAGGAGCAACGGCACCGTCCCATCGAGCGCGGAGCGCCCGGCCACGCGTACGAGATCAGGCTTGGTGACGTCGTACTCGACCGCGACCCGCTCGCCCTCCTGCAGGCCGCGCGGGTAGAAGACCCCGTGCTCCGGCACGACCGCCTCGCCGTTGGCCACCGTGAAACGGACGAGTGTGCGGGAGAACGACGACCCGCGCAGCACCTCGGCCTCGGCCACAGCCGGGTTGGCGGCGATCGCGCGGTCGTCCAGTGCGGCGCCCGCGACAGCGAACGCGGCCAGCACCGTGACCAGCACCGCCACTACCGCGACGATCTCCGGCAGACGCCCTGCGATCCCCCGGACGGCCGGGCGCACGAGCGCCGCCAGCTCGTCGACGGCCCGGGTGTCGGTTCGCCCGGGACCAGTCGTCACGACTCGATCCTATGCCTGGTGGATGGTCGAGTGTCGGCACCACCTCCCGGGCCGGGCGCGCACGGCCCGGCGCAGGCTCCTACTCTCAAATTCGTGACGATCGCCCCGCTGCCGACCGGGTTGGGCGTGCGAACGCGGCTCATCGACGACCCGGGCCGGCTGATCGACCTTCTCCCCGACGACCGCAACCCGTTGTCCTGGGTGCGTGGACCTGACGGTCTCGTCGGTTGGGGGGAGGTCGCCCGCTTCACCGCCACCGGACCGGGGCGGTTCGCCGAGGCGGACGCCTGGTGGCGGTCGTTCACCGACCGCCTGCATGCGACGGACGACGTCGGCGTACCCGGAACCGGTCCTGTGGCGTTCGCCAGCTTCACGTTCACCGACACGTCCCCCGGTTCGGCGCTCGTCGTACCCCGCGTGCTGGTGGGTCGCCGCGACGGCCGGTCCTGGATCACCGAGTTCTCGCACGGGAACGGGCCGTCGTCGGTGCGGGCGGTCAGCCCGGTCCGCGCCAGCGGCACGCTGCGTTTCGCCGACGGCATGCTGCCGGTCGCCGGTTACCGGGCGGCGGTGACCGAGGCGGTGCGCCGGATGCGCGCGGGCGAGCTCGAGAAGGCCTGCCTCGCCCACGACCTGCTGGCCGTCGGCGAGGCCCCGCTCGACCCGCGGTTCCTCCTCGGCGGGCTGGCGGAGCGCTACCCGACCTGCTGGTCGTACGCCGTGGACGGGCTTGTGGGGGCCACGCCCGAGCTGCTGGTGCGGCGCGCCGCGGGCGTCGTCGAGTCGCGGGTGCTGGCCGGGACGATCTGGCCGGGGGAGGGCGACGACCTGTCGGGGCAACTGCTGGGCTCCGCCAAGGACCGGCATGAACACGCGCTGGCCGTCGACTCGCTGGCCGCAGCGCTCCGCCCCCTCTGCACCACGCTCGACGTGCCGCAGACGCCAGGGGTGATCGCGCTGCACAACGTGTCCCACCTCGCCAGCGACGTGCGCGGCACGCTCCACCCTTCCGCTCCCGCCTCGCTGCTGG
>JAODNO010000222.1 GCA_025465235.1 Pseudonocardia sp.
AGCAGAACGTCGAGATGCTCAACGCGGTCTTCGAGGGCCGCGAGCCGGGCACCCGGAAGATCGTCACGACCTGCCCGCACTGCCTCAACACCCTCGGCCGGGAGTACCCCCAGCTCGACGGGCACTACGAGGTCGTGCACCACACCCAGCTGCTCAACAAGCTGGTGCGCGAGGGCAAGCTCGTCCCGGTCGCCGCACCCGACGGCGCGATGGCGGAGGTCACCTACCACGACCCGTGCTACCTCGGGCGGCACAACGAGATCTACGAGGAGCCGCGCGAGCTCGTCGGTGCGGCAGGGGTGAAGCTCACCGAGATGCCCCGGCACGCGGATCGCTCCTTCTGCTGCGGGGCGGGTGGTGCGCGCATGTGGATGGAGGAGAAGATCGGCAAGCGCGTCAACCTCGAACGTGTGGACGAGGCGCTCGGCACCGGTGCGGAGAAGATCGCCACCGGCTGCCCCTTCTGCCGCGTGATGTTCTCCGACGGCCTGACCCAGCGGCAGAGCGAGGACAAGGGCACCGGCGTCGAGATCCTCGACGTCTCCCAGATGCTGCTCGCCTCGGTGCAACGCGGTGACGTCGCACGCGAGGGGGACACCGGCAAGGTCGGCGCCCTCGACGCGGCCTCGCCGCACACGGTCGACACGGGCAGCGCGAGCACTGACGGCACCGAGCCGAAGCGCGCCACCTCCACGGAGGAGCTCACGGGCAGGGACTGACCCGGGACCGGTCTCGTTTCGCCGATGCAGCCCAGCCCTGAAGGCGTTTCTACTCGGTCAGCAGGGCCGGAACCCGGTCACGACGTACCGGGATGGCGCAACGGGGCCGATCGTCAGGTGCCCGACCTGCGGACCAGCCGGTGCGCCCGAACTCCACTTCATGCTGCAGCCATCAACCTCGAGTCCGGTGGGGGTGGGCACCGTCGTGACGTCGGCCTGCGCGTATCGCTGGGGATCCGAAACGCGCGCCGCGAGCGCCATGACGGCCGCTGCGCAGTCCGCCTGGCCCACGGACGCCGCGAACTGAGTCCTCGCGGGCTCGGCCAGCAGGTTGTCGCACACGGCACCGGGACTACCCAGGGCGATCCGGTTGAGCAGCAGCGGCAGCACGCTCTGCGGACGTGGTGCACCCTGATCTGCTTTGCTCTCCTGCTGCAACCTCCCGTACGACGCCGCCGCCTCCTGCGTGTCGCGCACGTTGGCCCAGGCGAATGCGAGACCCGAGATCAGGCACAGCACCGCGCCCACCGCTGCGAGCCGCCACCACGGCAGCTGGGCGAGGCCTGCGAGTAGGACACCGATGCTCGCCGCCAGTGCCCATGCCCATGGACTCGTGCTCATCATCAACCCGACGACGACCACCAGCCCCGCGATGTGCAGGTCCCAACCCCGCAGCAGGCCGTCGAGCCGCAGGATCCGCAGGACGACGAGCGCTCCGAGGCCGACCAACCACGGGATCCACGACAAGCCGGAGAACGGCCACAGCAGGAGCGCGGCCGCTGCGATCGCGAGCCCCGCAGCGCCTCGCGGGGAACGGGTGACCCGACGCCAGTCGAACCGGGGGCGAGCCCGCGGCGACGCGGGCGGCGGCGTCGGCGTCGGGTCGGAGACGGCTGGTGGGGGAACCTGCGGACGCGCCGCGGGCAGCCACGGGGGTGGGGTCGGTCCTGGCGGTTCCATTGCCGTCCGAATCTACTGCTCGGACCGTCCGTGTCCCAGCCGTAGCTGTCAGTCAGCCCCTGCGGCCGGCCCGGCGCCACTCCTGCGGTGCCGAGCCGTGGCTTCGCCGGAACCGCTTGATGAAGTAGCTGCTGTCGCGATAACCGACCTTGGCGCCGATCGCCTCGACCGTGGCGTCCGTCTCGGCGAGGAGCCGCCGCGCCTCCGTCATGCGCCGCTCCGTGATCCACTGCTGGACGGTGCGTCCGGTCTTGCGGCCGACGATGGTCGTGAGATGGCCCGGGGTGAGGCCCACCGCACTCGCGACGTCCTTCAGCGAGATGGGGCGGTGGTAGCTCGCCTCGATGACGTCGAAGACGGCGGCGAGCATCGGCTCGTCCCGCAGGGTGAGGTCGCCCGCCACGTCCGAGGCCAGCCGGGAGACGGCGACGAGCAGGAGCGTGAGGTGTGCCTGTACGGCCTCGTTGTAGCCGTCCCGCCGCTCGTGCAACTCGCGATCCAGCGCGGCGAATCGCTCCGAGAAGCCGGCCCGGTCACCGGGCGGGACGTGGAGCCGCTGAGCGCCACCCGCCACGCCGCGCACGAACGGGAAGAGCAACGGGTGCGCGCGCCAGGAGAGGAACGCTCCCGGAAGGCTCGGCTCGATGACGTCCGGTGGGAATGCGACCGCCCACGCCTCGGGCTCCGCCGAGCCGACCATTCCGTCGGGGGTCACGACCTCTCCGGGCGCCACCACGAACACATCCCCGGTGCCGAGCGACCACTCCCTGTCGTCCACCCGCATGGAACCGCCGCCGCGCTCCACGTAGAGGAGCACGAGGAAGTCGTGTGCGTGGGGATGCCGAGGCACGAACCCGTCGGGGTGAAGCACTCCTCCGCCCAACCGCCGGACGCCGACCTGCGGCACCCCCGGGAGCCGCTCGTAGGTGTGGACGGGAACGTCCCGACCGCCGTGGTCAATCGTGCCGACGATGGGCAGAACCGACGATCGTCCTACTGTTCCCGCGAATCCGTCATTGTCTCCTGGTGACACACGGTCGACACTTGGGGGCAACACCAAACTATCGTTGCATAGCTCAGGGAGTACCGCCATGACCGAGCAGGTACCGCAGCACACGGGGCACGGGCACGGCTACCTCCCCGCGATGGGACACGACCGGCTGCTGCCCTTCTACGATCCGTTCACCCGGCTGCTGGGCGTGCGCTCCCTGCATCGCACGCTGGCCGACCAGGCAGACATCGCACCCGGTCACCGGGTGCTCGAGATCGGGTGCGGTACCGGCAACCTCGCGCTGCTCGTCGCCCGCCGGTATCGCGGGGCGACCGTGGTGGGCCTCGACCCCGACCCGCTGGCGCTCGGCCGCGCCCGCCGCAAGGCCACGCGCGACAGCCTCCCCGTCCAGTGGGACCTCGGAAGCGCGGGAGACCTGCCCTACCCGGACGCGAGCGTCGACCGGGTTCTGTCCGCGCTGATGTTCCACCACCTCGACAGGGCCGAGAAGCACCGGGCGCTGAGCGAGATCAAGCGCGTGCTGCGACCGGGCGGCACGCTGCACCTCGTCGACTTCGGGGGCCACCACCGCGGCCTCCTGGCCCGGCTGACGCACCGCGACCCGCCGCTGGAGGACGACGCCGGGGACCGGATCCCCGCCCGGATGCGCGAGGCGGGCCTCACCGACGCCGGCGAGCTGGGCCGGGGCCGGCTCGGCGTCACGTTCTACCGCGCCACCGGGTGAGCGACGGTCAGAGCCACCCCCGGTCGCGTGCCCGCTCCACCGCTTCGAGGCGCGTACCGACGCCGAGCTTCTGCATCGCGGACGATAGGTAGTTGCGCACGGTGCCGGGCGAGAGGTGAACGCGACGGGCGATGTCGGCGGCCCTGCCCGCCCCGTTGACCGCGCACAGCACCTCGAGCTCGCGGTCGGTCAGCGGGCAGTCCTCGGCCATGAGCGCCGTCATCGCGCGGTCCAGGTCGACGTAGCGGCCGCCGCCGTGCACCCGGCGATGACATCAGCGAGCACGGTGGCCGGGCCGCTCTTCGTGACGAACCCGGTGGCGCCCGCAGCGAGCGCCCGGCGCAGCACCCCGGGCCGCGCGCGGCGGGTGAGGATGATGCACCGCGTGGCCGGCTCGTTTGCCGCCACCCACTGGGCGACCTCGACACCGTCGCGTCCCGGCATCTCGACGTCGAGCACCGCGACGTCGGGGCGGTGCCGCCGCACGCTCGCGGAGGCCTCGTCACCGGTGCCGGCCTCGGCGACGACGACCAGATCGGGCTCGAGACCGAGCAGCGCCCCGACGTTGACCACCCTCAGCCGTGCCTACCCGTCCGACACGTCGATCTCGGTCGTGCAGTGGCTCGGTTGCGCGCCACTGACCACCCCGGACGGGGGAGCTCAGCGCCGGGTGTCGGCCCGGTGGAAGTTCAGGTGGGCCCGCGACGGCGTGGGCCCCCGCTGCCCCTGGTAGCGGGAGCCGACGCCGTGGCTGCCGTAGGGCCGCTCGGCCGGGCTCGACAGTCGGAACAGGCACAGCTGGCCGATCTTCATCCCCGGCCACAGCGTGATCGGCAGGTTCGCGACGTTCGACAGCTCGAGAGTGATGTGGCCGGTGAAACCTGGGTCGATGAAGCCGGCCGTGGAGTGCGTGAGCAGCCCCAGCCGGCCGAGGCTCGACTTGCCTTCGAGCCGCCCGGCGAGATCGTCAGGCAACGACACCGACTCGAACGTGGAGCCGAGCACGAACTCGCCGGGGTGGAGCA
>JAODNO010000257.1 GCA_025465235.1 Pseudonocardia sp.
CGCGACGCAGTCGAGCACGCCGTGCGTGCAGTCGCGATTGGCCCGCACCGTCGGCCGCTGGGGCACCGGATCCAGTCGCCCAGCTCCGCCAGCTCGCGAAGCTTCACCGCGCCGGCGCGCTCACCGAGCACGAGTTCGCACAGGCCAAGCAGTCGCTGCTCAGCCGCCTACGCTAGCCGAGATCGGGCATCGAACCACCCGGCCGCTGCGGCGCCGTGTGGAGCCATTCGTGGTGCGAACTGTCGTTGAACAGCGTGGTTGAGGACCGCTGCAGAGCACGAGTCGACACCTGTTGTCGCTGGTAGAGGCTAGATGCGGCGCTGCCCGCCCCTCTTACACCCGAGCGGTCGCAGGTTCGAACCCTGCCGCGCCCACCGCCCTGAGCAGTATGCGCTCTCCGCAATGGCCCTGCTTCCAGCAGGCCGCAGTCCGAACAGCCACAAGAGCTGTTGCGAGGCGCTGAACCCTCCCGGCCGCTCTCCGACCGAGAGAGCGCAGGTGTCCGAGACCTGGCGACGCGGGGGCCGCCCTGCCCGCAGCGGCGTGAATGAGGGTCGTGGCGGGCGCTACGACGACGGCCAGCCGCTGTGTGTGTGTCGGTCAGGCCCCCCGTCCAGCAACCAAGGATCGTTCGCGCAACGACCAGGGCCATGCTGGCCGGGGTCGCGGGTGGGGATCGGAACCGCGGCGGAAGCGCCGAATCATCTACCACGAGAACATTCCAGTCCTTGCGGGCGACTACCGAGCCGTTTGAGGTGGTCCCGCGGGCGGAGCCGTCAGCTGTTTGTGCCCAGTGCCCGTTCTGCCAATCGGATGCTGTGGTGGATCTTGAACAGGTCCTCCGTCTGACCGTTGCCGAGCACGCACGTCCGAGTCCACCACGAGCATCCACTGCGGACACAACGGAAGGCAGCCGAGGCGGCATCAAGCCGCGATCTTTTAATCCGCGGGTTCAGGTTCGATCCCCTGGGGCCCATGTAGCACTCTTGAATTCTTTCTGGTTCGGAGAGCAGTAGGAGAAGTAGGTCGTCATGAGCGACTTGCGCTTCTGTGGGTGATCACGCACCCGAGGGGTATCCGCTGGTGTCCGGTCGGGTAGCGGTCACTGCCGATGCTCGGCCGGGTGTCAGCGTCGACCAGCGTTCATCGGGAGTTCCGCATGCGCCATCTGATCCACACCGCCCTGGTGACGGCCGCGTTGGTCGTCACCACGGTCCTCACTGCCGGGCCGGCACTTGCCGCACCGTCCGACCAGGACGCCACCTGGCTTCGCGCCGCGCACCAGGGCAACCTCGCCGAGATCGCGGCGGGCAACGCCGCGCAGCAGTCGGCGACGACCGCGGACGTCCGGAACCTCGGGGCCATGTTCGTCCAGATGCACACCGACCTGGACAACCAACTGAAACCCGTGGCCCAGCAGTTGGGCGTCGCTCTGCCTGGCGGGCCAACCGCCCAGCAGCAGCAACAGCTGGCCGCGGTGCAGGGGCAGCGGGGTCAGCAGTTCGACACGGCGTGGATCGCGCAACAGATCGCCGCGCACTCGACCACGCTCTCGGCCACGCAGAAGGAGGTGCAGGCCGGCTCGGACCAGCGGGTGCTGCAACTCGCCCGCGCCGCCACACCGGTCGTGCAGCAACACCTCAGCGAGCTCCGCAACGCCGCACAGAAGTACGGCGGGCCGAGGTCGGTTCCCGCCGGAACGGGCGGCCAGGCCGCCGACGACAGCTTCCGGACGGCCGGTTGGGGCGTCGCCGGGGTGGGCGCGCTCATGCTCGTGGCGGCCGTGGCCATGTCGGCCCGGCGCCGCGCGACCCTGCGGTGAGGATCGGGCGGAGCTGGTCGCCGGCCCTCCTGCTCCTCGTCGGGATCGTGCTGGCAGGCGCAGGCTTGGCCATGACCGCCGTGGCGCCCCGAGCTGACAGCGCGGACATCGGCCCGCCCGCGGCCATCACCGCCTCCCCGGTTGCCGGTGCTGCAGCTCCCGCACATCCGCCAGGAGCAGCGGGGTCGGTGACGCCACCGGTGGTGGCCGCGCCGGTCGCCTTGTCGCTGCCCGACGCCACGGACCTACCGGTCGTCCCGGTTGGCGTGCTGCCCTCGGGCGCCCTGCAGCTGCCGGATCGGCCGACGGTCCTGGGATGGTTCGCCGCCGGCGCCGCGCCGGGCGCACAAGCAGGCACAGCGGTGATCGCAGGTCATCTGGACTCGGCTGTGTTCGGGCCCGGACCGCTCGTGCGGCTGTCCAACCTCCGCGTGGGCGATGTGCTGCAACTGACCGACGCGGCGGGCGTGAGCCGCCGCTTCTCCGTCGTGTCCCGGACGTCGTACCCGAAGCCCGCCCTGCCGCCGGAGGTCTTCCGCCGCGACGGCCCCCCACGACTGGCGGTCGTCACGTGCGGCGGAGCATTCGACGCCGCACGGCGTAGCTACGCCGACAATGTCGTGGTGCTCGCCGTGCCGGCGTGACATGGCCCGGGCCGGCGACATCAAACGACACCTCGAGCCTGGACGTGGCACGGCATGTGGCACGAGTTGGAGCGCCAGCGTGCTCAGAGGCACCCGGCGTGGTCGCCGCAGTAAGCGTTGTTGCTGGCAGAGCTGTGGTGCATGCGGAGTGACTGTCTTGTGAGCGGTAGGTCGTCGGTTCGATCCCGACCCCCGGCTCCGATCCCGTCTCTGACGGCCCGGTTGATCTCGGTCCACCAACCGGTCCACGAACTGCTGTCGGCGAGTGCCTGTGGTGCCCCATCCGGCGCTCTTCGTCCGAGGATGCGCCTGTTCGCCTGCCATGTGGGTGTCGGCGTCCCGTTGCCGAATTCTTCTGTAGTTGAGCCGAGGCGGCGCCGGCGCCGCGCCCGCTCGGCCTGCGCGCTCTACCTCCGGCCCGCGGGCGGCCGGCGGGCCTGCCTTCGCTGCCCCCGATGCAGATGTCCTACGGCACGCGGTCCTCAAGATCCGGTCGCATCACGACGCTCTCCTGCTCGTTCGGATCGGTGCGCGCTCCGACGAACACCGCTGGCGACGCGCTGCGGTTGACTGCTACGTGGGGCACCCCCGCCGGTACGTACAAGTAGTCGCCCGCGTGGGCGATCTCCTTCTGCTCCAGTTCGTCGCCGGTCCACAGCTCCACCTCATCGCCGCTTACCAGATAGAACGCGGATTCGTGGTTCTCGTGGACATGCGCCTTCGTTCGCCCACCTCCCGGAGGGAGGGTCACAGAACCGAGCCACAGCGCGTGCGCCCCGACGCTCTCATTGCTGATGCCCGGCGTGTAGTCAGGTCCCTGCTTGCCCTGATAGGTCTTGCCGGCTCGAACCACGGAACCGGCATTTGGCCTGGTCGTGTCCATGTCCGCAAGGTATCGGGCCAGTCGCGGTCACATAAGCGGCCAGCGGGGGCAGGTTCCCTCTCCCGGAGATGGTGCACGCCGCGCCAGCCGCGTCATGGGCGGCACCGCACGGGCCCCTACCCCGGACAGCATCGTCGCGTCGCGATGCCCTCCGGCACCCTTGACACCCCCACCACGCCGAGCAAGGCGGCCAGGACGAGGGAACGGGGGAGGTGCAGGGTCGTGCCCAGAAGGTGCCCCGAGGGGCGGTCGGACGGGGTCACTCAAGGACAACCGGGTCCAGGGTGCGGCGCAGGTTAAAAGGGCAGACGCCGGCCGATCGCCCTTGGTTCCCAAGCTGATGTCGGTTCTCGTCGCCCGGCACGGTGTTGATCTTCCGTAGTCCCAGCGTGCGAGCTCGGGTCAGCAGCGGCCGTCGCTAGACCGGTCATGACACGGGTTGTGACACGAACTTCCGTCGTGTGGCGGTGTCCCGAGTGGTTCGAGAGGCCGAGCGCGTGGCGGTAGTTGCAGGTAGAAGCCGTCCCGACCTCCGGCTCTACTTCCGACCAGCGTTCTCGGCCAGTCGTCATGGGCGGGCCCAGCAACGTGACATCGTGAACGAGGCGTGGCGCGATCCGGACCGGGGATCGTGATGACGACCGGAGCCCGGCGGGGAAGTTCTGCACGATCTGCTCGTCATCGATGAGCCTCGAGGAGGCCCGGAAGACGATCGGTTGCTCGTGCGATTCGCAAGGACGACCGCGTTCGGGTCATCTGCGCCGTCGCCACCCCCCACTCAGCCTGCCGACCGGTCGTTGCTCCCCAGAGGCCGCGGCGCTTCACGACGTAGCCCCTCGCATCGCAGAGCGCATCGACTGGTTAGACGGGCTGCAGCGGGAGCTCGACGACGATCGCCGTCCCGCCCCCGGGTGGGCTGTTGACCTCGATCGACCCGCTCAGGGCCTGCACCCGGTCACGAAGCCCGATCAGGCCCGAACCGCCGGCGGGGTCGGCGCCGCCGATGCCGTCGTCGCGGATCGAGAGGTGCAGCAGGGCGCCGCGCTGTTCGACCGTGACGCGAGCGCACGAGGCGCGGGCGTGTTTGGTGGTGTTGGTCAGTGCCTCGGACACGACGTAGTAGGCCGCCACCTCGGTCCGCTCCGCGGCGCGGGTTTCGGTCTGGATATTGAGATCTACCGGGAGCGCGGCCCGGCGGGCCAGGCCGCGCAGGGCCGGCCCCAACCCACCCTCGGACAGGACCGCCGGGTGGATGCCACGGGCGAGCTCGCGCAGCTCCTCGTGCACCTCGTCGAGCTCGTCGGCGACCCGACCGATCTCCGTCTGAAGGGCGGAGCGGTTCGACGGCTCCGTGGACTGGGCCATACGCAGCGCGAGGCCGAGCGCGACGAGGCGCTGCTGGGTGCCGTCATGGAGGTCACGCTCGATCCGGCGCCGGGCGTCGTCGGCGGCGGTGATGACCCGCCTGCGCGAGGCGGCGAGCTCGGACTTGCTGTCCGCATTCGCGATCGCGGTGCCGAGGAGCTCGGTGAACTTCTCGAGGCGTTCGTCGGTGTCCATCGGCAGCGGCTTCTGGGACTGGACGGCGATGGCGCCCCAGAGACGGCCCTCGACGACGATCGGGCTGGCCACCGCCGAGATGAGGCCCATACGGCGGTGGATGTCGCCAATTGGGCTGTCGACTGTGATCAAGTGCGCGCCGCTGCGGGCAGAGCGTCCCGTGCGATACACCTCAAAGGAAGCCATCCCCTCCTGGAATTTCCAGTGCACTCCGACCGGGA
>JAODNO010000339.1 GCA_025465235.1 Pseudonocardia sp.
ACTTCGATCACAGCATCGACAAGACGACGGAGAAGGACGTCTACTCCGTCAAGATCATCCCGAGCCGCGGTGCCTGGCTGGAGTGCGACGTCGACAAGCGCGACACCGTCGGTGTCCGCATCGACCGCAAGCGCCGCCAGCCGGTCACCGTGCTGCTGAAGGCGCTGGGCTGGACCGCCGAGCAGATCCAGGCCCGCTTCGGATTCTCGGAGACGATCCTCGCGACGCTCGAGAAGGACCACACCGCCGGGCAGGACGAGGCGCTGCTCGACATCTACCGCAAGCTGCGGCCGGGCGAGCCGCCCACCCGCGAGAGCGCGCAGACGCTCCTGGAGAACCTGTTCTTCAAGGACAAGCGCTACGACCTCGCGAAGGTCGGCCGGTACAAGGCCAACAAGAAGCTGGGCCTGTCCATCGACACCTCGGTCGGCACGCTGACCGAGGAGGACGTCGCCACCACCATCGAGTACCTCGTCCGGCTGCACGCGGGTGAGACCACGATGACGGTCGGCGCCGTCGAGGGCGAGGAGGGCTCGGGCACCGAGATCCCCGTCGAGACCGACGACATCGACCACTTCGGCAACCGGCGCTTGCGCACGGTCGGCGAGCTGATCCAGAACCAGGTCCGCGTCGGCCTGTCCCGCATGGAGCGGGTCGTCCGCGAGCGGATGACCACCCAGGACGTCGAGGCGATCACGCCGCAGACCCTGATCAACATCCGCCCGGTCGTGGCGGCGATCAAGGAGTTCTTCGGCACGTCGCAGCTGTCGCAGTTCATGGACCAGCACAACCCGCTGGCCGGCCTCACGCACAAGCGCCGCCTGTCGGCGCTCGGCCCGGGTGGCCTGTCCCGCGAGCGCGCCGGCTTCGAGGTCCGCGACGTGCACACCAGCCACTACGGCCGGATGTGCCCGATCGAGACCCCGGAGGGCCCGAACATCGGCCTGATCGGGTCGCTGTCCACGTTCGCCCAGGTCAACCCGTTCGGGTTCATCCAGACCCCGTACCGCAAGGTCACCGAGGGACGGGTCACCGAGCAGATCGACTACCTCACCGCCGACGAGGAGGACCGCTTCGTCATCGCGCAGGCCAACGCGCCGCTCGACGACGACGGCAACTTCCAGGAGGAGCGCGTCCTCGTCCGCCGCAAGGGCGGCGAGGTCGACTACATCTCCCCGGTCGGCGTCGACTACATCGACGTCTCGCCGCGGCAGATGGTGTCGGTGGCCACGGCGCTGATCCCGTTCCTCGAGCACGACGACGCCAACCGTGCGCTGATGGGCGCCAACATGCAGCGCCAGGCGGTGCCGCTGCTGCGCAGCGAGTCGCCGCTGGTCGGCACGGGCATGGAGCTGCGTGCCGCGGTCGACGCCGGTGACGTGCTGGTGGCCGAGAAGGCAGGTGTGGTCGAGGAGCTCTGCGCCGACTACATCACCGTCATGGCCGACGACGGCACGCGCACCACGTACCGGCTGAACAAGTTCCGCCGGTCCAACCAGGGCACGTGCAACAACCAGAAGCCCATCGTCGACGAGGGCGACCGCGTCGAGGTCGGGCAGGTCATCGCCGACGGGCCGTGCACCGAGGACGGTGAGATGGCGCTGGGCAAGAACCTGCTCGTCGCGATCATGCCGTGGGAGGGGCACAACTACGAGGACGCGATCATCCTCTCGCAGCGCCTGGTGCAGGACGACGTGCTCACGTCGATCCACATCGAGGAGCACGAGATCGACGCCCGCGACACCAAGCTGGGCGCCGAGGAGATCACCCGGGACATCCCGAACGTCTCCGAGGAGGTCCTCGCCGACCTCGACGAGCGCGGCATCATCCGTATCGGTGCCGAGGTGCAGCCGGGCGACATCCTGGTCGGCAAGGTCACGCCCAAGGGCGAGACCGAGCTCACGCCGGAGGAGCGCCTGCTCCGCGCGATCTTCGGCGAGAAGGCGCGCGAGGTGCGCGACACGTCACTGAAGGTGCCGCACGGCGAGAACGGCAAGGTCATCGGCATCCGGGTCTTCTCCCGCGACGACGAGGACGAGCTGGCCCCCGGGGTCAACGAGCTGGTCCGCGTCTACGTGGCCCAGAAGCGGAAGATCCAGGACGGCGACAAGCTCGCCGGCCGCCACGGCAACAAGGGCGTCATCGGCAAGATCCTGCCCGCCGAGGACATGCCGTTCATGGAGGACGGCACGCCGGTCGACATCATCCTGAACACCCACGGTGTGCCGCGACGGATGAACATCGGCCAGGTGCTGGAGACCCACCTCGGGTGGATCGCCAAGTCCGGCTGGGAGATCGAGGGCAAGCCCGACTGGGCGTCGAAGATGCCCGACGAGCTCTACTCCGTGCCCGCCGGCACGAACACCGCCACGCCGGTCTTCGACGGCGCCAAGGAGAACGAGATCACGGGGCTGCTCGGCTCGACGCTGCCCAACCGTGACGGCGAGGATGGTCAAGTCCGACGGCAAGGCCAAGCTGCTCGACGGGCGTTCCGGGGAGCCGTACCCGTTCCCGGTCGCCGTCGGCTACATGTACATCCTGAAGCTGGCGCACCTCGTGGACGACAAGATCCACGCGCGGTCCACCGGTCCGTACTCGATGATCACGCAGCAGCCCCTGGGCGGTAAGGCCCAGTTCGGCGGCCAGCGGTTCGGC
>JAODNO010000354.1 GCA_025465235.1 Pseudonocardia sp.
CGAAGTGCAGATCAAGGAGGGCGGGGTCGACATCGTCCCGCAAACGGTGCTGGCGCAGGGCCAGGCCGACTACGCGATCGCCTGGGTGCCTAAGGCGCTGGCGTCGCGGGAGCAGGGCGCTCAAATCACCGACGTGGCCCAGATCTTCCAGCGCTCGGGCACCTACCAGGTGTCGTTCGCGAACAAGGGGATCGCGTCCGCTGCGAACCTGGCAGGCAAGAGAGTGGGCAACTGGGGCTTCGGCAACGAGTTCGAGCTCTTCGCGGGGATGACGGCGGCCAAGCTCACACCGGCCACCGACGTCACGTTGGTGCAGCAGCAGTTCGACATGCAGGCGCTGCTTTCCGGCGAGATCGACGCCGCGCAGGCCATGTCGTACAACGAGTACGCGCAGGTGCTCGAGGCGAAGAACCCCGCGACAGGGCAGCTCTACACGCCCGCCGACTTCTCGGTGATCAACTGGAACGACACAGGCACCGCGATGCTGCAGGATGCGATCTGGGCCAGCACGCAGCGGCTCGCCGACCCCGCCTTCCAGGACACCACCGCGCGTTTCATCGCCGGCTCGATCGAGGGCTGGGCCTACTGCCGGGACAATGTCGCGTCGTGCCGGGACATCGTCGTCAAGGCCGGGTCGACGCTCGGCGCCAGCCATCAGCTGTGGCAGGTCAACGAGGTCAACAAGCTGATCTGGCCGGCACCGTCCGCGGGGGCAGGCACGATCGACCCGGCGGCGTGGGCGCAGACGGTGCGGGTGGCTCGGACGGCCGTCAACGCCGACGGGCAGACGGTGCTCACGCGCGACCCCGACCCGGAGGCGTACACCAACACCTACGTCGAGCGGGCGGTCGGGACGCTGAAGGCGGAGGGCGTCGACGTGGTGGGTTCCGGTTACACACCCACCACGGTCACGCTCAACCCCGGCGGCTCCTGACCTCGCTCGTGCGGCTCGCCCACGATGAGCCGTCGGTCGCGAGCCGCTCGTACCAGGCGCCGTCGTCGAGCGTCCGGCCCTCGCCGTAGCCGATCACGCCGTCCTGCCGGTACCGGGCAGCGAGGGTGAAGCCGGCGCGCTCCGCCACCTGCCGGCTGGCGGCGTTCGACCACGCTGCGCCGATCTGCAACCGGTGCCGGCCGAGCCCGCCGGCCGGCACCGGGGTGAACGCGTGCGCCACCACGAGGTCGACGGCCTCGCCGACGATCCCGCGGCCTCGCGCGTCCGGGTGCGCCCAGTACCCGATCTCCCCTCCGGTGGGGTTGACGACGTCGTCGAGCCGGAACACGGCCACGTTGGCGAGCAGGCAGTCGTCGTCGCGGTCGGCCACCGCCCAGGTGACCGACTGCCCGAGCGACTCGCCGAGCCGCCGGCTCCGCACGAACTCGCGAGCGGCCTGCTCGGTGTACGGGTGGGGCAGGGTGGCCAGCCAGTACCGGGCCTGCTCGTCGGAGCAGGCCTGGACGATGCGGGGCACGTCAGCCTCGGTGTGTGCGCGCAGCCGGACGCGCTCGCCGTCGAGCACGGGTACCGGCCACCAGGTCGTGCGCGGCGCATGCTCGTCGCCGGGCCGCAGGGAGGCGTACCAGCCGTCATGCAGCGCTCCGCGCTGCGGCCGGGACAGCCGCCGGTCGCCGTGGAAGGCGAAGCCGCAGGCGTGGGCCACGCGCCAGGACGCGAGGTGCCCGGCGATCGACGACCAGTGCACGACAGGAAGGCCGCCGACGTCGAACGCCCACCGCGTGGCGAGCCGAACCGCGCGTACCACCAAGCCATGTGCACGGGCCCACGGCGCGGCGGCGAAGCCGAGGGCCGGCGGTGGCCCGGTGCGGATGTCGATGTTGCCCGCGAACCGGCGCGTGCCCCCGTCGAGCGCCTCGATCGCCCAGCCGAAGGCCGTGCCCTCCCGCCATCCGGCCGGCGCCACCTCGTGGACCCAGCGTTCCGCGTGGTGGCGCTCGTAGGGCACCGGCACGCTCGTCCAGCGCGCCATCTCGGGGTCGGAGCCCATCGCGACCAACCCGTCGATGTCGGCGATGGTGTGGGAGCGCAGCGTCACGACGCCGTCGGTCAGTACGGGTGGGTCAGAGGGCACAGCGCATGATCCCCGGAGCGCGCGACCGTGGCGAGCGGGTTGAGGAGAAGGGCCTCAGCCCCGCGTCACACCCCGCAGGCGCGGGCGCAGGTCGTCGTCCGCGAGATCCGCCACGCCGTGGCGCTCGATCCGGCGGGCCAGCGCGCCGGCGTGGGCCTGGACGTCGGCGATCGCAAGCCCGGCAGGCGCTGCAGCGTCCCGAGTGGCGAGGTGGTCGGCGGCGCGGTCGAGGAGCGCCACAGCGCCGCGGGCGTTGCCGCGTTGAGCGTGGGTCAGACCTACGGCCAACTGGGCGAGAGCGCGCCACAGATCACGCTCCGGCTCCGGCGCTGCTTTCCAGGCCCCCTCCAGCACCTCGTGCGCGGCGAACGGCTGGCCGGCGTCGAGGAGCCGCTGGGCCTCGGTCACTGCCTCGTCGGCGGTGAGCTGCAGGTCCTCGGGCACCCGCTCGACACCCTGCGCGCCGCGGGGGAGGGGGCGGCCGGCCTCGTCGCGGGGACGGGCGTTGCGGGCCCGTCCTGCGGCGTCGCGATCGCGCGGGGAGGTCACGACATGCACGGTGCCACCAACGGAGCGGCAATCGGGGCCCGGGGGTGATACTCGGGTAGTGGATCAGCGCGCGCTCGACCTGCTCACCCGCACCCCACTCGTGGACGGGCACAACGACCTTCCATGGGCGCTGCGGCGCCTCGCCGGGCCCGATCCCGCCGATGCCGTGGCAGGAACCGACCTCCTCGCCGGGCTGCCCGCGCTGCAGACCGATCTGCCGCGACTGCGTGCGGGCCGCGTCGGCGTCCAGCTCTGGTCGGTCTACGTGCCGTGCTCGTTCACGGGAGCCGACGCGGTGACGGCGGTGCTGGAGCAGGTGGAGCTGGTGTACCGGCTCACCGAGCGGTACCCGGATGACCTCGGGTTCGCGACCACCGCGGACGGCGCCGCGACGGCCTTCGCGGCTGGGCGGGTTGCGTCGCTGCTCGGCGCGGAGGGCGGGCATTGCATCGGCGGCTCGCTCGGCGTGCTGCGGGTGCTGCGCCGGCTGGGCGTCCGCTACCTGACCCTCACCCACAACCTGAACACCGACTGGGCCGACTCGGCCACCGACGAGCCCGTGCACGGTGGGCTGAGCGACTTCGGTCGCGACGTGGTGCGGGAGATGAACCGGATCGGCATGGTCGTCGACCTCTCCCACGTGGCCGCAACGACCATGCGCGACGCGCTGGCCACGACCGCCGCGCCGGTGCTGTTCACCCACTCGTCCTGCCGCACGGTGACCGACCACCCCCGCAACGTGCCGGACGACGTGCTGGGGGCGCTCGCCGGCAACGGCGGGGTCTGCATGGTGACCTTCGTCCCGCGATTCGTCTCGGCCGCTGCCGCCGGCTGGGACACACAGATGCAGGCCGCCATGACCGACGCCGGGATCGACCACCGCGACCTGCGTGCTCGCGCCTCCTTCGCCGCGTCGTGGGACGGTCCGCCGTGTCCGCCCGCCACGCTCGCGGACGTCGTGGCGCACCTGGAGCATGCCCGCGAGGTGGCGGGTGTCGACCACATCGGCCTGGGAGGGGACTTCGACGGGACGAGCGAGCTCCCGGTCGGGCTGGAGGACGTCTCCCGGTACCCGGCGTTGTTCGGGGCGCTGCTGGAGCGCGGCTGGAGCGAGGACGACTGTGCGAAGCTTGCCGGGCGCAACGCCCTGCGCGTCCTGAGCGCGGCCGAGGAGGTGGCAGCGGGGTGACCCCGCTCGCCACAACAGGATCGGCCTGACGGCTCCGTGGCCGCTCAGGTCGGCGTCGGTGGCGTGGCATCGTGCCCCCGGTGCGACTCGAACGCACACTGAACGGGACTTGAATCCGTTGCCTCTGCCAATTGGGCTACGGGGGCGGGTCGTTGCGGAAGAGATCCTAGCGGGGGTGCGGGGTGCCGCCTGTCCGCCCCCACAACAACGTCCACCGAGATCACCGCCGTGCATCCCGTGCCGCCCGGTACCCTGAATCCTTCCGGTACGACCCTCCGGCGAAGGAGAGAAGCTCTCGTGACGCAGCAGGTTTCAGAGCAGGACATGACCGCGGACGAGACCGGACAGGGCATCGGTCTGCGGGTGCTCGTGGTGGAGGACGAGGCGTTGATCCGCCTGGACCTCGCCGAGATGCTGACCGAGGAGGGCTACACGGTCGCCGGCGAGGCAGGCGACGGCGAGCAGGCCGTTGTGCTGGCTCGCGAGCTGCGCCCCGATCTCGTGATCATGGACGTCAAGATGCCGAAGGTGGACGGCATCACGGCGGCGGCATCGATCGTCGAGGAACGGATCGCCCCTGTGGTGATGCTCACGGCGTTCAGCCAGCGCGACCTGATCGAGCAGGCGCGCGACGCCGGCGCGATGGCCTACCTGGTGAAGCCGTTCGCACGGCACGAGCTGGTGCCGGCCATCGAGCTGGCTGTCTCGAGGTTCGCGGAGAAGCGCGCGCTGGAGGACGAGGTCGCCACGCTCAACGAACGCCTCGAGACCCGCAAGATCGTCGACCGCGCCAAGGGGCTGCTGATGACCCGGCAGAGCATGTCGGAGCCAGAGGCCTTCCGCTGGATCCAGCGCACCGCGATGGACCGCAGGACGACCATGAAGGCCGTCGCGGAGGCCGTCGTCGACGGGCTTAATCCGCCCAAGTCCTGAATCACCCTGTGCTGCTCGATAGTCACCTTCCGCGTCCGGACGTTGCGGTCCGGTAAAGGAGCCGCCCGGAATGGTGACGCAGTCAAGGGCTGTCCCTTACCGTCCGCGAGTCTCCCGGCAAACGGGAGCCAGCGGGCGATCTCGGGGGGTTGCCTGAGACAGATCGAGCAGTACGGAAGGATTCGATCATGAGTCGGAAGCGGATGGTCGTCGCCGCCGCGATGCTCGCCGGAGCGCTCGCGCTCACGGCATGTGGTGGCGGGGGAAGCCCCTCGGGTGGAGGTGGCGGCGGCGAGACTCTGAAGATCGGGTTCATGGGTGACCTGACCGGCGAGAACTCCGGCATCGTGATCCCGCCGCGCAACGGCGCGAAGCTTGCGATCGACGAGTACAACGCCACGAACCCCGCGGTGAAGCTCGAGTTGGTCGAGTACGACAGCCAGGGCAGCGCCGACCAGGCGGTCCCCCTCACCCAGCAGGCGATCCAGCAGGACAAGATCGTCGGACTCGTCGGGCCCGCCTTCTCGGGTGAGTCCAAGGCGGTCGGTCCGATCCTGGAGCAGGCGAAGATTCCCAGCATCTCGGCCTCGGCGACGAACCCGGGTCTGGCGAAGAACGGCTGGAAGTACTGGCACCGCGTGGTCGCGAACGACGCCGACCAGGGCCCCGGGATCGTCGACTTCCTCGTCAGGGCCGCGTCCCCGAAGAAGGCCTACGTGATCAGCGACGACCAGGAGTACAGCGTCGGTCTGGCTGATGCGGCGTTCGGGGCCTTCCAGGCCAAGGGCGTTCAGGTCGAGCGTGACCAGTTCGCGCAGGCCGCCTCGGACTACTCGTCCACCGTCGCCAAGGTCAACGCGTTCAAGCCGGATGTGGTCGTCTACGGCGGGTACTACTCGCAGGCAGGCCGCCTGCTCAAGCAGCTGCGCGACGCGGGCGTCACCGCCCCGTTTGCCAGCGGTGATGGCTCGCTCGACGCGCAGATCATCCAGGGTGCCGGTGCGCCCGCTGCCGAGGGCGCCATCTTGGCCTGCCCCTGCAACATCCCGTTCGGTGCCACCACCGGCCCACTGGCGGACTTCACCAACCGGTACAAGGCGTCGGCAAAGGTCGACCCCCGGATCTACGCCACCGAGGGCTACGACGCGGCCACGCTGTTCGTGAACGCGGTCAAGGCGGGCAACACCACCGCCGAGGCGATCAACACCTACGTCTCGGGTGCCAAACTGGACGGGGTATCGAAGAAGATCGCCTTCAAGCCGAACGGCGAGCCGGACGTCAACTCGATCTTCATCTACCAGGTGAAGAACGGCGCCCTGACGCTGCTCGGCCCGTCGACCGAGGCGAAGCTGGGCTGACGCTGCTCACGACACGGGGGGCGGACGCGATGGCGTCCGCTCCCCGTGCCGTGTGCCGTTGAGGTCCGCCCCCGAGAAGGCTGAAGGTCCGTGTTCAACGACTTGACCCAGCAGTTCCTGCCGAGCACCATCGGCGGTCTGACAATAGGCGCGATCTACGCGCTCGTCGCCCTGGGCTACACGATGGTCTACGGCGTACTACGACTGATCAACTTCGCGCACTCCGAGATCTTCATGATCGGGAGCTACGCGTCCCTGTTCATCGTCATCTCGGTCGGTGTGACCGCTCCGCTGACCGGCATCGCCCTCCTCGGGCTGCTCATCCTGCTGATGGTCGTGTCCGCCGCGGTCGCCGGCGGTTCGGCGATTCTGCTCGAGGTGGTGGCCTACCGCCCGCTGCGACGCCGCGGGGCTCCCCGGCTGGCCGCCCTCATCTCCGCGATCGGCGCTTCCCTGTTCCTGCAGGAGCTGTTCGCGCTGTTCGTCATCCCCGACGTTTTCGGCCGGCCCGGCCGCATCGACACCGCGGTCCCACGCATCGTCGACCGCCACGTGCTGT
>JAODNO010000387.1 GCA_025465235.1 Pseudonocardia sp.
CCAGCACGGCGCCGTCCGCGTCGGCGATCGGGACCGACCGCACGGGCAGCGGCAGCGCGGCCGCGTGCGCCCGCTCCCGGGCGCCGTCCCACGTCAGGAACGTCGTCGGCGCCGCGAACGCGGTGCTGATCCGGCCGCCGGGCCCAGCACCTATGCTCATGCGGTCGATACTCGCCGTCGCGCAGGCCCACGTCGCCATGGCAGGCGCCCATCTGCCTTTCCGGCCGGCAGGAGTCTGTGCGTACCTACTACCTGCAACCGCTGGGCGTTCCGCTAGCAAAGATGGCGCGGTATCGACAGACCCGCCGACATCAAGGTGCGGCCGATAATCGAGACCGACCACGGCCCGGCTGATCGGGTCCTGCGGATGGCATTCCGGACATTCCTCAGCCGCGCGTCGGTCTGGTGTTCGCACTGTCGGATCCACCGGAGCTGGTGGCGGCCCGATGGTGGTGGGTGCCAGCAGGAACGCTCGAGTCCGGCAGGCCCAACCCCATTCGGGGTGCTAGCGGCGAGGACAGGAGTCCGCTGGGGGGCGAGTGTGGACAGAGCCAACTCCCGCGAGCACTGTGCGCGACGATCAAAACCGGCTGCCGGGCGAGCCTTGATCCCGCGGATCTCCGCCCCGCTCGATGTGGGAGACCACCAGGAAAAAGATCATGGTGCCCGCGATCGGCGCGGCCCCAAGAGCCCGGGGAGATCGTGGAAGCGTGTCGGAATCAGCCGTGCTCGGGCCTCACGCGGTCGCGCCGCTCGCTCGCACGCTGGCAATCAAGTGTCGCGATGATATGGACCGAGGATGACGAACCGTCATCGTCTGCGGGCGCACAGCAACCTGCGGTCCACCCGCTGCTATCTGAGCCGCTTCCAGTGGCGAAAGCTGCTGCAACTCGGACCGCTCCGCGGGACTGATGTCGCTGCTTGGCGGGCAGTCCGGGTGGCTGTCGGTGTGGTGGTGCCGCTCGTGGTCGGGTCAGCCACCCGGCATCTCGACTACGGTGCCTTTGCGTCGCTGGGAGCGCTGACTGCCGGGCTCGCGTCGTTCCAGGGTCTGACCCGCGGCCGAGTGACAGCCGTGGCGGTGGCCAGCGTCGGCATGGCCGTGTCCACCTTCGTCGGCGCGGCCACGGCCGCGGCCGCCCCTTGGGTGCTGGTACCGGTCGTCATCGTCTGGGGGTACCTCGTCGGGCTAGCCGCCTGCCTGGGACCGCGGCTGAGCGTGGCAGCAATCCAATGGCCCGTCGCGTTGATGATCGCGGCCGGCCTGCCGTTGGGACCGAGGGAAGCCGCGCTGCGAGCCGGTCTGGTGCTCGCTGGCGGGCTGTTCCAAGGTGTCCTCGTCGCCGTTTCCTGGGCCTTCCGGCGAGGCGGTCCGGAGCGCTCGGCGCTGGCCGAGTCCTACCGGATCCTCGCGGCATACGCCTCCCAGCTGGCGATCGGGCTGTTCGGGCCGCCGTCGTCGATCGCCTTCCCGGCTGCTGCCGCTCTCGCCGATCCCAACCCGCTGCTGCCGACGACCGCGCGGCTGAACTACGTCGACCTGCTCGAACAGGCGGAACGCATCCGCACCTCGCTCGCAGCTCTGGCTGAGCGCGCGGTGGATGATGCATCGGGGTCTGCCTCCCGCTATGCCGCCGACGTCGCCCGGGCGCTGGACCTCATCGCGGACACGCTGAGCGCCAGGCGAGTCCACCGTGCTGGACCTGTCCGCGAGCTGGGACAGCTTCTGTCGTGGTGGGCCGCTGTCCCCTGCACCGGCTCACCGGTGGTCGGTGAGGCCCTCATTGGGCAACTCCGTGCCGTTACCGAGGACCTGGCCCGCCTCGACACGGTGTCGGTGCGACGGCTGGAGGGCGACGGGGACAGAACACCGATCGTGCCGCCTATGCAGGACGAGTTCGGGTGGAGCGCGCTAACCCTGCGAGCCAATCTCAGCCCCGCCGGCGAGACCGGGCGCCACGCTGTGCGGCTGGCCGTGATCGTGGGGCTCGCCGAGCTGATGGTCCAGGCCACAGGCCTGTACGAGGGTCGTTGGGTGGTGCTGACGATCTTCCTGGTGCTTAAGCCGGACTACAACTCCACGGTCAACCTCAGCGCCCAACGTGCGATCGGCACCGCCATCGGGGCCGGCCTCGGCGCGGCAGGAGCCTGGCTGGCCCACCCCGGCCCGGGCGGGCTGATCATCGCGGCCGGGTTCACTATCGCGGCCGCCTACGCGCTGTTCGACGCGAACTATCTGCTCTACAGCACCTTCCTCACTGCCTACATCGTGATCATCCTCGACGTCCTCGGTCTCCCCGCAGACACCACCGCCATGGCTCGCCTGACCGACACCGCGATCGGAGCGGCGTTCGCGTTCATCGCCTACTCCGCGTGGCCGACGTGGGAAGGCCTCACCGCGCAGGAGAAATTCGCCCGGCTCATCGAAGCCCACGGCGAGTACACAACTGCCCTGCTACACCAGTTCGCCCACCCCGGGCAGATCGACCCGGCCCAGCTGCGCGCCCTTCAAGCCACCGCCCGCCGCGCGCGCACGGACGCCGAGGCCTCCACGGCCCGCCTGGCCGACGAGCCCCCGCACCCACCGCTGACTCCCACCGTCGCTCGAACCCTGGTCGCCGTGGTCACCAGGCTGGCCCACAGCGAGCTCTCACTGCACGCCTTCGTCCCACGGCCCGCTACAGCCACCGACCAGGAGGTTGGCGGGATCGCCGACGCCGATGCCGGATGTCTCGACGCCGTGGCCGCCGCGTTCAGCACCACGATGAGCTCCCTCGCCATGAGCCTCAGAACCCTGCAGCCACCTGGCCCGCTTCCGCCGCTTCGTCGGCTCCTGACCGCGCTGCGTGACCACACCGCGCTCGACCCCCGCCTGCTGCGCATCACGGACAGCCTGGTGGACGCCGTCTATACGCTGGACGATGTTCTGCGTCGACATCTCGCTTCGCCATGAATGGTCCGCTCTGCGGATCACCTCGCGGCGCGGCCTGAACCGGCTATCTCCAAGCTAGATTCGCCAGGCGGCTGGCTACGGTCGGTGCGAAGGCGGAGCGTTTCGGATCTCACTCACCTACGACGCATCAGGGCAAGCCGGCAAGTCACCGGCACACACCGACACCTACCCACGGCCGCTTCGCGACGCTGGTGCCCGGGGTTGACGCCGGTTAGGTGGCTGCGGTTGAGCTTGGTGCTGACCTGCACGGTGAGGTCCGTGTTACGCCGAGCTCACCGCCGAGGACCGAATCGTCCTTGGTGATCACTCATGCATGCACTCCCTGGAGACAGACGGGGGCCCGGCGGGGTGCCGAGCTGGCACCTCCCGCCGGGCAACAACGAGACCGTTGGTGTGTTACAGACCGCCCCGCCTCGCCAGGGCCGCCGCCGAGGCGGACTGGCCCGGATTCGCGGTGGCGTGGCGGCAGTGTCTCTACAACGCGACTTCCACCAGCAGGGCGCCGACGAGCTGGCCGCCTGCCTCGTCATGGCCGCGATCGGCCAGCTGGTGTCCGGGTTGCACGACCTCGGCCGCCGCGCTGTTCGCCCGCCTCGACGATGGCGG
>JAODNO010000391.1 GCA_025465235.1 Pseudonocardia sp.
CCTGCAGCGCCGGGGCCGAGCACTGCCCCCACTGCACAGGTGGGGGGACGTAGTCGGGCGGGGTGGCTGTCGTGCCCGCCAGCGCCGGACTTGCCAGAGGCGCGACAGCGGGCCCGACCGCCATGAGTCCCGCTGTCAGCACAATCGTGACGATCTTTCGCACACATGCCCCCCGACTCCCGCGCCACCCGAGCAGCAGGCCCCACCCCCGCGTGACCCGTCACTTTGCGCTATCGGCGGGCAATCCTCAATGGCCCGATCGCGCCGCTCTCGGCCATCGTGACCAGCATCTCCGGCCATAACACGCGAATCCGGCGCGGGCGACTTATCGGAGGCCAGATGGTGTCCTAGTAGAACTCGACCGTGCTCACGACATTGCGCAGCGGGCGCCCGTCGAGCAACCGGCCGGCGTTGTCGGCGAAGAGCTCCGCGATCCGCCGCTCCTCGGCCGCAGTCAGCGTCGCGGTGTGCGGGCTGATCAACACGTTCGGCAGGTCCCAGAGCGGGCTGGCAGGGTCGAGAGGCTCGGCGGCGAACACGTCGAGCGCCGCGAACCCGATCCGCCCGTCGCCCAGCGCGCTCACCAGTGCGTCCTCGTCGATCACCGTGCCGCGTCCGACGTTGACGAGTGTCGTGCCGGGGCGGACGGCGCCGAGCACCTCGGCGCCGACCAGCTTCTCCGTGGCGGACGTGCCGGGGAGCGTGACCACGATGCCGTCGACGCCCGGCACGACGGCGGCCAGGTCATCGGGGTGCACCAGCTCGGCTACGCCGTCCACCGGTTCGCCGCGCCTGCTCGTACCGATCACACGCGTGCCCAGCGCCGCGAGCACCCGCGCCACCTCGCGGCCGATCCCGCCGAGCCCGACGACCAGCACGGTCTGCTCCCGCAGCTGGCCCATCTGCCAGCGCGGCGGCCACTCGTGCTCGGCCTTGTCGGCGAGCAGCCGCGGGATGTTCTTGGCCCCGGCCAGCAGCCCGAGCAGCGCGAACTCGGTGAGCGGTGCGGCGTGCACACCCGCCGACGTGGTGAACGTGATGCGCTCGAGCTGCTCTGCGGAGAGCTCCGCCGCCTTCACCTGCGCGCCGCCCCCGGCGGCCATGGTGTGCACCCAGCGCAGCCCCGGGTTGGCCTCCACGACCCGGTGCAGCGCCGCAGGGCGTTCGTCCGGGATCCCGTAGAGCGCCTCGGCTGTGTCGACCATCTTCTCGAAGCGCTCCTGCTGCTCCTGGGTGCGGACGAACGACGGGTCGCCTGCGTGGTCGGCCGGATACCGCACCGGCGGAAGCAGCTCCTGGTCCCGCACCAGGTCGATGCGTGGTTCCAGGCGCTCGATCAGCCCGCACAGCTCCTCGCTCAGGGGCGTCGCCACCGCGACCCGAAGCCGATCCTGCACCCGCCACCTCCTGCGTAGACCGCGTTCGTGCGCATATACAGCCTGTCACGAACGCCGCCGCGAGCCCCGGACCGGGCCCGTCCTTGCCGTGCTGGCCGGCGCGGACGAACATCCGGGCATGGACATCTCCCCGGCGCTGCTCCCCGGCGTGCGCTCCGCGACCGTCGACACCGACCGCATCCGGATGCACCACCTGGAGTCGGGCCCCGCCGACGGGACGCCGGTCGTGATGGTGCACGGCAACCTCTCGACCGGCCGCTTCTTCGAGCACCTGATGCCGGAGCTGCCGCCGCACTACCGCGTGATCGCTCCCGACATGCGCTGTTTCGGCGACTCCGAAGCCGCTCCCCTGGATGCCACGCGCGGCCTCGCCGACTGGGCCGACGACGTGTTCGCGTTGGTCCGAGCGCTGGAGATCGACGAGCCACCCCACCTGGTCGGGTGGTCGACGGCCGGCGCGGCGATCGCGCGGTACGCGATGGACCGGCCGGTCGCATCGCTGACCTTCCTCGACCCGGTCGCGCCGTACGGCTACGGGGGCGTCCGGGCCGACGGCACACCGTGCTTCCCCGACTTCGCCGGCTCGGGCGGCGGCACGGTCAATCCCGAGGTGGTCGAGCGGATCGCCGCAGGCGACGCCTCCGCCGACAGCCCGTTCTCCATTCGCAACGTGCTGAACGCCTTCTACTTCGCGCCCACGCACCGGGAGCCACCCGAGCGCGAGGACCTGCTCGTCGCCGAGATACTCAAGACGGTCACCGGCGACACGAACTACCCGGGCGACTCCGTCGCGTCCCCGAACTGGCCGGGAACGGCACCCGGCACCACCGGCATCATCAACGCCTTGTCGCCCCGGTACTGCGACTGGACCGGGATCGTCGACCTCGAACCCAAGCCGCCGGTGCTGTGGACGCACGGCAGTGCCGACCTCGTGGTGGCCGACGGCTCGCCACTGGAGATGGGCACCCTCGGCGCAACGGGCGCCGTGCCGGGATGGCCCGGACCGGACGTGTTCCCCCCGCAACCGATGGTGAGCCAGATCCGTGAGGTGCTGGAGCGCTACGCGGCGGCGGGCGGCTTGGTCCGGACCGAGATCTTCGACGGCTCCGGGCACAGCCCGCACCTGGACGCCCGCGAGAAGTGGCTGGCGGTCTTCACCGAGTTCCTGACGTCCATCTGACCCCGGCCCTTACGCCGATCCGGTGAACTGCCATCGGAGCGGCGGCGCCGCTGTCGATGAGGGGGTGTGCAGCCCAGGGAGAAGGTCCGGCCCGACGCCGGTGCCGCGCTGCTCGACCTCTACGACGAGGCACTCCCCCAGGTGTACGGCTACCTGCTGGCCCGCTGTGGGTGGAGTGCACTCGCCGAGGACCTGACGGCCGAGACGTTCGTGGCCGCGGTGGTGGCGTGCCGGCGGGCCGATCCCCCGGTACCGAGCACCGCGTGGTTGGTCGGCATCGCCAGGCACAAGCTCGTGGACCACTGGCGCGCGGCCGAACGGGAGCAGCGCGGCCTCCGCGCCGTCGATGCCGAACCCGCTCCCGCCGACGACCTGTGGGACGAGCGGCTCGACGCGATGCTCGCCCGTGAGGTGCTCGACGCACAGACCGGTACCCACCGTGCTGCGCTGACCCTGCGTTATCTCGACGGGTTGCCGGTGCCGGAGGTGGCGCGGGTACTCGGGCGCACCGTGCACGCGACCGAGGCGCTGCTCGTCCGGGCGCGGACGGCGTTCCGCCGCAGCTACACCGCACTCGGGGAAGGAGGCCCACGATGACCGACGCCTTCGACACCCTCCACGCCCCGAACGCTGCCGCCGTCCCCGATCCGGAGTTCGCCCGTGACCTGCGGGCGCGTCTCGAGCGGGCACTGCTCGGCCCGCCCGAGGACACCGCTGTCGCCGAGGCCACGTCCCCCGCCGGTCCCGCGACGGAGCTGCCGCTGCACACCGTTACGCCGTACCTGGCGACGGCCGACGCGCGCGCCGCCGTGGAGTTCTACGTCGCCGCGTTCGGCGCGGCACGGCGCGGCGAGCCGCTCGTGATGCCGGACGGCCGGATCGGCCACGCGGAGGTTGCGCTCGGCGACAGCGTGCTGATGCTGGCCGACGAGTACCCCGAGCTGGGTCTGCTGGCCCCCGCGACGCGCGGCGGCTCCACCCAGTCGCTCCGGCTCGAGGTCGCGGATCCGGACGAGGTGGTCGAGCGGGCTGTCGTCGCAGGCGGCGTGCTGGAGCACCCCGTCACCGACTCACCCCACGGCCGCGGTGGCGTCGTGCGCGACCCGTCCGGGCATCGGTGGGTGGTGACGCGGGAGATCACGGCCGCGCGTGCCGGAGACATCGTCTACGCCTCCCTCTGGACCGCGGACGTCGAGCGGGCCGAGCGGTTCTACGCCGCCGTACTGGGGTGGACGACGGTGGCCGGCCCCGCACCGCAGGACCGGCAGGTCGCGAATGCGGGCACCCGCCTGGGAATGTCCGGTGGGCACGCGCGGAGCACCGTGATGGTCTGCTTCGCGGTGCCCGACGTGGACGCCGCCGTCGCGGTGGTCCGCGCTGCGGGTGGCACCGCAAGCGATCCCTCCGACGAGCCGCACGGGCGCGTCGCGGACTGCGCAGACGACATGGGCCTGCCGTTCGCGCTCTGGACCGGGCCGCCCGGGCCCGCGCCAACGGCCCAGGTGGACGAGGCGATCGCACATCTCGTCCTGCGGGTGCCCGACGCGGGCCGGGCCAGGGCCTTCTACAGCACGGTCCTCGGCTGGGGATTCGCGCCCGCCCGCGTCCTCGACGGGTGGAACGTCCGCACGGCGGCGGGCGAGCCACGGCCCCGCACCTCGATCTGGGGCGGTCGAGGCGAGCGCGCCGCGGTGGTGCCGGCCTACGCCGTTCCCGATCTCGCCGCCGCGGTGCTGGCCGTCCGGGCCGCGGGCGGCACGAGCACCGAGCCCGAGCGGCGCCGGTTCGGGACGGCGGCCGAGTGCACCGACGACCAGGGTGGACGGTTCCAGCTCGTCCAACGCTGACGCCCCGCCGCGCCCCGCTACCAGGGCACGGGGCCGGAGCGGTCGAAGAACGCGCCCGTCGGGCCGTCGGGCGCCACGGTCGCGAGCGCCACGATGACGTCGCTGCCCTCCTCCACGGTCTGGAAGCCGCTGTTGCCGTTGAGGTCCGTGGCCGTGTAACCGGGGTCGGCGGCGTTGATCCGGAACTCGGGCAGCGCCCTGGCGTACTGGCTCGTGATCATGTTCAGCGCCGCCTTGGACGACGGGTAGGTGAGCGCGACGAACGTCGACTCCACCCGGGCCGGGTCGCCGGTGAGCGTGATCGAGCCCATTCCGCTCGACACCATCACGATTCGCGGCGCGGCCGACCGCCGCAGCAGGGGCAGGAACGCCCGGGTCATCCGGACCGGACCGAACACGTTCGTCGCGTAGCAGGCGAGCAACTCCTCCGCTCCGGTATCCAGCGCCGCCACCGGCGGCCCGATGATCCCGGCGTTGTTCACCAACACCTCCAGCCGTCCATACCGGGACTCCACCTCCTTCACTGCGGCTGCAACGGACTCGTCGCTGGTCACGTCCAGCGGGAGCACTGTCACGTCGCCGTGCAGCGTCTCGGCCGCGGCAGCGCCGCGCTCGGCGTCGCGCGCACCCAGGAGCACTGTCCAGCCGCGGTCGGCCAGCCGCCGCACCGTCGCGAACCCAATTCCTTTGTTCGCCCCGGTCACGAGCGCGATCGTCGTCTCTGTCATGCCTCCACGCTCGGGCCTGGCAGGCGCCCGGACCAGGCCCGACCCAGCCTGGGACGGCTTGTACCAGGCTGGGCTGCGGGACGGCATGCTGTATTCCGTGGACCGCACCGAGCTCGGCACCGCGCTGCGCACCTGGCGCGAGCGCCTGCACCCGTCCGATGTAGGTCTGCCCGCCGGGCTGCGTCGCCGCACCCCGGGACTGCGACGCGAGGAGGTGGCCGCGCTCGCGGGGGTCTCCGTCGACTACCTGACGCGACTCGAGCAGGGGCGCGGCCCGCGGCCGTCGGAGGGAGTGCTGGGCGCTCTCGCCCGCGCGCTGCGCGTCACGGACGCCGAGCGCGACCACCTCTTCCATCTGGCCGGCGGCGCGCCACCGCTGCCGGGACGGATCCGCACCGCCGTGCGACCGAGCGTGCTGCGGCTGATGGACCGCTTCACCGACCTGCCCGCCCTCCTGCTCGACGCGAAGTCCGAGGTGCTGGCCTGGAACCCGATGGCGGCCGCGCTGCTCGGCGACCTGTCGTCGATCCCGCTCGACCGGCGCAACATCGCACGGCAGGCCTTCACCGGTGCCCACCGTCTCAACACCGACACCGACACCGACCCCGGCGAGCGCGAACGGCTCGACCGCGCCCTCGTCTCCGACCTGCGCCGCGCCGCGGCCCGCTATCCCACCGACCCGGGGCTGCAGCGGCTCGTCGCGGACCTGCGGTCGGCGAGCGCCGACTTCGAGCGCCTCTGGACGCTGCGCGTGCTCGACGAGCGGCACAACGACACGAAGCGGATCCGCCACCCGGAGCTCGGTGTGCTGGAACTGGACTGCAACGTGCTCGAGGTGCACGGTGACGATCAGGTGCTGCTGGCCTACTCCGCCGCGCCCGGCACACGGGCTGCCGAGGCCCTCGAGCTGCTCAGTGTGGTCGGACTTCAGCACGTCGGCCGGACCCCGACGGACTACCCTCCGACCGTGGGCCGAGGGGACGCTGACTCCCCGGCATCGGGTCACGGTAGTGCTCAGGGGGTGCGGTAGTGCGCAGGAGGGACGACCGAGATGGCTGCTGACGAGGCGTTCGACGCCCTCGCGGATCCGGTCCGCCGCGAGATCCTCACACTTCTCGCCCAGCACGACGAGTGCAGCGCAGGGGAGCTCTCGGACCGGATCAACCGGGTGGGCCGCACGGCCGTGTCCAGCCACCTGCGCGTGCTGCGCACCGCAGGCCTCATCGCCGAACGTCGCAACGGCCGCTTCCGCTACTACTCCGTGGACGCCACCGGTCCTGCCCAGGATGTGATCCAGCTGCTGCAGGAGCTGTTCCAGGGGTCGCTCGACGCCGCCAAGGCCGCCGTGGAGAGCGGCGCCGCCGATCCCGACGGGTCCATCCGCCGAGCCATGTGATGAGCCAGCTGGCTCTGACCGCCGAACAGCACGTCGATGCGCCGCCGGCGGCGGTCTTCGCGCTGTTCGGGGCGGGAACGGGCGCGGGTTGGCTGTTCGACGCGGTGTGTGATCGCGTCGCTCTCGGCGCCGTCGTCACGCTGCAGGCTCCCATGTTCGGCATGGCCGCAGGAGCGGTGGAGATCCTTGGCCTCATCTCGGCGGTCCGTTCGCCCTCGCGCATCGAGATCCGGCACGACCAGCCGTGGCGCGGCCGGCTCCGGGTGCACGTCGACCCGGACGGAAGCGGCACGCGGGTGCGCCTGATCGCCGATCTCGACGATGCCGGCCTGCACTGGCTGATGCGTCGCCGCGGGTTCAGCGTGCCCGACGGGAGGGTGGAGGGGACGCACCCGGTGGGCCTGCTGACGAGCAAGTCCGGGTCGGCGAGTGTGTTCGCCTCGGCCACCGAGAACCTGGCCGCGATGGCCGTCGAGGAGATCAACGCCGAGGGCGGGATCCGAGGCAAGCCGGTGCGGCTGATCGTCGGGGACGACGCCACCGACCCGCGGCTCGGCACGATCGAGGCGTGGCGGCTCGTGCATGCGGGCTGCCGGGCGATCATGGCGAGCACGACCTCGGCCACGTTCACCCGCGCCGCGCGCGATCTGCGCGGAGCAGACGTGCTGATGGTGCAACCTGTCATGAACGAGGGCGGCATGGGCGGTGGTCTGCGCGTCCAGCTCGGCGAACGCCCGGAGCGCCAGCTGCGGGCCGCAGCCGCGCCGATGATGGAGGTGGCAGGCGGGCGGCGCTGGTTCCTGGCCGGCAACGACTACGTGTGGCCGCAGGTGGTGCACTCGGCGGCGCGTCGGGTGCTGGCCGACCACGGCGGCACCGTGGTGGGAGAAGGCTTCGCGCCACTGGGCACCCGCGACTTCGCGCCGCTCATCGAGAACGTCCTGCGCTCGGGGGCCGACATCGTCCTGTCCTCGTTCGTCGGTGCCGACCTCGTGCATTTCGAGCGGCAGTGCCACGCGATGGGCGTGCGCGAGCGCTGCCGGTCACTCGCCCTCGCCCTCGACGAGCCCACGCGCGAACGGATCGGCGACGACGCGGCGAGCGGGATGTGGGGGGTCTCGGGCTACTTCGAGCAGCTCCCCGGTGACCTCAACGAGGCGTTCCTGCGGCGATACCGCGCGGCGTACGGGGCGTTCGCGCCGCCGGTCTCGAGTATCTCCGAGTCGGTCTACGAGGCATTGCACCTCTACGCCATCGCCGCGCGGCGGGCTGCAGACGATGACGCCGTGGCCACGGCACGCGAGTTGCACACCAGCCACAAGGCCTTCCCCCGCGGCATGGTGTCCGTCGTCGGCCCGGAGACGATGCAGCAACGCCTCTTCCTCGCGGAGGCGACGCCGGGCGGCTTCCTTGTGAGTCGCGCTGGTTGACGGCACGTCACAAGTGCGTCAACGCGCCAGCACTCGTTGACGGGTTGCTTACCACCTGGTTACGGTCCGATCCGATCGGCGCCGAACACGAGGAGACCCAGACGATGCCCGTTCAGCCCCCCGAACTGCCGGCCATCATGAAGGTGGCCGAGGGTTATGGCCTGGGCCTGTCCGACGCCGACGTGGCGTCGTTCGCCCCGATGGTGCACGGCGTCCTGGCGTCATGGGACGCCGTCGAGGAGCTCCACGCGCGGACGGCGCCGACCGCCCCTGACCGCGCCTGGACCCGTCCCGAGGATGCCGACAACCCCCTCAACGCCTGGTACGTCACGTGCAACGTCACCGAGGGCGGCGAGGGCCCGCTCGCAGGCCGCACGGTGGCGGTCAAGGACAACACCGCGGTGGCCGGCGTGCCGATGATGAACGGCTCGGCGACACTTCAGGGCTTCGTCCCGACCAGGGACGCCACGATCGTCTCCCGGATGCTCGCGGCGGGAGCGACGATCACCGGTAAGGCGGTCTGCGAGGACCTCTGCTTCTCGGGCGGGTCGCACACCGCACGCACCGGCCCCGTACGCAACCCGTGGGACCTCACCCGGACCACGGGCGGCTCCTCCAGCGGGAGCGCCGCTCTCGTCGCATCTGGCGCCGTCGACATCGCCACCGGTGGCGACCAGGGCGGTTCCATCCGCATGCCCGCTTCCTTCAGCGGGATCGTCGGGCACAAGCCGACGCACGGCCTCGTGCCCTACACCGGAGCGTTCCCGATCGAGCAGACGATCGACCACGTCGGCCCCATGACGCGCACGGTGGCCGACGCCGCGCTGGTACTCAACGTCATCGCCGGACCTGACGGGCACGATCCGCGCCAGCCGAACGATCTCGTGCCCGACGACTACGTGGGCGCGCTGGCCCGCTCGGCGGAGGGGCTGCGCGTGGGCGTCGTCTCCGAGGGCTTCGGCCACCCGGGATCGGAGCCCGACGTGGACGAGGCCGTCCGCGCCGCGGTCGACACGCTGCGCGAGGCCGGCCTCACCGCCGACGACGTCTCGATCCCGTGGCACCTGCACGGCCTGAAGATCTGGGACGTCATCTCCATCGAGGGCGCCGCCGCGCAGATGGTGGACGCCAACGGCTACGGCATGAACTGGCCGGGCCTCTACGACCCCGAGCTCATCGAGTTCTACGGCAACAAGTGGCGCTCCGACGGCAGCCAGTTCTCCGAGACCGTCAAGCTCGTGCTGCTGAGCGGCCGGTACGCGATCAACAGCTACCAGGGCAAGCACTACGCGATGGCCCGCAACCTGGTCCCGCAGCTGCGGGCCGCCTACGACGAGGCGCTCTCGCGCTACGACGTGCTGGTCATGCCGACCACGCCGATCCAGGCATCGGTCATCCCGGCGGAGGACGCCCCGCGTGAGGAGGTGATCGGCCGCGCGCTGGAGATGGTGACCAACTGTGCACCTCTGGACGTCTCCGGCCACCCGGCGTGCAGCGTGCCAGCGGGGCTGGCGAACGGCCTACCGACCGGTATGATGATCATCGGAAAGCGTTTCGACGACGCCACCGTGCTGCGCGTGGCCCACACCTACGAGCAGGCGGTCGGCGGATTCCCGGCACCGCACGCCGCATCCGTGGGCAGCGCGGGCTGACGAAGCCGCGGCATGCTCGCCCGCCCCCTACCGGGCGCGCATGCCGTTCCCTCCGGCGCCGACCGGCGCATCCCAGTCGATGTGGTACTCGTGCAACCACGACTGCGCCTGCCGTCCCGCCCTGCTCAGCACGAGTGGCAGGAACGCGTCGCGCAGCACGCGGCCGACCGGGCCCGCCGCCTTCGAGTTGCTCGTCCGCGCCCCCGCGGCCACGACCTTCTCCACCCTCGCACGGCGTAGCCGGTCGTACGCCGTGAACGCGGCAGCAGGCTCAGGGAGATCGCGCAGGCACCGGGCCAGCTCGACCGCGTCCTCGACGGCCATCGACGCGCCCTGTCCCGACGCGGGAGACGTGGCGTGTGCCGCGTCACCGATGACGATCATGCGGTCACGATGCCATGTGCGCACCGACGGCAGGTCGTAGGTCGTCCACCCGACCAGCTCCCCCGGCGTCGAGCGGATGATCTCGGATGCCGGCGTCCGATCGGGCGCGAACAGCTCCAGCAGCCACGAGCGCCATTCCGCCGTGCTCATCGCGGCGAGCTCGCCCCGCGCGGGCTCGTCGCGCCGCGGCGGGTTCGCGAACCACCAGACTGCGCCCTCCGGGGCCACGAGGAAGCCGAAGAAGGCCCGCCTGCCGAACACCATCTCGTACTCCCCGGGCCGCGCCCCGGTGTCCTGCGGCGGGGCGTAGCCACCGATGTTGAGCACCGGGACGTACCGGGCCGGGGCCGCGGCGGGATCGATGATCTGCCGGACTCTCGACCGGATTCCGTCGGCGCCGATCAGCAGATCCGCTGTGGCCGTGCTGCCGTCGGCGAACTCGGCCAGGACGCCGCCCGGCACCGGTCGCGCGTCCACGAGCCTGCGCCCGCGCTCGATGCGGATCCCCCGGCGCAGCGCCTCGTCGCACAGAGCGCGGTAAAGGTCGGCGCGTCGCATCGTGATGCCGACCGTGCCGTCGGCGAGCGGCTCGCCGGTGCTGATCTCACCGAGCACTTTGCCGCTGCCGCTGCGGAACCGCATCGACGGGGTCGGGAACCCGAGCCCGGTGACCGCACCGTCGGCCTCGATGGCCCGGAGCGCATCAATCCCGTTGATCTGGAGCGTCAGGAATGCGCCGATGTCGTCGGCAGGCCCGGGGCCGGCCTCGAGCACGGTGGCCTCGACACCCACGCGCTGAAGCGCCATCGCCGCCACCGGCCCTGCAATGCCCGCTCCGATCACCAGTGCCGCCGTCATCCCGTATCCTCACTCGTAGAACCAAGTATCTCGGTAGTCCGAGTTTCTCGACAAGTCGAGCAATTGTCAAGGAGGGCGGCATGGAGGCCGACGAGCTGCGGTCGGAGATCAGCATGTCGACATTGCGGTTCATCGCCGATGTGGTGCTGCACAACCAGGCGGTCGCCCAGCGGGTGGGGCTCGGCGGGAGCGACTCGCAGTTCCTGTCCCTGCTGGGCATCCACGGCCCGCTCACCCCCGGACGACTCGCGGAGCTGACCGGGCTGACCACGGGCACGGTGACGGGAGTGATCGATCGGCTGGAACGTGCGGGGTACGCACGTCGGGAGCGGGACGTGAGCGACCGGCGGAAGGTGCTGGTGACCCCGGTGCCCGAAGCCATGGCGTCGCTCACGGAGCACTACCGGGAGCACGGCGAACACCTGGACGCCGTGCTGCGCCGCCGCAACACCGCTCAGCTGCGGGTGATCGCCGACTTCCTGGCCGAGCTGACCGACTCGGGCTCCTCCGGCTCGTCCGGCTCGGCGGGCCGTGGGAGCGGCACCACGGCGAGCAGCGGAAGCTGACCGTCCTCGGCGCGGGTGGGACGCCGGACATGAGCGACCACCCAGCCCGTGTCCCTGGCGTGGCCGTGTACGAACGACACCCCCATCACCTCCCTGCCCAGTGGAGCACGAGGCACCGACAGGACGTCCAGCCGGACCGGCCGCTATCCGAGCTCCCTGCCCATGCACAGGCTCAGCGGCGAGTCGGCGTACTCACCGAAGCGCTCGATCTCCGCATACCCCGCGCGGCGGTAGAGCTCGACCGCCTCGACCTGCCGGGCTCCGGTCTCCAGCACCACGCGGTCGGCGAACAGAGCCGCCGCCTCGGCCTCCAGCGCGCCCAGGAGCGCCCTGCCGATTCCCCGGCCCCGGGCCTGCGGTCGCACGTACATCCGCTTGATCTCGCCGAGGCCCGGCTCCCGGAGGCGCACGGCTCCGCAGCCGAGCGGGACGTCCGTCCCGTCCTCGATCGCGACGAGGAGGACCCCGTGACCCGGTGCCACCTCAGCCGCGTCGAGCCGGTCGTGGACCGCACCCTCCTCCGGGTACATGTCGTGCATCTCGGCGTCCAGCTCGCCGATCAGCTCCCGGACAACGGGCTCGTCGAGGGCGACGGACTCGATCCGTATGGACGACATCGGCGCAGGATACCGAGGCGGCCGTGATCCGGATGCTCCGTAGGATCCCGCCGGTGCAGGACCCCGCGACTGCCTTCGACGCCGCCGCCGACACCTACGACGACGACCCGCACCACGGCACGATCGCCGAAGCGCTGGTCCGCGGGCTGCGCCTGACGATACCGCCGGCCCTGGTCGTCGACGTGGCCACCGGCACCGGCGTCGCCGCGTTCGCCGCCCTGCGGCTGCTGGCGCCGGAGCGGGTGGTGGCCGTCGACATCGCGTCGCGGATGCTCGACCGGGCCAGGGCGAAGGCAGTGCACGAGGACACCGCCTGCCGGGTCGACTGGCGCCTCGCCCCGGCCGTGCCGCTCGACCTCCGCGACGGCAGAGCCGACGTCGTGCTCTGTGCGTCCTCGCTGCACTTCCTCGGCGCGGCGGCCCTGCACGACTGGCTGCGCATGCTGCGACCCGGCGGCCAGGTGGCCTTCAGCATCCCGATGGCCGACGACTTCCACCCGTCACCGGAGTTCGGCCGCATGGTCGCCGCCCACCTCACCATCCCATCGGACGCTGCGGCCGCCACCCGCATCGCGATCGAGGCCGGGTTCGTGGCAGCACGCGCGGAGACGGCCGCTCCGGCATCCGGTGACCGCCCGCGGCGCGCCTTCCTCGTCTGGGCAACGGCCCCGAACGCTCCGCGGCTCTAGCGTGATCACCGTGGCCGCTGTGGTGTAGCTGCTGCACCCTCCGATCAAGGGGTGCGCCGGCACGTCCGTGCGCGAGTCCGTCCTGACCGCCGCCGGGCTCGCCCACGACCGGTCCTTCATGGTCGTCGATCCCGAGGGCGTCTACCCGGACGCAGCGAGCGCCGGTGCCGATGAACAGGTTCCGGCCCGACATCGTCGTCGGCGGGTGGGCCGAGCCGCACGTCGAGGACCGGGCGCGGCAGGTCGCCACCGGCGACGTCGTGCTCGACTACGCCAAGCTCGCCATCCGGCGCGCGGTCACCACCGTCGACCAGGAGACGGGCGAGCGGGCAGGGCCCGAGCCGCTGCGCACACGTGCCGGCTACCGCCGTGCGTCCGCGGGTGGTGTGGCATTCGGCGCGAAGTTCACGGTGGTGCGGCCGCGCAAGTTCTCGGTGGGCGACCAGGTTCTCGTCGACCTCTGGGGCGGATCGGACCTGTAGCCCACACCGCCCCGAGCCGGTCGAGGAGATCGACCGGTGTCGGTGACGCGGAGCACAGCTCCGGGCTGTCACGTTCCGCGCTCGCCGCCCGTCCGGGAGGGGACGGAAGGAACAGCATGAACCTGCACATCACAGTCCTCGGCGCCGGCTACTCGGGGCTCGTCGCCGCCAAGCTCACCGCCAGGAGGACGGGCGCCAGGGTGACGCTGGTCAATGCAAGCGACCGGTTCGTCGAACGGGTACGGCTCCACCAGCTCGCAGCGGGCGAGCGGCTCCGGGACCTGCCCCTCGCCGGGCTTCTCGACGGCACCGGAGTCGAGCTGGTCGTCGACCGCGTGGAGGAGATCGACGCGGCGGCGCGGAGCGTGCGCCTCGCCGGGACAGGGCGGCCGGTGGACTACGACGTCCTGGTCTACGCCCTGGGCAGCCGCGCCGACCTGGACTCCGTGCCCGGCGCGGCCGAGCACGCCTACACCGTCGCCGATCGCGAACAGGCAGCGCGCCTGCGGGAGCGGGTGGGAGAAGGTGGGAGCATCGCCGTGGTCGGCGGCGGCCTGACCGGCATCGAAGTCGCCAGTGAGCTGGCCGAAGCGTATCCGGGGCTGAAGGTGAAGCTGGTGACCGGCGACCGCCTGGGCGAAGCGCTGTCGCAGCGGGCCCGGAACTACCTGCGACGGGTCTTCGACCGCCTCGGCGTCGAGGTGCGGGAGAACGCCAGGGTGACCGAGGTCCGCCCCGACGGAGTGGTGCTCGACGGGGGTCACCACGTGGGCGCCGACACCGTCGTGTGGGCCACCGGCTTCCGGGTGTCGAACCTGGCACGCCGGGCCGGGTTCGCGGTCGACGACCACGGCCGGATGATCGTGGACGAGGCGCTGCGTTCGGTCTCGCACCCCGAGGTCTACGGAATCGGGGATGCGGCCGCCGTTCGGCGGGCGACCGGGCAGGAGCTACGCATGGCGTGTGCCACCGGTATTCCGGCAGCGCAGCAAGCCGCCAGGGCGATCGCCGACGGGCTGGCGGGGCGCTCCCCGCGCCCGCTGCGGTTCCGGTATCTCAACCAGTGCATCAGCCTCGGCCGCCGCGACGGGCTCATCCAGTTCGTCCACGCCGACGACAGCCCGCGTGAAGCCGTGCTCACCGGGAGGCCGGCCGCTCTCTACAAGGAGGCGATCGTGCTGGGCACGATCCTGGCCATGCGCCACCCATTTATCCCGGGATCCGCGTAGGAGCCGCTCACTCCTCCAGCAGAGCTCGATGCGGCGGGTCTCCTCGTCCGCGAGCGGTTCGGGGCGCAGGGCCGGAGGCGCCGCCACCGGAGCCGGCCCGGACGCGACGGTGTGGGGCACCTCCCGCCGTGTGCCGTCCGGCAGCACCACGACGTGCCGTACCTCCGAGGCCGGAACGGTCGCCGGCCAGTACACGCCGAACGCGCTCTCGGAGCCGGGCGGCGTGGTGGTGTGGAACCCCGCGTAGCCGGCGAGGCGAGCCCCGGTCGCCTGCGGCCCGCACTCGATCACGTGTCCAGCGGCGACCGCACCGGCCAGCGCGTCCGGGTCGTGGCGCCCCCAGCCGTGCCACCAGGCCGCAGGGCCGACGACGAGCGACGCGTCGGTGACCCGGCCGGTCACCACGACGTCGGCCCCCGCACCCAGCGCCTCCGTGATGCCCCATGCCCCGAGATAGGCGTGAGCGGTGACGGGCTCGACGCCCGCCTCGGCGAGCTTCTGCCCCGTGTCGAGGTTGGCCAGCTCGTGGCCGGCGGCCTGCAGCTTCGCGAGCCGCCCGCCGAGGTCGTCGCCGGTCACGAAGGCCACCTTCGGCGCGAGTCCGAGGCGCGCCCCCAGGACACCGATCTGCTCGGCCAGATCGGCGGGGTCGAGGCCGCCTGCGTTGGACACGGATCATCATGGTCAGCTCGGCGAGTAGTCACCGGTCAGCACGTCGATGGGTCCGCCATTCACCATCTCGCGGACAGCGGCCGAGCGGTCGCCGTAGAAGCCGGAGGAGTTCGCTATCGGATGCTGCGCCGGAGACCGGGCCGGACGCTCACCCGGTGCGCCGCTCGGTCCGCGGGAACTCGCCCGGGGGACGGCCGGACCCGGGCTCTCCGGCGAAGGCCTGGGCGATCGAGATCCACTCGGTCGCGACGGATCCGGTGACCTGCAGCCCGGTGTCGGCGACGTTGCGGCGCTGGGTGACCACGAGGCAGAAGTCCAGCGCGTCCCCCCGGACGCGGTCGGACGCGCCGGCGTCGCCCCAGGTCCAGGTGTCCCCGCCCGGGCCGACGAGCTCCACGTGCACGGGTGCCTGTGGCATGGCCTTCCCGTGCAGGGTGAAGCTGAAGCCCGCGGTGCGCACCCCGAGGTGCGCGACGTGTCGCAGTCGGTCGGTGGGCTCCCGCCGCACGCCGAGGGCATCGGCGATGTCCTGGCCATGGGCCCACGTCTCCATCAGCCGGGCGGTGACGGAGGAGGCCGCGCTCATGTCCGGGCCGTACCAGGGCAGCCGGGCTGCGGGGTCGAGCGCCCGGAACGTGTCGGCGTAGGCCAGCCGGGCTCGGCCGAACCACGACCGGACCTCGGCGGCAGCGAGGTGGGAGTGTTCGGCCGCCACATGGTCGGGGAAGTCGCTGCCGCGGGCCAGCAACGCCGCCGCCTCGTTGCGGAACCCCTCGGGGTCGACGGCCGCTTTCCGGGCAGCCGCGTCGAAGAAGGCGAGGTGGGTGAGCTGGTCGCGGACGTCCCAGCCCACGGCAGGGGTCGGGGTCGCGATCGAGTCGTCGTCGAGGTCGGCCACCATCGCTGTGACGACCTCGCTCTCGGCCAGCAGGTCGTCCACCAGCAACGCCATCGACACGCCCATCCTCAGAGGTCCTCCATCGTCTCGACGATAACGGCGAGCGCCTCACCGGCGTCCACGGTCTGGCCCACCTCCACGAGCACCTCGGCGACCGTACCCGCGGCCGGGGCCTTCACCGGGTGCTCCATCTTCATCGCCTCGAAGACGACCACCGTCGTCCCGGCCCGGACCGGCTGCCCCACACCCGCGGCAATGCGGACGACCGTGCCCGGCATCGGCGCGAGCAGCGACCCGGGCGCGGCCTCGGAGCCGGGCTCGGGGAAGCGCGGCAGCTCGTGCAGCGTGGCTGCGCCGAGCGCGCTGTCCAGGTAACGCGTTGTGCCCACCCGGTGCACATCGACCTGGCGGCGCGCGCCTGCCACCTCGAGGCCGACGACATCGGCGGTGATGCGGTGGGCGACGAGCCGGCCTGGTCGGAGCCGTTGACCTCGACCCGGAGCAGCGCCCCGGGCCGAGGCGGTAACGCACGTGCAGCTCCGTCTCGCCCTCCCGGTACTGCGCGTGCTGGGGCCTGCTGCGAGGCCCGGTCGGCCGCGTGTACGACGATCGTGGCGAGCATCGGGTCGTAGTGGGTGCTCACGACCGACCCGTCGCGCACGCCGGTGTCCACCCGGATCGGGGGCAGGTCCGGGATCCGGAGGCGGTGCAGGACGCCATTTCCCGGTCGGTGGTCCGCACTCGGGTCCTCTGCGTAGAGCCGGGCCTCGACCGCGTGCCCGGTGATCGACGCCGATCGCGCCTCGGCGGGCAGCGGCTCGCCCTCGGCCACCAGCAGCTGCAGCGCCACCAGGTCCAGCCCGGTGACCTCGGTGACCGGGTGCTCCACCTGCAGCCGGGTGTTGACCTTCAGGAAGTAGAAGCGCCCGTCCCGGTCGAGCACGAACTCGACGGTGCCCGCGCCCACAGGTGGAGCGGTTCCTGCGCCATCGACTCGCCGCCGACGCGATGCAGCTGCGGCGGTGGGACGACCAGGCCAAGGACCCGGCCGCCCGGCCGCTGCCGATCGACGAGCTGCTGGACGCCGCCCTCGGCTGACCGCCGGCAGGCTCAAGGCCGGATCCGCACCACGACCTCGGTGTCGGTGACCCGCTCCACCCCCACCGTGAAGCCCTGGACCTGCGTCTCCCCGCCCACCGGAACAGTGACGCGCTGCCCGGCGATCTCCAGCTCGGCCGTGCCCCCCTCCACGCCGACGACCCTGGCCTCGATGCCCAACACGGACACGGCGGCGGCACCGCTGCGCGGGAACGTGATGGTGCAGCCGTCGAGCCCGCATTCGGTCTGCGATCCTCCGCCCCCACACCCCGCGGCGAGGACGAGCGCGGTGAGAGCGGTCAGGACGAGCGCGGCTGCGCGACGGGTCATGATCAGATCGTACGGGCCGGCCGGCCCGATTTGTCCGGTACCCGGACGACCCTTCCCGGGCCCGGACCGCATGCGCACCGGTCCGCCGTCGGCGGTGAACCGGCGCCGCATCGGGACACGCGGGACGACGGGGCGCGGTCACGGATGTGGCGCAGGGGCGACGTTGCCCTGGGCGAGGTGGCGCACCCGCCCGAGAACAGGGGGCTTCACCTCTCGACGCTGCTGGTCGAGGCCATCCCTCCGGTCGACGTCAGGGCCGCTCGTCAGCCGTACGGTGGGCAGCCAGGCGACCATACGGACCCCCGGGGGGACCCATGACCGGACCGACGGTGCCCACGGCGGAGCGCACGCCTGATCGACGCGCGGAGTTCATCGACGCGGCCGACCGGCTCGCCGAGCGCTTCGCCGAGCGTGCCGCCGCGCACGACCAGCACGCCGGCTTCCCGCACGAGAACTACATCGACCTCGCCGACGCCGGCCTGTTGCGCCTCTCCGTTCCGCAGGAGCTCGGCGGCCTGGGAGCAGGGCTCGGCGACGTCATAGCGGTGCTCGAACGGCTCGCGACGGGCGACGGGGCAACGGCGCTCTCCGTCACGATGCACATCTCGCCGCTGGGCCAGTGGGGCGCCGTGTGGCGGCGCACCCGCAGCCCGCGGCTGGCGCATCTGCTGCGCGAGGCGGCGGCCGGGTCATTGATCTGGGCGGCGGTCACCGGGGAGCCCGGCGTCCGCAACGACATGACCGACGCACGGACGGTGGCGGAGAAGGTCGCCGGCGGATACGTCCTCACCGGACGGAAGATCTTCGCGACCAACACCGCGATCGCCACGCACTTCTCGACAACGGCTAGGCACAACGGTGCCGACGGCGGGCCGCGGCTGCTGCTGTGCCAGGTGGCGATGGACCAGCCCGGCGTGCGGGTGCACCCCACGTGGAACGCGATGGGGATGCGGGCCACCCGCAGCGACGACCTGGAGCTCGACGCCGTCTTCGTGCCCGACGAGCAGGTCGTGCACTCGCTCCCGGTGGGGCATCTGGATCGGCGGGTGCTGGAGACGGTGTGGGCGTGGGCGATGCCGGCGTTCGGGGCGGTCTACACCGGCATCGCCGAAGGAGCCCTCGCCTGGACCGTGCGCCGGGTGGTCCACTCCGGGCGGGCGGAGGACGCCGTCGTGCAGGATGTCATCGGCGCCTGCCGGATCCTGCTGGAGACCTCGCGGGCAATGCTGTACCGCCACGTCGACGAGGTGGAGAACGGTCGTCTGCTGGACCAGGGCGTGCAGTCCGGGCTGGCCCGGTGCGCGATGGTCAAGTACGTGGCCGCCAATAATGCCGTCGAGGTGCTGCACCGGCTCGTCGACGTCGTTGGCGGGCCCGGCTACACCCGCAACCTTCCGTTCGAGCGGATGTGGCGTGACGTCCAGGCCGGCCCGATCATGCCGATGGGCAACCTCGCGGCCCGGCGCCTTGTCGGCGCCGACACGCTCGGCGTGGTGACGGCACCGGTCAGCTGACCGGATCGGGACTGCTCCCGGGCGGATCAGGAATCGCCGAACGACCCGTGCCGGCCCGCTCCCCCGGCGAACCGCGCGGCGCCGGCGAGCGCGTCGGCGGCCAGCGAGACCTGGCCGTGCGCGAACTCCGCATCCAGCGCATCAGCCTCGGACAGCCCGTCCTGGTCGAGCACGGAAAGGCGGTCGTGCCGCATGCAGGTCTGCGGGAACGCCGCGAGCTGCGCCGCGAGCTCTTGGGCGGCGGCGAGGGCCTCCCCGGGTGGGACGACGCGGTTGGCCAGCCCGATCGCCAGCGCTTCCGCGGCGTCGACCGGCCGCCCGGTGAGGATCAGGTCCATTGCTCTGCCGGTGCCGATCAGGCGGGGCAGCCGCACCGTGCCGCCGTCGATCAGCGGGACCCCCCAGCGCCGGCAGAAGACGCCGAACACGGCAGTCTCGTCGGCCACGCGCATGTCGCACCACAGGGCGAGCTCCAACCCGCCCGCCACGGCGTGCCCCGACACGGCGGCGATCACCGGCTTGGACAATCGCATCCGGGTCGGTCCCATCGGCCCGTCACCGTCGGGGGCCACGCGGTTGCCGCGCTCGGTGCCCACCGCCGTCAGATCGGCGCCCGCGCAGAAGACGCCGCCCTCGCCGTGCAGTACGGCGACGGCCGTGTCGTCGTCCGCGTCGAAGGCGCGGAACGCGGCGGCCAACGCGGCGGCCGTGGCGCCGTCGACGGCGTTGCGGCGGGCAGGCCGGTGCAGGAACACCGTGGTGACCGGGCCGCTCCGCTCCACCCTGACGGCGCTCACGGCCGGCCCCACAGTGGGTCGCGCAGGGCCCGGCGCAGCACCTTGCCCACCGGGGACAACGGGAGCGCGACCACGGCGGCCACGGCGACGGCCGGGTGGGTCAGCAGCGCGTCCTCGACCTGGCGGGGGTAGACGTTGTATCCGCCGGTGATGATCATGTCGCTGGCCAGCATCCGCACCCCCCAAGTCGGTCGCGGTCAACCTATCTCCGGATCCGCGAGCCCGGGCGTCACGGCGCGCGGGCGCCTGCGGGACCGTGCCAACCGCCAAGATTTTCTCCTGGGTCGGTAACAGTTCGCGGGTGCGTTCCGAGCGTTTAGGAACCGCTCGGCGCCAATCCCCCCGGGAGTCGGGCGGCAAGCTGCGGTCCCGCTGGACGCCGTGTCCAGCGGGACCGCAGCGTCCATCCGGCGCCCCCGGTCGTACTGTCGGAATCGGTGTGCCGACAGCCCGATGGAGGAGGACGCCTGTGGCCGACAACGGCATCGACTCGGTTCTGCGCGATCGCGTGGCCCTGATCACCGGAGCCTCGGGTGGCATCGGCCAGGAGATCGCCCGGCGGCTCGCCGAGAGCGGCACGGATCTCCTGCTCACCTACGGAGGGCACGCCGATGAGGCCGAGCAGGTGGCGGACCAGGCGCGCAAGCTCGGCCGCCGCGCCGAGGTGATGCAGGCGGACTTCGCCGACCCGGACGCACCCGCCCGGGTCGTCGCCACGGCCGTCGAACGGCTGGGCGGCGTCGACGTCCTGGTCCCTGCGGCGGGCGTGGCCGTGCAGACGTCATGGGAGGACGTCGACGGGCCGCTGTGGGACGAGACCATGACCGTCAACGTCCGGGCGCCGTTCTTCCTCGCCCAGCAGACGCTTCCCCGGATGATCGAGCGCCGGTTCGGCCGGATCCTGCTGTTCTCCTCGGTGGCTGCGTTCACGGGCGGGGTGATCGGGCCGCATTACGCGGCAGCCAAGGCGGCACTACACGGCCTCGTGCACAACCTCTCGGCGAACGTCGCCGGTTCCGGCGTCACCGTCAACGCGATCGCCCCAGCCTTGATTGCCGGCACCCGGATGCTGCCGCTCCGGCCGGACGAGCCGGTTCCCGCGAGAATCCCCGCCGGCCGCCTGGGCACCACCGAGGAGGTGGCCGACCTCTCGCTCGCGATGCTCCGCAACGGCTACCTGACCAACAAAGTCATCGGGCTCGACGGCGGGGCGTACCCGGACTGAGGCATCGCCCGCCGGTCAGGCCGGTGGCCGTGACGTACCGAGCTCCCCCGGCGTCGCGGACCATCTCTGCTCGACATGCCCGAGCCTCCAGATCGCGAACGCGACCAGCCACGCGATCGCGAAGAGCGCGACGAGGCCGTACCCGGCGTCGTTCAGCGGGATCGAGGCGACGGCCGCGAGCGGCCCCGAGTTGATCCCCGCCTGCTGGGTGATGACCGACACCAGTTCGATCGTCCCGATGACCAGAGCGACCGTGACGGACAGCGCCGTGATGGTGATGTTGTAGAACACCTTGCGGACGGGCCTGGCGAACGCCCAGCCGTAGGCGAAGTTCATGAACAGACCGTCGAGAGAGTCGAGCAGGCTCATGCCCGCGGCGAACAGGATCGGGAGCACGAGGATCGCGTAGAACGGCAGACTGAACGCGGCAGCCCCGCCCGCCAGCACGAGGAGTCCCACTTCGGTGGCAGTGTCGAATCCCAGCCCGAACAGCACCCCGACCGGGTAGATGTGCCACGGTTTCGTGATCGACCGGGTCAGCCCGTTGAGGAACCGGTTCATGAACCCGCGTTTGTTGAGCTGTTCCTCGAGCTCCTGCTCGTCGTACTCCCCGGTCCGCATCCTCCGAAATATCCGGATGATCCCGATCAGCACGACGAGGTTGAGGATCCCCAGGATCCACAGGAACGTCCCGGAGACCGTGGCACCGATGGTTCCGCCGATCGAGTGCAGCTGCGATCCGTCGTTCTCGACCTCCCCGACCAGCGCCTTCACCCCGAGGCCGAGCAGGAACGTCAGCCCGAAGACGACGGTGGAATGGCCGAGGGAGAACCAGAACCCGACCGACAGGGGCCGCCTACCTCCGTCGGCGATGAGCTTGCGCGTGGTGTTGTCGATCGCCGCGATGTGGTCGGCGTCGAACGCGTGTCGCATGCCCAGCGTGTACGCCAGTACGCCGACCCCGATCCCGTACGTGCCGGTGGTGCCCAGGTCGTAGTGCGCAGGAACGACGAAGGCGATCAGCACCCCGAATCCGACGACGTGCAGGAGAACGACAAAACCGGCCATTCCACCGATTGCTGCCCGATCCTCGCGGGTGAGCGTCGTACGCAGCTGCGCCCACCGCGATGGCGCTGCAGGAACTGTCCGGGATGCCATGACACACCTTTCACCGAGAAACGCTCCTGCAACGTAGCGGCAATTGCCGTATCGATGCGGGTGGCACGCATCACCCCGTCGGCGCCACCGACCTCGAGCGCCACGCCTCGCCGCGTTGCGACCTGTGCTGCTGGACCATCGCGCGACGGCTCCCGGCGCGGCGCGGCTTTGCCTTCCGGCCGTGGCGCCGGTATTCCTGTCCAGTGCTCCTGCGCCAGCTGGAATATCTCAGTGCTCTCGCGCGGGAACGACATTTCGCGCGGGCCGCTGCCGCGTGCCATGTGTCGCAACCTGCGCTGTCGGCGGCGATCCGGCGATTGGAGGCGGACCTCGGGGTGCAGATCGTCCGGCGGGAGCGCCGCTTCGGGGGGTTCACCGCGGAGGGCGAGCGGGTTGTCGTCTGGGCGCACCGGATGCTCGCCGACCAGGACGCGCTTCGGCAGGACCTGGACCGGATGGCAGGCGGTCTCACCGGCCAACTCCGCATCGGCGCGATCCCCACGGCGCTGACCGCGGCCCCCCTGCTCACCGCCCCGTTCAGCGAGCGACATGCGCGGGTGCGGATCTCCTTCGAGTCGATGTCATCGCGCGAGATCGTGCGCAAGCTGGCGGACTACGAGCTCGACGTGGGCATGACCTACGTCGACGGGGAACCGCTTGGCGGCGCGGTGCGGACCGTCCCGCTCTACCGGGAGCGCTACCTTCTGCTGACGCCCGACGACTCACCGCTCGCGGACCGGACCACCGCAGCCTGGGACGACGCCGCCACCCTTCCGCTGTGCCTGCTGCCACAGGTCATGGAGAACCGCCGGATCCTCGACCGTGCCTTCGCGGCCGCCGGCGTCGTGGTGGAACCGATGCTGGAGGCCGACGCGGTGTCGGTGCTGTACGCCCACGTCGCCACCCACCGCTGGTCGACGATCATCTCCCACGCGTGGCTGCACCTGTTCGGCGTCCCGGACGGGATGCGCATCGTGCCGATGACCACTCCGCGGCAGAGCCACCGCATTGGACTGGTGCTCCCCGACCGCCTTCCGGAGCCGATGCTCGTGCGGGCCGTGCTCGACGTCGCGGGATCGGTGGACCTCCGAGCCGAGCTGGACGATCTGCTCGAAAGGCATGCCCACGGCAGCTCATAGTCGGCGGTTATCAGGGGATAACAACGATTGCTTTGACCTGAACCACCTCAGACCGGGACAGTCGCCACATGACGATGGACGTCACGGACCTCGCGGCAGTGCGTACTGACCACGTGCGGCACATCGCGACCACGCTGCGGGACGTGCGCGGCCCGCTCCTGCCGATCCTCCACGCGGTACAGGAGGATCTGGGGCACGTCGATCCCGCGGATGTTCCGGTGATCGCCGACGTGCTCAACCTCTCGGTCGCCGAGGTGCACGGTGTCGTCACCTTCTACCGCGACTTCCGCCGCGCCCCCGCCGGCCGCACAACGGTGCGGATCTGCCAGGCCGAGGCGTGCCGCTCCGTGGGCGCCGAGGCGCTCGGCGAGCACGCGAAGCACCGCACGGGCGTCGGCTTCGGCGAGACCACCTCCGACGGCGCCATCACGCTCGACGAGGTGTTCTGCCTCGGCAACTGCGCGCTCGCTCCGGCAGTGCAGGTGGACGACCGGCTCCACGGCCGGGTCAGCCCCGCCCGCTTCGACGCACTGCTGGGAGAGGCCCGATGAGCGCATCGACGGTACGGGTGTTCGTCCCACGCGACGCCGCGGCACGGTCCGTGGGAGCTGACGAGGTGGCCGAGCGGATCGCCGCGGCTGCCGCCACCACGGGACGCGCGGTCGAGGTGGTCCGCACCGGGTCGCGCGGCATGCTCTGGCTGGAGCCACTGGTCGAGGTCGAGACGCCCGCGGGCCGGGTCGGGTACGGGCCGATCGAACCGGAGGACGTCGACGGCCTGGTCGCCGCGGGCCTGCTGGACGGCGGCCCGGGCGGCCTCGGGCTCGTCGAGGACCTGCCGTGGATGCGCCGCCAGCAGCGGCTGACATTCGCCAGGGTCGGGATCGTCGACCCCCGCTCGGCCGACGACTTCGAGGCCCACGGGGGCAACGCGGGGCTGCGGGCCGCGCTCACGATGGAGCCGTCCGCCGTGGTCGAGGAGGTCGTCGGTTCCGGGCTGCGCGGCCGGGGCGGCGCCGGTTTCCCCACCGGGATCAAATGGCGCACGGTGCTCGGCGCCGCGGCCGACATCAAGTTCGTCTGCTGCAACGCCGACGAGGGCGACTCCGGCACGTTCGCCGACCGCATGCTCATCGAGGGCGACCCGTTCACCCTGATCGAGGGCATGACGATCGCGGCCCACGCAGTCGGCGCGACCGAGGGGTACGTCTACCTGCGCTCGGAGTACCCGGACGCCGTGGAGACGCTGACCGCGGCGATCGAGACCGCGCGGGCCAGGGGTTGGCTCGGCGAGCGGATCCTCGGCTCGGACCTGACGTTCGACCTCCACGTGCGGGTGGGCGCCGGCGCCTACATCTGCGGCGAGGAGACCTCGATGCTCGAGAGCCTCGAGGGCAAGCGCGGCACCGTGCGCGCCAAGCCGCCGATCCCCGCCCTCGAAGGCCTCTTCGGCCGCCCGACCGTGGTCAACAACGTGCTCTCGCTGGCCACGGTGCCGACGATCATGGCCAACGGCGGCGCCGCCTACGCGGCCTACGGCATGGGCCGCTCGCTCGGCACCAACGTCTTCCAGCTCGGCGGCAACATCGCGCGCGGGGGAATCGTCGAGACGGCGTTCGGGATCACCCTCGGCGAGCTCGTCGAGGACCTCGGCGGCGGCGCCGCGTCCGGGCGCCCGGTGCGGGCGGTGCAGGTGGGCGGCCCGCTCGGGGCGTACCTGCCGGCCGCCCAGTTCGACCTGCCGATGGACTACGAGTCGTTCGCCGCGGCCGGGGCGATGGTCGGCCACGGCGGCATCGTCGTCTTCGACGACACCGTCGACATGTCCGCGATGGCCCGCTTCGCCTTCTCGTTCTGCGCCGAGGAGTCCTGCGGCAAGTGCACCCCCTGTCGCGTGGGTGCGGTGCGCGGCGTCGAGACGATCGACCGCATCCGCGCCGGCGAGGACCGCGCCGGCAACCTCGTCCTGCTCGACGACCTGTGCGAGCTGATGACCGACGGATCGCTCTGCGCCATGGGCGGCCTCACCCCGCTGCCGGTACGCAGCGCGGTGCGCCACTTCGGCGAGGACTTCGGCATACCGGCGACCAGTACGGCGGCTACGACCACGGAGGGCACGGCATGACGCTGCTCAAGGAGCCCGACTTCGGAACGCCTGCCCGTGAGGGCGCGGCCACCGTCGAGCTGACGGTCGACGGTGTGCCCGTCATGGTGCCGCCGGGCACGTCCGTGATGCGCGCGGCGAAACACGCCGGGGTGGACGTCCCCAAGCTGTGTGCCACCGACAGCCTGGAGGCGTTCGGCTCCTGCCGGCTGTGCGTAGTAGAGATCGACGGCGCCCGCGGCACGCCGGCGTCCTGCACCACCCCTGTCGCCCCTGGCATGGTCGTGCGCACCCAGACCGAGCGGCTCGGGAAGCTGCGCCGCGGGGTGATGGAGCTCTACATCTCCGACCACCCGCTCGACTGCCTCACCTGCTCGGCCAACGGGGACTGCGAGCTGCAGGACATGGCCGGGGTCACGGGGCTGCGCGAGGTCCGCTACGGGTCGGGCGTCGAGGCCGGCGCCAACCACATGGACGCCCCCACGGACACGTCCAACCCCTACTTCGACTTCGACGCCTCGAAGTGCATCGCGTGCTCGCGCTGTGTCCGCGCCTGCGACGAGGTGCAGGGCACCCTGGCCCTGACGATCGAGGGCCGCGGCTTCGACTCGAAGGTCGCTGCGGGCGCGGGCGTCTCGTTCATGGAGTCCGACTGCGTCTCCTGCGGCGCGTGCGTGCAGGCCTGTCCCACCGCGACGCTGCAGGAGAAGTCGGTGGTGCAGCTGGGCATGCCCACCAGGTCGGTCGTCACCACCTGCGCGTACTGCGGGGTCGGCTGCTCGTTCAAGGCCGAGCTGCGCGGCGACGAGCTGGTGCGGATGGTGCCCTACAAGGACGGCGGCGCCAACGAGGGCCACTCCTGCGTCAAGGGACGGTTCGCCTTCGGCTACGCGAGCCACCCCGACCGCGTGCTCTCCCCCATGCTGCGCGAGTCGATCGCGGACCCGTGGCGCGAGGTCTCCTGGGAGGAGGCCATCGGGTTCACCGCCCGGCGGCTCCGCGAGATCCAGGCCGAGCACGGGCCGGGTTCGATCGGCGCGATCACCTCATCCCGGACGACGAACGAGGAGGTCTACGTCGTCCAGAAGATGGTGCGCGCGGTGTTCGGCAACAACAATGTCGACACCTGTGCGCGCGTCTGCCACTCCCCCACCGGCTACGGCCTCAAGCAGACCTTCGGCACCTCCGCCGGCACCCAGGACTTCAAGTCCGTCGCCAAGGCCGACGTGATCATGGTGATCGGCGCCAACCCGACAGACGGCCACCCCGTCTTCGCGTCGCGGATGAAGCGGCGGCTGCGCCAGGGCGCCAAGCTGATCGTCATCGACCCGCGGCGGATCGATCTCGTCCGCTCCCCCCACATCGAGGCCACCCACCACCTGCAGCTCGCACCCGGCACGAACGTGGCGGTGGTCAACGCGATGGCGCACGTCATCGTCACGGAAGGCCTGGTCGACCGGGCGTTCGTGCAGGAGCGCTGCGAGGACGTCGCTGCGTGGGAGGCGTTCATCGCCGGTCCAGAGCACAGCCCCGAGGCGGTCGAGGAGATCACCGGCGTGCCCGCCGCCGAGGTACGGGCGGCGGCCCGGCTCTACGCGGAGGCCGGCAACGGCGCCATCTACTACGGCCTCGGCGTCACCGAGCACAGCCAGGGCTCGACGATGGTCATGGGCATGGCGAACCTCGCGATGGCCACCGGCAACATCGGCCGCGACGGCGTGGGCATCAACCCGCTGCGGGGGCAGAACAACGTGCAGGGCGCCTGCGACATGGGCTCGTTCCCGCACGAGCTGCCCGGCTACCGGCACGTCTCCGACGACGGCGCCCGGGACGTCTACGAGCAGCTCTGGGGCACCCCGCTGCTCGACGAGCCCGGCCTGCGCATCCCGAACATGTTCGACTCCGCCATCGACGGGTCGTTCCGGGCGCTGTTCGTGCAGGGTGAGGACATCGCGCAGTCCGACCCCAACACCCAGCACGTGCACGCCGCGCTGGCCGCGCTGGATCTCGTCGTCGTCCAAGATCTCTTCGAGAACGAGACGGCGAAGTTCGCCCACGTGCTGCTGCCCGGCACGTCGTTCCTGGAGAAGGACGGCACGTTCACCAACGCCGAGCGGCGGATCAACCGGGTGCGCCCGGTGATGGCGCCGAAGACCGGCAAGCAGGAGTGGCAGATCATCTGCGAGATCGCGCAGGCGATGGGCTACCCCATGCACTACGACTCGTCGGCCCAGATCATGGACGAGATCGCCCTGACCACGCCCACCTTCGCCGGCGTCTCGTTCGCCCACCTGGACCGGGTGGGCAGCGTGCAGTGGCCGTGCAACGAGGCGTCGCCGGGTGGCACGCCGATCATGCACCAGGACGAGTTCGTGCGCGGCAAGGGACGCTTCGTCGAGACGGTCTACGTGCCGACGCGCGAGCGCAGCACGCGGAAGTTCCCGCTGATCCTCACCACCGGCCGGATCCTGTCGCAGTACAACGTGGGCGCGCAGACGCGCCGCACCGCCAACGTCGCCTGGCACCCAGAGGACATCCTCGAGCTGCACCCGCACGACGGGGAGGTGCGCGGGATCAACGACGGAGACATGGTGACGCTCTCCAGCCGGGTCGGGCGGACTACCCTGAGGGCGGTACTGGCGGAACGGATGCCCGTGGGCGTGTGCTACACGACCTTCCACCATCCGGTCACGGGGGCGAACGTGATCACCACCGACAACTCCGACTGGGCCACCAACTGTCCCGAGTACAAGGTCACTGCCGTGCAGGTGGCCCTGTCCCCCGAGCAGGCGGCCGTGCGCGAGGACCTGGCGCAGCAACCGGTCGCAACGGCAGGAGACTGATCGATGTCGACCTCCACGGTTCCGCCCCACGTCCGGCTGGCCAACGACGTCGCGGTGCAGTTCGCGCACCGGCCGCTCGAGGTCGCGGCCGCCGCCGTGGCCACGCACATGCGCGACTTCTGGGAGCCGCGGATGACGAGGGCGCTCCTGGCGCACGTCGCCGCTGGCGGCGATGCGCTCGACCCGGTGGCCGTGCGAGCGGCCCAGCTGCTGGGCCCGGCGGCATCGTGAGCACCGCGTTCGCGGCGCCGACGACGTTCCTGACGTGGGACGGCGCCCGGGAGCGGGCGCACGCGGCCGCGCTGCCGCTGCCCGTGCGGTCGGTCCCGATCGCCGACGCGGACGGCGCCGTGCTGG
>JAODNO010000396.1 GCA_025465235.1 Pseudonocardia sp.
TCAGCACGGCCTGACTGGCCACGTCGAGCGACTTGAGGACGTACGGGCCGGATCCCGCGGACGCGCCGTTGAGATACCCCTCGGCAGCGTCCTTGTCGTCTGTGGCGCCGGCGGCGTCCGGATCGGCCCAACCGAAGTCGTAGCGGCCGAGCGTCGCGAGCGTCTCCTCCTGGGTGAGTGTCTCAGGAGCGGTCGTCATTCGGACTGCCTCCCTCTCAGGGGCGTGCCTGTCGAGTTCGTGGTGGTTGTGGTGTAACCCCGCCGGACATCCGGAGCTTCCAGCGGAACGTGGGTGGTGCACGCGGAGTCGCCCCGCGCGATGGTGGCCAGTCGCTGCACGTGTGTGCCGAGCAGCTCGGCGAACGCCTGCGTCTCAGCCTCGCACAGCACCGGGAACTCGGCCGCGACGTGGGCCACCGGGCAGTGGTGCTGGCACAGCTGCACGCCGGAGCCCGCCTCGCGGGCCTGTGCCGCGTAGCCGCGTGAGGTGAGAACGTCCGCGAGCGCATCTGCCTGTGCGTCGCGGCCATGGGCGGCCGCGACCTGCTCGGCCCCCTGGCCGAGCAGGTTCTCCACCCGGCTGCGCGCGAAGCCGCGCACCGCCGCCTCCCCCCCGTACTCGGCGAGGTAGCGCAGCGCGGCCACGGCGAGGTCGTCGTAGCCGTGCCCGAACCGGGCGCGCCCGGCGTCGGTGAGCAGATAGTGCCGGGCCGGTCGCCCGCGGCCCCGGGGACCACGGCGGGACGCATCGCGCACCTCCGCCTCGCCGTCGGCGATCAGCGCGTCGAGGTGACGCCGGACGGCAGGACCGGACAGCGCGAGCTCGGCCGCCACGGCCGACGCGGTGGTGGGCCCCTGCTCCATCAGCAGGCGGGCCACAGCCGCACGGGTGCGGCCGTCACCGCTCGACGGCCCCTCGTGGGCGTCGACCGGCAGCTGGCTCCCGCTTTTCACAACACCAGTGTTGCGTATATATCCGGCCAGGGCAAAGGATGTGTGCTGTCCGGGTGAGCACGCTCACGCGCAGGGCGGCTCGCTACGCTGCGGGCATGGTCGCACGGGAGCTGGACGGCGCACGCGCACCGGTTCCGGTCGTAGCGCCCCCGCGCGACCCGAGCCGAGCTGCCCGGCGCCTGGGACTGACCGGGACCCTGCTGATGGCTGTCGGGGCGCTCGGTTCGGGTGCGCTCCCCGTGCCCAACCCGCTCTTCGGGCTGCGGCTGCTGGGCCTGCCCAGCCGCAACACCACGATCGCCATCGCCATCACCTACGCCGGCATCGGAATGCTGGTGTTCGCCTGGCTCTGGGTCGGGAAGATGCTCCGGTCCAATGGTGCGGTCGCGCCGGCACCGACCGGTGCGCGGCTCGCCCGCACGGCCGTGCTGTGGGCCATCCCGCTGGCCGTCGCGCCCCCGATGTTCTCCCGAGACGTCTACAGCTACCTCGCGCAGAGCGCGATCCTGGCCCGCGGTCTCGACCCCTACGTCCTGGGCCCGGCGCAGGCGCTCGGCGTCGACGACCCGTTGACCCGCAGCATCCCCACGATCTGGCGCGACACGCCGGCGCCCTACGGGCCGCTCTTCCTCTGGCTCGGCCGCGGAATCACGGCGCTGACCGGTAACGACGTCGTCCTGGGCCTGTTCGCCCACCGCGTGCTCGCGCTGCTGGGAGTGGGGCTGATCGTCTGGGCGCTCCCCCGGTTGGCCCGCCGCTGCGGGCTCGATGCCGGCCTTGCGATGTGGCTCGGCGCGGCCAACCCGCTCGTGCTGTTCCACCTGGTCAGCGGCATCCACAACGAGGCCCTGATGATCGGGCTGATGCTTGCCGGCATGGAGATCGGGCTCCGGGCCGGGCCACGGGTGATCGACGTGCAGTTTCTGTTGGGCGCCGTGCTCATCGTCGGCGCGTCCGCGGTGAAGGTGCCGGCGCTGCTCGCGCTCGGCTTCCTCGGCACCGAGTGGGCGCGGCGGCGCGGCGGGCGGCTGCGCGACGTCGTCACCGCCAGCGCAACACTGGGCGCGGTCACGGTTGTGGGCTACGGCGCCCTCGCGCTCGTCACCGGTCTCGGCCTCGGCTGGGTCGGCACGCTGAACACCCCGAGCATCATCCGCAGCTGGTTGTCGGTCTCCACGGACCTCGGCCTGATCGGCGGCCAGATCGGCATCCTCGGCGGCCTCGGTGACCACACCGACAGCGTGCTGCTGCTCACCCGCGGGCTCGGCGGGCTCGCTGCCGGCATCGTCGTCGTGATGCTGCTGCTCGCCACCCTCCGCGGGCGGATCGACCCGGTGACCGGGATGGGCACCGGCCTCGGCGCGGTTGTGCTGCTCGGCCCGATCGTCCACCCGTGGTACCTCCTCTGGGCCGCCATCCCGCTCGCCGCGACGCGGGGCCTGCCGCGCTACCGGCGGGCCGCGCTCGCCGCCTCCGCCGTCCTCGCCCTGCTCGTCCCGCCCACGGGCGCCGACTTCAGCTTCCGCGCCTACCAGCTGCCGATGGCGATCCTCGCCGGGATCCTCATGCTCGTGCTGGTGCTGCTCGTCCAGCGGCGGCAGCTCGCCGGGCAGCGGGGCGTGGACGTCGACGCGTGGCCCGGGCGGGTGCCGACTCCGGAGCCGGAGCGCTCGCCTCACTAGACTCGACGGCCGTGAACACTCCGCCGCCCGCCGTCGCGGTCCGGGGGCTGGTGAAGCGGTACGGACGCACCACTGCGGTCGACGGACTGGACCTCTGCCTGCCCAGCGGATCCGTGCTGGCCCTGCTCGGTCCCAACGGTGCCGGCAAGACGACCACCGTCGAGATCTGCGAGGGGTTCCTGCGTGCCGACGCCGGTGAGGTACGGGTGCTCGGCGTCGATCCGGCCGGCGCTCCCGACGCACTGCGCGCCCGGATCGGCGTCATGCCGCAGGGCGGGGGCGCCTACCCGGGCGTGCGTGCCGCCGAGATGCTGCGGCTCGTCGCGGCGTGCTCCGCCCACCCGCTCGACGTCACGTGGCTCATGTCCGTGCTCGGCCTCGACAGCTGCGCCCGCACGCCCTACAAGCGGCTCTCGGGCGGGCAGCAGCAGCGGCTCGCCCTGGCCTGTGCCGTCGTCGGGCGCCCCGAGCTGGTGTTCCTCGACGAACCCACGGCCGGCATGGACCCGCAGGGTCGCCGGGTGGTGTGGGAACTGATCCAGGCCTTGCGCCGGGACGGAGTGGCCGTCCTGCTCACCACGCACCTCATGGAGGAGGCCGAGGCGCTCGCCGACGAGGTGGTGATCGTGGACCGGGGGCGCGTGGTCGCCCAGGGCTCCCCCGTTGCGCTCACCTCCACGACGGAGCAGCAGGAGCTGCGCTTCCGCGCCCGCTCCGGCATGGACGTCGACGGTCTCGTCGCGGCGCTGCCCGCCGGCTACGGGGCGGCCGAGCCGATCGCCGGGCGCTACGTCGTACGGGGCCGGATCGATCCCGCGGTGCTGTCGACGATCACGTCGTGGTGCGCCGGGCAGGGGGCCCTCGCCGACGACGTGCAGGTGGCCAGGCGAAGCCTCGAGGACGTGTTCCTGGAGCTGACCGGACGGGAACTGCGCTCGTGAACCGTTTCGCACCAGGCACGTTCACCCCGCAGCCGGGCGCCGGGGCGCCACTGCGGATGCTCGCCGCCCAGTCGGGCACCGAGCTGCGGCTGGCCCTGCGCAACGGCGAGCAGGTGCTGCTGACGCTCCTGATCCCGATCGTGCTGCTGGTCGGGCTGAGCACCCTCGACGTGGTGCCGCTGCCCGAGCCCCGGGTCGCCGCGGTGGTCCCCGGGGTGCTCGCGCTGGCTGTGATGTCCACCGCCTTCACGGGGCAGGCAATCGCGCTGGGCTTCGACCGCCGCTACGGCGTGGTCCGGCGGCTCGCCGCCACGGCGCTGCCGCGCTGGCTGCTGGTGGCCGGCCGGTTGGTGGCGGTGCTGGGGGTAGTCGCGCTGCAGGTCGTGGTGCTGTGCGCTCTCGCGGTGGCACTGGGCTGGCGGCCGGAGCCGTCCGGGCTGGGCTGGGCGCTGCTGCTGGTGTTGCTCGGCTGCGCGGCGTTCGGCTCGCTGGGGATCCTGCTCGGCGGGTCGTTGCGGGCCGAGATCACGCTCGCCGTGGCCAACCTGGTGTGGTTCGTGCTGCTGCTGGCCGGCGGGATCGTCGTCCCGCTCGGAATGCTCCCCCGGCCGCTGGCCGGGGTGGGCGCCGTTCTGCCGTCCGGCGCGCTGGCGGAGGGCCTGCGCACGGCCCTGTCGGCCGGGCACGCACCGAGCGCCGTGCAGGTGCTCGTACTCGTGGGCTGGACAGTCGTGGCGTCCGCGCTGGCGCTCCGGACGGTCAAACTGCGGTGACGCAGGCGGGAGCGGGCTAGCGCCACTCCAGCCAGTCGGCGCCGGGGTGCGCCCGGCCGAGCAACGTGCCGCTACGCCGGCCCCGGCGCACGCGAACCCGGCCGATCACGCCGAAGACACCACCCTCGCGGGTGTCGCGCACCCATGCCGCGGGCAGGTCCAATCCCTGCACGCTGGCGCGGGCATCGGGCCCGAGCGGCACGAGCGGGTCGACCGAGATCCACTCCAGGTCACGCTCCCGCCCGAGCTCGGTCAGGAGGTCGTCGAACCGTCGCAGGTCGGCCGGCGGCAGGAAGACGTGCACATAGGTGTCGACGAGGCAGACCAGCGCGTCGCGCGGGGTGGACGCGACGACGTCGCCGAGCACCTCGAGCAGGTTCCCGCGTACCGAGCGCGCCGGGTGGGCGCGTGCCACGGCGGCAGCGGCCGCGAACCGCGTGACAGCGCCCGACTCGGGCGGGACGCATGCCGTCAGCCAGGCGAGGGTGTGCGGATCGGCGACGTCGAGCGGCTCGACGTCCACCCCGACGCGGTCGGCCATCACGGGAAGCTCGGCGGGCACGGGCGGCTGGGCGCCGGCCCGGACCTCGCAGGTCAGCAGCACAGGGGAGGTGCGATCGCCCACGGTCCGGTCGGGGGAGACCGCGCTCCGATAGGTGTAGTGGTAGCGGTCCAGATGCAGCCCGAGGCCGGCGCCGGTGCCCAGGTCCACCAGCGCCAGCGGGCGCCTGTCCTCCGCGCCGATCGTCGCGAGCACGGGAAGCACGTCGGCGCAGCGAGCGACCTCGTTCATCTGGTAGCGGTGGGTGGCGCACAGCTGCGCGAGCGCACCCCGCTCCGCCCTTACGAAGTCGACGAGCTCGGCACGGAAACCACCGTCGCGCCGGGGCTGTCCGCCACCCGGTTCCGGGTAGTAGCGGCCCACCGCCGCCCGTCGCTCCCGCACCAGGAAGGCGACCGCCGCGCCGAGCAGCAGCGGCGGGAGGCGGTCGGGCGGGATCGCTGCGGCCAGGTCGAGGAGGTCGTCCTCCTCGGCGATCGCCGCGAAGGTCTCGGCCGTGAGCCACCAGCCGGCCGGGGCGTCCTGCGGCGACCAGGCGGCGGCAATGGCGCGCGCCTGCCCGGCCACGACGGAGCGGGCGGTCACCGCAGCGTGCGTCACGAGGAGAACCTGTCCGGGTACAGCAGCCTCGCGATCAGCAGGAACGTCTCCAGCCCGACACCCTCGCCGTTTGACGACCTGTTCGCCACCACGACGACGGTGGCACCGGTCTCGGGCAGCCGGAACATCGCGGTGTTGAAGCCGTAGATGGCGCCGTTGTGCCCGACGAAGTCGTTGATCTCGAACAGGCCCGCGCCGTACCCGGTCCGTAGCGCGGGCGAGAGGTTGGCGTTCACGAAGGCCGTCTGCTCGGCGTGGGAGGCGGCGCTGAGCAGCTTGCCCGTCGCGAGCGCTCCGGCCCAGGCCCGCAGCCCGGCAACAGTGGAGATCATCGCCCCGGCCGGGCCCGGCACGTCCGGGTTCACCGCAGTGACGTCCCGCTCCGGCGCACCCGGTGGCGCGACGAGGTAGCCCCGGGAGGCGGGCGGCGGAATCGCGGGTGACGTCGGGTAGCTCGTGCCCGGCAGGCGCAGCTTCCGGATGATCTCGCGCTCGATGAACGTGCCTGCGGGTTCGCCGGCCGCCTCCTCGATGATCTCGCCGAGGAGGATGTAGTTGGAGTCGCTGTACTGCCAGCTCCCTGGCTGTCCCGGCGCGAACGCCGGTGGGCCACGCCGCAGGATCGCGAGCACGCGGTCGACCGGGAAGGGAGCCAGCGGGTCGGCGTCGAAGGACGTGGTGAACTCCGGATCCACCGTGAAGTCGTAGACGCCTGCGGTCATGTTCAGCAGCTGCCGGACGGTGATGTCGGGCCCGTTGGGGATGCCGGGCACGAACGACTCCAGCCGGTCGTCGAGGCGCAGCTTTCCCTGGTCGACCAGGATCAGCGCGGCGGTGGCGGTGAAAGTCTTCGTGATGCTGGCGATCCGCACCCGGTCGTCGAGCGCGAACGCGGCGCCGCTCGACAGGTCGGCCACGCCGTACGCCTGGACGAGCTCTCCCCGGCCCGGGATCCACACGCCCACGGCCATCCCCGGGACGCGACCGCCGCGCATCTGGTCGCGCACGATCTGCTCGATCCCCGTCACCGTGCCGGCCGGGAGCGGATCACCCGGCATCGCCGCAGGCGTCTCGGCGGGCGCGGTGCCCGGTCCGGTGGAGCGCTCCGCCGGAGCCGGTGCGCCGCACGCGGCGACGAGCGCCACCGCGGCGACCAGCACCCCGAACGACCGGCGCGTGTACCTCGGGTACGTCACGAGCCCTCCCGGCTGCGGCGACTCCGGCGCCGTCAGGTGAGGTCTCGGGAGCTGCAGCGCCCTCGTTATCGGCCGTCCGCCCGGTTCACCCTGCTCCGACCAGCGATGACGGGCCGTGGCAACGGGTGAGCTCCGCGGGCGACGGGATGCGCGTCCACCCGTGCACATCCGGGTTCGGCGTCACCGGTCAAGGTCGCCGAACGTGCGTGTCCGTGCTCCGCCGGGGGCGTCCGGAGCTATCACCGCGACGACCGTGATGACGAGCAGGTTGTCGAGAGTGAGTCGGAGGTCCACGCTGGCCTCCTCGGCTCCCGGGGTTCTCCTGCAGCATTGGCACGTCGGAGGCCATCGAAAAGCCTCGTCGTCGACGACGGGAGGGCACCCTGTCCAATCTCAACTTCGACCTGCTGCCGGCGATGACGCGTCACCACGCGATCGTCGGCTGGATGCTGGGGTCGTTCCTGGTCACCTTCCTCGTCACGCGGGCGATCACCAGGGCCATCCGCCGCGGCCGCGGCCCGTTCCGCAACGCGAGCCTGGCCGGGGTGCACGTGCACCACCAGGTCTACGGGATCTTCCTGCTGCTCGGCGTGGGCACCGCCGAGTTCACCTACCGCCCCGAGGCGCCCTGGGTCGACGTACTGGCGGTGCTTTTCGGCGCCGGGGCGGCCCTGACGCTCGACGAGTTCGCGCTCTGGCTGCACCTGGATGACGTCTACTGGACGCGACAGGGCCGCAGCTCGGTCGACGCCGTTCTGGTCGCGTTCGTGATCGGTGCCCTGCTCCTCGTCGGCGCCGACCCGTTCGACACGCAGCCGGAAGACGGCGCACTCGGGCTGGCGCTCACCGTGGCGGTGAACCTCACCTTCGCTCTCGTCACGATCCTCAAGGGCCGCACGGTGCTCGGCGTGATCGGCGTGTTCGTCCCGCTGCTGGCCATGGTGGCCGCGTTCCGGCTGGCACGCCCGGCGTCGCCGTGGGCCCGGCGCCGCTACGACGAGCGGCGCCTGGCCCGCGCGAGGGTTCGCTTCCCGCCCGGGCACCGCAGCCGATGGGACCGCCTCGTCGACCTGTTCGCCGCGGCCCCGCCGGTCAGCGACCTACCCCGTTCGTCGTAGGGACGTCGGGCCGGGGACCCGCGCCGTGGGTGAACGAGGCTGCCTCGGCGCCGCGCAGTGGCGCGGCCTGTGCAGCGAGCCGATCGACCACCCGGCTCAGGTCGTCCATCAGGAGGTCGGCGAGGTCGTGTGACATCCCGTTACGCACGACGATCCGCAGCACCGCCAGGTCGGTGAGGTCCGGAGGGAACGTATAGGCGGGGACGAGCCACCCCTCCTCCCGCAGACCCGCGGACACGTCGAACACCGAGTAGTTCGTGACATCGTCGGCGAGAGTGAACGCGAAGACCGGGAGCTCGCTGCCGTCGGTGAGCAGCCGGAAGGGGCCGAGCGCAGCGATCCGCGACGACAGCGAGGTGGCGACGTCGCGGCAGGTCTGCTGCACCCGGCGGAACCCGTCGATGCCCAGCCGCAGGAACATGTAGTACTGGGCGATCACCTGCCCGCCGGGACGGGAGAAGTTCAGCGCGAAGCTCGGCATGTCGCCCCCGAGGTAGTTCACCCGGAACACGAGGTCCTCGGGCAAGGCATCGGTATCGCGCCAGATGATCCAGCCCACACCCGGACTGACCAGACCGAACTTGTGCCCGGACGTGTTGATCGACGCCACCCGCGGCAGGCGAAAGTCCCAGGACAGCTCCAGGTCGCAGAACGGCGCTACCATCGCCCCCGACGCGCCGTCGACGTGCACGGGGACATCGAGCCCGCTGCGCTGCTGCAGGTCGTCGAGGGCGGCACAGATCTCGGCCACCGGCTCGTAGCTGCCGTCGAACGTCGAGCCGAGCACCGCGACCACGCCGATCGTGTTCTCGTCGCACCGTGCCACCGCCTCCCCCGCGGTCAGGTGGTGGCGGCCGGGGGCCATCGGCACCAGCCGCGGCTCCACGTCGAAGTAGTTGGCGAACTTGTCCCAGCACACCTGGACGTTCACGCCCATCACGATGTTGGGCCGGTCCGCGGGCAGCCCGGCGGCGCGCCGCGCGTGCTGCCAGCGCCGCTTCAGTGCCAACCCGCCGAGCATGCACGCCTCGCTCGATCCCGTCGTCGAGCAGCCGGGGGCGGTCAGCGGGTCGGGGGCGTGCCACAGCCCGCAGAGCATCCGCACGCAGCGCAGCTCGAGGTCGGCCGTGCGGGGGTACTCGTCCTTGTCCACGATGTTCTTGTCGAACGACTCGATCATCAGCCTGCGCGAATGCGGCTCCGCCCACGTGGTGACGAACGTGGCCAGGTTGAGCCGGGCGTTGCCGTCGAGCATCAGCTCGTCGTGCACGATCTGGTAGGCGACGTCCGGGGCGATCCCCTGCTCGGGCAGCGCGTGGCGCGGCACCTTCAGCGGCTCGGCGGCGAACACGGGGTTCACCTGGAGGTCCCGGGTCTCCCCGCGGGTCTCGGACGGCGGGTGCGCGATCGGCATGCCGGCAGCGTAGGGCCAGCTCAGAGTGACGGGATGGCACTCCTCGGGCAGGACAACGCTTTAGTGTCATGGTGGGGCCCCGGAGGCCGGGCGATACTTCCGGGGCTGTGGGGACACGGCCGAGCTCGAGGGAGCGGCCATGACGACATCGCGCGGGATGCGCAGCGTCGCGGTGCTCGCGGCTGTACTGGTGGCCTGCGGCACCGCATGCACGGCACCGCCGCCCGCCCCGGTCCCGGCGTCGCCCGCACCGGTCGCATCGCCACCGATACCGGTCCCGGGGCCGACCAGCCCGAACGAGGCGCCGGTGCTCACCCCGATCGCGGTGTTCCCGCTCGCCGAGGCGGCCCCGGTGCTCGGAGCCGACGACCGCGTCCACCTGACCTACGACCTCGCGATCGCGAACCAGAGCAGTCAGGACGTGCATCTGCGCAGCGTCGTAACGCTCGACGACACCCGGGCGGACGCGACACTCTTCACCCTGGAAGGCGATGCGCTGGCTCGGCAGTTCCGCCCGGCCGGGAACTCCCCCGGACCCACCCTGCGGCCGGGCGAGTACGGGTACCTCTTCCTGGACGCCCGCCTGGCGCCGGACGCGCCCCTGCCTGCCCAGCTCCGCCACCGGTTCATGCTTGCCCTGCAGGCTGCACAGGCCCCGGAGGACGTGGGTCCGCGTGACACCGACCCGCCGCCGCCGCCCGCACAGGACCTCGAGTTCACCGGCGTGCCCGTCGGGGTCTCGGCGCAGCCTGCGGTGCGGCTCGCGCCCCCGCTGCGCGGGGCGAAGTGGGTCGTGGGCAACGGCTGCTGCGACACGATCACCCCGCACCGCGGCGCCACCCTGTCCATCGACGGCACGGTGCGGGCTCCTGAGCGATTCGCGATCGACTTCGTGCAGCTCGACGCGGCCGACCAGCTGTACTCCGGCCCGCCGACCGACACGGCCTCGTTCGCGTTCTTCGGCGTCGATGTCCTGTCCGCCGCCGATGGCACGGTGGTGGGGGTCAAGGACGGGCTACCCGAGGAGACGCCGGGCAAGCTACCTGCCGGGATCACGATCGAGACGGCGGGCGGCAACCACGTCGTGGTGGACATCGGCGACGGCAGGTTCGCCTTCTACGCACACCTGCAGCCGGGGTCGTTGCGGGTGCGCGTCGGCGACCGTGTGCGGGCGGGAGATCTCATCGGGCTGCTGGGCAACAGCGGCAACACCGATGCCCCGCACCTGCACTTCCACATCATGGACGGGCCGTCGCCCCTGCAGTCGAACGGGCTGCCGTTCGTCTTCACCGCCTTCACGGGACAGGGCGTGGTCGGCGAGGCGTCGATCCTGGCGGATACCACCAGTCCCGTCGCCAGGGTTGCCCCGGTCGACCGCAGCCGGCTCGCGGGCCTGCACCGCGATCAGCTCCCGCTCGACCTGCAGGTCGTCGACTTCGGCTGACACGATGTGCACCGGCCGAGAGTGCATCGGAACGACCCGGCACAGCGCGGCCCTCCTGCTCGTGGCGCACTCGCTGGGCGGGATGTTCGCCCGGCTGTACGCGCAGACCCACCCGGACGAGGTGGCCGGACTCGTGCTCGTCGACACGTTCTCGCCCGAGGTGCCCGCGATCTTCGGCGAGAAGTGGCCCGCGTACCGGGACCTACTGTCCTCGACCAGGACACAGGGCGATCCCGCTGCCGAACGCATCGATCTCGATGCCAGCGTCACGCAGCTGCAGCAGGCGCCCGCCCTGCGCCCGCTGCCCCTCGCGTCCTCAGCAAGACCGAGCCGTTCGGCGGCCTGCCGGCCACGATGCCCGCCGAGCTCACCGCGACCGACATCGAGCGGTTCTGGCCGCAGGTCCAGGCGGGCGTAGTGCAGATCGCGCCGCAGGCACACGGGCCGCGGCCGACCGCTGACCGCGGACGGAACGGCGTCGGCGCGAGCACCCTGCCAGCGCACGACCGCGGTGTTCACCGCGAACGCGGGTCCGAATCCGGCTGCTGCTCCTCGCCGACCTCGTGGGCGAGCAGCTCCGACGCGCCCGCCCGGTGCCCGACGTGGGCCTCCTCGCGGAAGCGCTCGACCAGGTGCGGGTAGTGCAGCTCGAACGCCGGACGCTCCGAGCGGATCCGGGGCAGCTCGGTGAAGTTGTGCCGCGGCGGCGGGCAGCTCGTCGCCCACTCCAGGGAGTTGCCGAAGCCCCACGGGTCGTCGACGGTGACCACCCGCCCGTACCGGTAGCTCTTGAACACGTTCCAGATGAACGGCAGCACCGACGCCCCGAGCACGAACGCGCCGGTCGAGGAGATCGCGTTCAGCACGGTGAACCCGTCAGTGGGCAGGTAGTCGACGTAGCGGCGCGGCATGCCCTCATTGCCCACCCAGTGCTGCACCAGGAACGTCAGGTGGAACCCGACGAACGTGAGCCAGAAGTGCACCTTGCCCCACGTCTCGTCCAACATCCGGCCGGTCATCTTCGGGAACCAGAAGTAGAGCCCGGCGTAGGTCGCATACACGATCGTGCAGAACAGCTCGTAGTGGAAGTGCGCCTCCACGAAGTACGTGTCCGACACGTGGTAGTCCAGCGGCGGCGACGCCTGCTGGACGCC
>JAODNO010000400.1 GCA_025465235.1 Pseudonocardia sp.
TGCTGAGGTCAATGGCCTCCAGGCCGAGCTGGTCGACTACGACGACCAGGCGTACCGCGGTGCGGCTGGGCGCGTCGCGGCAGAGCGGGAGGTTGAGGCGCTGCGTCCACGCCTTCGGGATGCCGAGGCTGCAGCCGGAGTGGCAGATGCAGCAAACGCGGCAGCCCGTGCAGCGCTACACGAGGCAAAGGCCGCCCACGCTCGGCTCTATCTGGCGCGCCGCGCACTCGCTCAGCACCGCAAAGCTGCCGACGAGCTCGCCCGGCTCGACCAGGAGCAGCGGAGCACCCAGCTCGAACGTGACGCCGTCGATCTCGAGCCGCCACCGGCCGGCGTTCTCGCACGTCGCCGCCATCGCCGTCAGCGCGATCGCGTCGCAGCCGAGTACGACCGCTTCGTCGCGGAGGCGGCCGGGCGACGCAGAGGCCTGCTGGCGTTGCAGGTGGAGGCGCGGACGATCATCGGCACCGTCACGTCGGCTGAACTCGATGCGGCCGACGTCCGCTCGCGGTCGCCCAAGCCGCGACGGCTGCCGCCGACGAGGAGCTCCGGCGTGCCCAGCGCGAACTCAAGGGCCTGCGCACTGCTGTTCGCGACGCGCGGTCTCATGGCACTCCGACCGAGGGCGATCGGCGGCTCGTCACCCGATGCCTGCAGCACGACCTCCCGGGGCGGCACCAGCAGTTGCAGGAGCTGATCAGGCGACAAGGCCGGACGGCAGGACAGCGAGGCGCGCTCGAAGCAGAGCTCCGCACGCTCGTCGGCCGAGGCGCTGCGGCGCTGGCCGAGGTCCTGCTCGCCTTGTGCCGTGCGAGGACGACGGCCGTGCTCTTCGGCGACTTCCTGCAGCTCGGGCCGGTGCTCGAGGGGATCAAGGACGATCCCAGCCCGGCCGTCGCGAAGTGGATTCTGGCCACCTGCTTCTCGCACGCGGGCATCAACGTCCCGAGGGACACCGAGTTGAACGGGAGTTGCGTCGCGCTCCTCCACCAGTTCCGATTCGGCCCGGCGCTGCGTCAGCTCGCGAACAGTGCGATCTACAAGGTCCTGCGCGATGCCCACGAGCTGCCCGGCGTCAACGTGCAACCGCAGACAGAGATCGTGCTAGTCGATGTCTCGATGGTGCCCGACCTCGCCACCATTCGAGCTGGGAGCGCCAGTGGCAAGTGGTGGATGGCGGGAGTCGTGCTGTCTCGGGCGTTGGCCGAGCTGCACGTGCCCGACGGACCGGTCGGCGTCGTAACCCCTTACAACGTGCAGTTCGAGGCGATCCTCGCCGCTCTGCGCGACCGGGACATGGTTGCCGGTACGGCCGTCGGGACGGTCCATTCTTTCCAGGGCCGCGAATACCCCACGGTCGTCTTCGACCTCGTCGACGACGGGCGCGGTTGGGTGGAGCAAGGGCGGAGAGATCAGGGTCCCTGGAAGTACGACGGGCTGAAGATGTTCGGCGTCGGGATTACACGTGCGCGGTCCCGCCTCTATCTGATCGTCGACGGGCGGGGCGTCCGAGGCGCGAGTGCAGGACCGTTCCGCGAGCTGCGACGTGGCGTTGAGCGTGGCGAGATCCGGTGGTGGAGCGCTGCGGCCATGCTGGGGATGGACGAACCGGCTCCCGGTCCCGTCGATGAGACGTTCACCGAGGTGTCCCGGTTGCTCCAGCAGCTCGTGACAGTGACCGACGTGCACGATGAGCACACGTTCGGTCGTGAACTCGAGCGTCACCTGACTGCGTCCCGAGATTCCGTGTGGATGTGGTCGCCGTGGATCGCCAACCGGGCGCGACAGGTCGTGCCGCTGATCCATGCGGCCGTCGAGCGCGGGGTCGATGTTCGGCTCTTCATGCGTCCTGACGAGGACCGCCTCATGGCGAGGGACTGGGCGCAGCGTCAGCTCCCTGCGCTTCTCGCTTCGGGCGTGACGGTCATCCGTTCGGATCAGGAGCACCGCAAGATCGTCGTCATCGACGGGCAGGTCGTGCTCCTCGGCAGCCTGAACGCCCTGTCGAACACCCCGGGCACATCTCGGGAGACCATGATCACGATGGACGGTCGCGCGTTCGCTGCCCGACTGCTCGCCGAGCTGCGGGCCGAGGAGATCGGGACTCCTCGGCCGTGTTCGTCGTGCCGTAAGCCCATGGACGTGCGACGACGACAGAGCAAGGCCGCGGATCTGTACTGGCACTGTCGACCCTGCAAGGTGCAGGTCCCGCTGCCCCGCGCTGGACACGCCCGCTCCACCCGACGCTGACCGCACCCCTGATCAGGGACGAACGATCATCCTGGCCTTCGTCTCCGCTACATCAGGGCGTGACGAAGCGCCTCCGTCGCCGATCTCACAACCCGCCCTGGAGTTGCTCTTGTCGCGTTTACCGTTGGCGGGTGAACGAGGCAACAGGTCTGAACCGGGGCCTGGCGCTCCTCATCGCCGGCGCGTTCTTCATGGAGATCCTCGACGGCACGATCATCGCCCCGGCCGCGCCGCACATCGCCGCCGAGTTCGGGGTCGGCCCGGTCGACATCAACATCGCCATCACCGCGTACGTTCTGACGCTGGGCGTGCTCATCCCGATCAGCGGGTGGCTGGCCGACCGCTTCGGCGCGCGGCGCGTGTTCATGACTGCGCTGGTGATGTTCACGGTGGCCTCGGCCGGGTGCGCGCTGGCACAGAACCTGCCGGTGCTGACCGCGACACGGGTGCTGCAGGGAGCCGGCGGCGCGATGATGGTGCCGGTCGGGCGCCTCGTCGTCCTGCGGACGACCGCCAAGCCTGACCTGGTCCGGGCCATCGCTTATCTCACCTGGCCCGCCCTCGCGGCGCCCGTGGTCGCTCCCGTGCTGGGTGGCGTGCTGAGCGAGTACGCGTCGTGGCGGTGGATCTTCGTGATCAACGTTCCGCTCGGACTGGCCGCATTGCTGTTCGCCCGGCGTCTGGTGCCCGACCTGCGCGCCGGGGACGCGGGGCGGCTGGACCGCCGTGGCTTCGCTCTGACCGCCCTCGGTGTCGCCGCGCTCGTCGTCGGGATGGAGAGCCTGGGGGCGGGCGATCCGCGGTGGGCGGTCGCCGGAATCGGACTCGCCGTCGCTGCCGTCCTGCTCGGCGCGGCCGTGCGGCACCTCCTGCAGGCTCCGCGGCCGCTGGTGGACCTGCGGACCCTGCGGATCCCGACCTACCGCGTGTCGGCGCTCGGCGGATCGATCTTCCGCGGGGTGATCACTGCTGTGCCGTTCCTGCTCCCGCTGTTCTTCCAGCTCGGCTTCGGCTGGTCGGCTGCTCAGGCCGGTGCCGTCGTGATCGCGCTGTTCGTGGGCAACGTCGGGATCAAGCCGCTGACCACGCCGCTGATGCGCACCTTCGGGATCCGCACGGTGATGCTCGGCGCGATCGCCGCCTCTGCTGCGTGCCTGGTGGCGGTCGCGTCGCTGCAGTCGACGACACCCCTGCCCCTGCTGTTGGCGGTGTTGGCGTTGAGCGGGGTGTTCCGATCGATCGGCTTCACTGCCTACAACAGCGTGGCGTTCGCCGACGTCGAGCCCGGCCGGATGACGCACGCCAACACCTTGTTCTCGACGCTGCAGGAGCTCGGCGCCGGCCTAGGCGTCGCGGTCGGAGCGTTGCTCGTGCGTGTCGGCCAGACCGTGGGGCCGTTCCACGGAGCGGCAGGCCCGTACCGTATGGCGTTCGTCCTGCTCGCGGTGCTGTTGGTGGCGCCGGCGGTGGAGGGCCTGCTCCTGTCCCAAACGTCGGGCGATGCAGTAACCGGCAGGACGTAGCCCCACCATCGAGCTTGAGCCGGGCCTGAGCAGCACTCGGTCGACGGGTGATGCGTGCACCCGACCTACCGCATTGACCTGGCGGCAGCGGATCAGCGGGCGGCGATCTGGGTCGGTAGTGCGGCGTCGATTCGAGCCGGGGATCCGGATGGTCGGGCGCATCACCGGCGTCATTGCGCGTGGCGAGCCACGCCCCCCGCGTCGGTTGGCGATGACCCTCCTTCCCGCGGTGCTGCCTCGCGTGCAGCTCCGGGCCGATCCTCGGACTGCACGGCTGAAGGTGCTGCGCGCCCAGCAGATGAGCAACCCGTCCATCGTCTCTCCCGAGGAGAAGGCGGTGATCGAGGAGCTGATCGGCGGATGGCCCTGAGCGGTTACAGCCGATCACTGGATGCATCACCTGATGTGGCACGGTGAGCAGCCCTCACACTGATCGAAAGGCTCGCCGCGTTGACGCAACCGCTCCCCGAGGGTGTGTACGAATCCCTGCGGACCACCCGGCTGAACGCGGCTCTCGAGCAGCTCACCGACCTCACACCGCGCTTTGCGCGGGTCGAGGACGCGGACGCGCCTCATGTGCTCGCCCGGCACGTGGCCACCGCCGTGGAACGTGCACTGATCGGGGAATCGGATCCGGCACGCCGGCTTGCGCTGGTCAACGGCCTGCTGGCGCGTCTGGCCGCGGAGGACGAGCAGCTTGCGGACGTCGCACAGCACTTGGTGGTCCTCACCCGCGAGACCGCCCCCGGCGTACATCGGCTGGAACGCCCAGTCACGCCGCTGTCCTCGGCGGCACTGCTTACGAACGCTCCCGACGAACCCTCGCTGAGCGCCGAGCTCCGGGCCGAGCTCGGCTCAGCCGACCGCGTCGACCTCCTCTGTGCGTTCATCCGCTGGCACGGCATCCGCGTTCTCGAGGAGCAACTCGATCTTCTCCACCGGCGCGGTGTCCCGTTCCGGGTGATCACGACGACCTACGTCGGGGCAACCGAGCAGCGGGCTGTCGACGCGCTCGTGCGGCGCTTCCGGGCGAAGGTCAAGATCAGCTACGAGACGCAGTCGACCCGGCTGCACGCCAAGGCCTGGCTCTTCCACCGCAACTCCGGCTTCAGCACGGCGTTCGTCGGGAGCAGCAATCTGTCGCGCTCAGCGCTGGTCGACGGGCTCGAGTGGAACGTGCGGCTGTCGTCGGTCGGCACGCCAGACCTGCTACGGAAGTTCGGCGGTACATTCGACACCTACTGGGCCAACCCGTCCTTCGTAGACTACGACCCGGACAACGCCGAGGACGCGGAGCGGCTGCGCCAAGCTCTAGGCCGGGATCGGATCACGCTTACCGGATCGCTCGTCTCTGGGCTCGAGGTCCGGCCGTACCCACACCAGGACGCGATCCTCGAAGCACTCGAGTCCGAGCGGACGGTCCACGACCGCCACCGCAACCTCGTCGTCGCGGCGACGGGCACGGGGAAGACTGTCGTCGCGGCGCTCGATTACGCCCGACTGCGGACTACTTTGCCCGGTGATCGGCTGCTGTTCGTCGCGCACCGCAAGGAGATCCTGGACCAGTCGCGGCGCACCTACCGCGAGGTGCTCGCGGACGGCTCGTTCGGTGAGATCTACGTCGGCGGCGAGCGGCCGGAGCGGTGGGAGCACGTGTTCGCGAGCGTGCAGTCCCTGGCGGCGTACGGCGTGGATCGGCTGCCACCGGATCATTTCGACGTGGTGGTCGTCGACGAGTTCCACCACGCGCAGGCGGTGACGTACCGACGTCTGCTTGATCACCTCAAGCCTCGCGAGTTGCTTGGGCTGACTGCGACCCCAGAGCGCGGCGACGGCGTCGACGTCCGCGAGCAGTTTGGCGGCCGCACGGCGTTCGAGTTGAGGCTGTGGGAGGCGCTCAGCGCCGACCTCCTGGTGCCATTCCACTACTTCGGCGTGGCGGATGACGTGGATCTGCAGGGCATCGAGTGGAAGCGGGGCGCGTACGACGTCGCTGCGCTCGACAAGATCTACACCGGGAATGATGCGCGGGCAGCAAAGATAGTCCGGGAGACGACGGACAAGGTCACCGACGTCCTCCGCATGCGGGCGCTCGGCTTCTGCGTGTCCGTCGATCATGCGCGCTACATGGCCGAGGTGTTCACTCGCGCTGGCATCCCCAGCCTTGCCGTCTCGGGCGAGACTGCGCCGGCTGACCGGGCCGAAGCGCTTCAGAGGCTGCGGAGCCTCGATGTCAACTGCCTCTTCGCCGCGGACCTCTTCAACGAGGGACTCGACCTGCCGCAGGTCGACACGGTGCTGTTCCTTCGTCCCACGCAGAGCTCGACGGTCTTCCTCCAGCAGCTCGGTCGCGGCCTGCGTCGTGCTCCTGGCAAAGCGGTGCTCACCGCCCTCGACTTCATCGGCCAACATCGGCGCGAGTTCCGCTTCGATGTTCGGTACCGGGCCTTGACCGGCAGCAGCCGCAAGGCCCTAATCGCGGACATCGAGCGCGGTTTCCCGTTCCTGCCATCAGGCTCCCAGCTCGTCCTCGACCGGGTCGCGCAACGCATCGTCCTCGACAACGTGCGCCAGCAGCTACGGCTGACGCGACGGGACCTCGTCGCGGATGTTCGTTCACACGGGGACCGCTCGCTGGCTCAGTACCTCGATGAGTCCGGGCGGGAGTTGGCTGATGTCTACAAGCAATCCGGGTCATGGACGGTCTTGCGCCGCGAGGCCGGACTGCCGACGCTGCCAGCCGGTCCGGACGAGTCAAACCTCCTGAAGCGGGGAGTCGCCTTCGCACACGTCGACGATCCGGAACGCGCCGCCCTTTATGCCCGCCTCGCTGACCCGGACGGGCCGACTTACGACGATCTGACCGACCGCGAGCAGCGCCTGGCGCGCATGCTGTTCTTCCTGCTTTGGCCCGACCGCGGCGGTCACCAGTCCTACCAGGATGGCCTCGACCACCTGCGCCGGCATCCGGCGGTCTGCGCGGAGATCCGCGAACTGGTGGCGCTCGGCCTCGACTGCGCCCGTCACGTTCCCCGAACCCTCGGCGAGGGGCTGCAGCACGTGCCGCTGCTCAGCCACGCCCACTACCGCCGAGAGGAGATCCTGGCCGCGTTCGATTGGGCGTCGTTGTCGAGGAAGGCCCACGGGCACGCGCAGGGCGTCGCCTGGGCTCCGGAAGTACAGACCGACGCCCTTTTGGTGAACCTCCGCAAGACCGAACGCGACTTCTCGCCCACCACGATGTACCGCGACTACGCGATCAGCCCCGACATCTTCCACTGGGAATCGCAGAACAGCACCACTGTGGCCTCCGCCGTCGGACAGCGGTACCTGAACCATCGCGAGCACGGCACGCACGTCGCGCTGTTTGTGCGCGAGTCACCGACCGACGATCTCGGCCCTGCACCCTTTCTCTGCCTCGGCCTGTGCGATCACGTTTCGCATGAGGGGGAGCGGCCGATCGGCATCACCTGGCGACTGCGACGGCCGATGCCGGGCGACACGTTCCGGACGGCGAGCGTGGCGGCGTCGTAGGTTCCTTGCCAGGGGGCCGCCGCAGCGCCACGAGGCTGAGCGCCGAGCGTCCCGGCGTGCCGGGGGCGGCTGTCACCAACCCGGGCCGAAGCGGCTAGCCTCGCCCCCACGGGGCGGTAGCTCAGCTGGTCAGAGCAGCGGACTCATAATCCGTCAGGTCGTGGGTTCGAACCCCACCCGCCCCACATCCGCGCTGGTCAGCTCGTTCTGACCGTTCCCTCCGCTACGCTACACCGGTCTGAAGCCACGGAAACGCCACGGAAACTCCGTGGCGGAGGGGCGGGATCGATGGCACGACCACCGTTGGCCATGGGTACGCACGGCAGCATCTCGGTGAAGAAGCGCGAGGGCGGCGCGGCCTGGGTCGCACGGTG
>JAODNO010000434.1 GCA_025465235.1 Pseudonocardia sp.
CGTTCCCAAACGGGGCTGGATCAACGGTGTGGGCGGCTGTCCGAACGTGGGCGGGATCTGCATCGGCTGCACGATGCCCGGCTTCCCCGCCAAGTTCATGCCCTTCATGGACGCCCCTCCGGGCAGCAGGATCTCCGGCGCCGCGAGCGGTGCGTACGGGGCGATCATCCGCCGGCTCCGCACCATCACCGAGCGCAAGCTCGACAAGGAACCGAGCTGGCGCAAGAACGGGCGCGAGCTGACCACCGGCTTCAAGAAGTCCTGGTAAGGGGAACGGGCCGATGACCACCACACAGGCAAAGCCGACGAGCACGAGCACCGACAAAGCCGGCCTCACCGAGATGGCCTGGGATCCGATCACCCGGATCGTGGGCAGCCTCGGGATCTACACCAAGATCGACTTCTCGCAGAAGCGCGTCGCTGAGTGTCACTCCACGTCGTCGATCTTCCGCGGCTACTCGATCTTCATGAAGGGCAAGGACCCGCGCGACGCACAATTCATCACCAGCCGCATCTGCGGCATCTGCGGCGACATCCACGCGACGTGTTCGGTCTACAACCAGAACATGGCCTACGGGGTGCGCCCCCCGCACCTCGCCGAGTGGATCATCAATCTCGGTGAGGCCGCCGAGTACATGTTCGACCACAACATCTTCCAGGAGAACCTGGTCGGGGTGGACTACTGCGAGCGGATGATCGCGGAGACCAACCCCGGTGTGCTCGAGCTGGCCAACCGCACCGAGTCTCCACACGGCAGCGACCACGGCTACAAGACCATCGGCGACATCATGCGGGCGCTCAACCCGTTCACCGGTGACTTCTACCGCGAGGCTCTGCAGGTCAGCCGGTACACCCGCGAGTTGTTCTGCCTCATGGAGGGGCGCCACGTGCACCCCTCCACGCTGTACCCGGGCGGCGTCGGAACGGTGGCCACGATCCAGCTGTTCACCGACTACTACACCCGGCTGATGCGCTATGTGGAGTTCATGAAGCGGGTCGTACCGATGCACGACGACCTGTTCGACTTCATGTACGAGGCGCTGCCCGGCTACGAGGAGGTCGGCCGCAGGCGGGTGCTGCTGAACTGCTGGGGCGCCTTCAACGACCCTGACCACTGCGACTTCCAGTACCGGACGATGACCGGCTGGGGCCGGAAGATGTTCGTCACCCCCGGCATCGTCGTCGACGGCAAGCTCGTCACCAACGACCTCGTGGAGATCAACCTCGGGATCCGGATCCTGCTCGGTAGCTCTTTCTACCGCGACTGGGAGGACCAGGAGACGTTCGCGACGCACGACCCGCTGGGCAACCCGGTCGACCGCAGGCACCCCTGGAACCAGCACACGATCCCGGCGCCGCAGAAGCGCGACTTCGACGACAAGTACAGCTGGACGATGTCGCCGCGCTGGTTCGACGGCACGGATCACCTCGCGCTCGACACCGGCGGCGGCCCGCTGGCCCGGCTGTGGGCCACGGCGCTCGGCGGACTGGTGGACATCGGTTTCGTCAAGTCCACGGGGAACAGCGTGCAGATCAACCTGCCGCGCACCGTCCTCAAGCCCGAGGTCAGCTTCGAGTGGAAGATCCCGCACGACAAGCAGGGTCAGCCGCTGTCGAACGCGATCGAGCGCAACCGGGCGCGCACCTACTTCCAGGCCTACGCGGCTGCCGCGGCGTTGCACTTCATCGAGAAGGCCCTCGCCGAGGTCCGGGCAGGCCACACCAAGACATGGGAGAAGTTCGTCGTCCCGGACGAGGCCATCAGCGTCGGCTTCACCGAGGCGGTCCGCGGCGTGCTCTCGCACCACATGGTGATCCGGGGCGGCAAGATCGCGAACTACCACCCGTACCCGCCGACGCCGTGGAACGGCAGCGTGCGCGACTCCTACGGCACGCCGGGGCCGTACGAGGACGCGGTCCAGAACACACCGATCTTCGAGGAGAGCCGCAACGAGGACTTCAAGGGCATCGACATCATGCGCGCGGTCCGCAGCTTCGACCCGTGCCTTCCGTGCGGCGTGCACATGTACAAGGGCGACGGGAAACCGCTGCACCGCATGACGTCGCCGTCGATGCTCAACACGATCTGAGACAGGCCGGCTGAGGTGGCATCGACCGACCTGGACCCGCAAGGACTCGCCGCCCGCATCGAGGAGCTCCTGGAGGGCATCACGACCGACGGCGGGCCCGCCGTAGGGCACGCGGCGGAAGAGCTGGTCAGGGTGCTGATGAAGTTCTACGGCGCCGGCCTGGAGCAGATGGTCTCCATCATCCGGGCCGGCGCCGGGGACACCATCGTGCACCGGATGGCGGCCGATCCGCTGGTTGCCGGCCTGCTCGCCCTGCACGACCTGCATCCAGTGCCGGTCGAGCAGCGGCTGGCGCACGCGATGGACGCATCCCGCCGCAAGCTCGGTTCGCACGGCTCGGGCCTCACCCTCGGCGGGATCGACGACGAGGGCAGGGTGCACGTCCAGGTCGCGGGGGGCGGCTGCGGGATGGACACCATCAAGGACGTGGTGGCCACGTCGATCAGCGAGCTGGCCCCGGAGGTGGCGGGCGTGGTGTTCGACGCCGCGCGGGCGGGCCCGGCCCTGCTGCAGATCGGCGTGCGTCCACCGGAGAAGGTGGGCTGAGTGTCGTCACTATCCCCCCTGCGGCGGTTCCTGGTCGATCCCGTGGCCCAGGAACCGCCGCAGGAGGTCTGCGAGCTCTGCGCGACCCCGGTTCCGTCGCGGCACCCCCACCTCGTGCAGGTCGCGGAGCGAAGGATGATCTGCGCGTGCGGGCCGTGCGGCTTCCTGTTCGACAACCCGGGTGCTGGTGGTGGCGGCTACCGCCGCGTCCCTGACCGGTACCTGTCCGACCCCGACTTCCGCCTCACCGACGCCCAGTGGGACGAGCTGCAGATCCCCGTCGGTATGGCCTTCTTCCTGCGCAACTCGGCCCAGCAGAAGGTGATCGCCTGCTACCCGAGCCCCGCCGGAGCCACGGAGAGTGAACTGGGGCTCGAGGCGTGGACGGCCGGGATCGGCGCCGGCCGGCTGGCCGCCGAGTTGGAGCCCGACGTGGAGGCGCTGCTGGTGCGGCGGGACAAGGCGGGGTCCAGTGGCGCTCACGGACGAGCGGCCGAGTGCCTCCTCGTCCCCATCGACGCCTGCTACCGCCTCGTCGGGCTGGTGCGGTTGCACTGGCGCGGCTTCGACGGCGGCGCCGAGGCGTGGCGCGAGATCGACGGGTTCTTCGAGGCACTCCGCGCCGACGCGCGGCCGATGGCGCCTGCGGTCCCGTCCGAACCGGAGGCCTGACGTGTTGCAGTTCGCCTGCACCGGAGCCCGGCCCGAGCCCTACGCGGCCGGACCGTCGCTCCTGTTCGACCTGCGCATCCGCGAGGACAGCGGCAGACGCGTGCACTCGGTGGCGCTGAAGACCCAGATCCGCATCGAACCGCGGGGGCGGACCTACACCGCCGAGGAGTCCGCCAAGCTCGTCGACCTGTTCGGTGAGCCGTCGCGATGGGGGGAGACGCTCAACGCCCTGCAGTTCGCCCAGGTCGGATCCACCGTCACGGGCTTCACCGGCGATATCACCGTGCCGATCGCGGTGCCGCTGACCTACGACCTCGACATCGCCGCGACGAAGTACTTTCACGGCCTCACCGAGGGTGAGATTCCCTTGCTGATGCTGTTCTCCGGCACCGTGTACTACGCGGCCCCCGGCGGCGTCCAGATCGGGCTCGTGTCCTGGCACGAGGAGGCGGCGTTCCGGCTCCCGGTGGCCACCTGGCGGGCGGCGATGGACGAGCACTTCCCCGGTGCGGCGTGGGTGCGGGTCAGCACGAGGACCCTCGACGCGCTGTCGGCCTACCGCTCGGAGCGGGTGATCCCGAACTGGGACGACACGTTCGAGCGCCTACTGAAGGAGGCCGGTGGGTGACCACTCCGGATTTCGCCGCCGCAGATCCTGTACTCGACCAGGTGGCAGCCGTCGCCGACGCGGTGCTCTTCGAGGGCTACCTGCTCTA
>JAODNO010000451.1 GCA_025465235.1 Pseudonocardia sp.
CCGGCACGCCGTGTTCGTCGAGGAGCAGGGACTGTTCCCGGACGGCGACGAGGACGCGCACGACGCCCGCACCGACGTCGTGCACGTGCTCGGTCTTCACGCCGGCCGCCCCGCCGGGGCGGTGCGACTCTTCCCCACCGGTCCTGGCGAGTGGCTGGGCGACCGGCTGGCGGTACTGCCCGAGTTCCGCTCGGCGAACATCGGCGCACCGCTGGTGCGGTTCGCGGTGGCCGCGGCGGGCGCTCGCGGCGCGCGGCTGATGCGCGCGCACGTGCAGGTGGCCAACGAGCGGTTCTTCCACCGCCTGGGCTGGCGGACCGACGGGCCGGTGGAGACCTACGTCGGCCACCCGCACGTGCCGATGTGCATCGAGCCGGGAGCGCTCTGCCCCTGGCTCGCCGGAACTACTCCACGGTGACGCTCTTGGCGAGGTTGCGGGGCTTGTCCACGTCGCGCTCGAGCGCGATGGCGGCGTGGTAGGCGAGGATCTGGAGCGGGATCGACAGCAGGATCGGGTCGAGCTCCGGCTCGCCCTTCGGGATCACGAGCGTGCGGTCGGCCAGGTCGGAGGGCAGCTCGCGGTGCGCGATCGCGATCACGGGGCCCTTGCGCGCCTTGATCTCCGAGAGCGTCGAGGTGTTCTTGTCCAGCAGGTCATCGTCGGGAACGATCGCGACGGTCGGCATCTCCGGGCTGATCAGTGCCAGCGGACCGTGCTTGAGCTCGGCCGAGGGGTACGCCTCGGCATGCACGTAGGAGATCTCCTTGAGCTTCTGCGCACCCTCCCGGGCCACCGGCCAGCCACGGCGGCGACCGACGAACATCACGCTGCGGCTCCGCGCGATCTCCGTGGCCACCTCGGCGATCGCGTCGGACTGCTCGAGGATCTCGGTGATCTGGCCCGGCAGCGCATTCAGTCCCGCGATGATCCGGCGGCCCTGCTCCGGTGACAGGTCACGGATGCGGCCCAGATGCAGCGCGAGCAGCGCGAACGCCGCGACCGTCGAGGTGAACGACTTGGTCGCCGCCACCGACATCTCCGGGCCCGCGTGCAGGTAGATCCCGCCATCCACCTGGCGGGCGATCGTCGAGCCCACGACGTTGACGATGCCGATCACGCGCCCACCCTTGCGCTGCAGCTCCTGCACCGCGGCGAGGGTGTCGATGGTCTCGCCGGACTGGCTCACGGCGACGTAGAGCGTGTCCGGCTCGACCACCGGGTTGCGGTAGCGGAACTCCGACGCCGCCTCGGCGCTCGCCGGCACCCTGGCGAGGTCCTCGATGAGCTGCGCGCCCAGCTCCCCGGCATAGCAGGCCGAGCCGCAGCCGAGGATCTTGACCCGCTTGACCTCGCGTGCCTCGCGCACGCTCAGGTTGAGGCCGCCGAGATGGGCAGTGTCGAAGCGCTCGTCGATGCGGCCCTTCAGCGCGCGCTCGATCGTCCGCGGCTGCTCCTGGATCTCCTTGATCAGGTAGTGCGCGTGGTCGCCGATCTCGGCGCCGACGACGTCCCAGTCGATCGTGGACGGGCTCTTCGCCGTGGACCGGTCGTCGAGGGTGTAGGTCCGGTAGCCGCCCGCCGTGATCGTCGCGAGCTCACCGTCGTCGAGGTAGACGACCTGGCGGGTGTAACCGATCAGCGCGGCGACGTCGGACGCCACGAACATCTCCTTCTCCCCGATGCCCAGCAGCACCGGGCTGCCGTTGCGGGCGATGACGATCCGGTCCGGGTGCTGCGCGTCCAGCACCGCGAGCCCGTACGCCCCCACGACCTGACGCAGCGCCTGTCGCACGGCCTGCTCGAGGTCAGCGGCCCCGGCGGTGAACGCCGCAGCCACCAGGTGCGCGACGACCTCCGTATCGGTCTGCGACACGAACTCGACGCCGTCGGCTGCGAGCTTGGCGCGCAGTTCGTCGGCGTTCTCGATGATGCCGTTGTGGACGACCGCGATCCGTCCCGCGGCGTCGAGATGCGGGTGCGCGTTGGTCTCGTTGGGCTCACCGTGCGTGGCCCACCGGGTGTGCCCGATGCCCGGTGACCCCTTCAACCGGGGCGGCAGCTGGGCAGCGAGATCGGCCACGCGGCCGCTCACCTTGCGCACCTTGAGCCCGCCCTTCGCGCTGACGGCGAGACCGGCGCTGTCGTAGCCGCGGTACTCCAGCCGCCCCAACCCCTCCAACAGGATCGGAGCAGCGTCCTGGGGTCCCACGTATCCGACGATGCCGCACATAGAGAGTTCCTCTCAGCCGTAGACCATCCGCCGCAGCTGGCGTTCGGACAGGGGCGGTGGTGCCACCCGCCGCGTCGCCAGCTCTGCGCCGAGTGCCGTGAATATCTGCTCGTTCGTCAACCCGCGATGTTTCATCTCCGCGTGCCGTCGCCGGACGAAATCCGGTAGCTGCTCGGAGAAGTAGCCCACGACCTCCGCGATCACACGGGCCGCCTCACCCGTGCTGAGAGGCGTGCTACGGATCAGGTGCGCGATGAGGTCGTCGTACGGGCCTGCGGGCACGAGAGCAGATGGTGCCCTGTACGGGCCCGAAGACCAAGTTCCCTGCCCGATATCGGGCAGAATCCGAGGCATTTCGCTCCATCGTGGGCCACGACGTGCCAGCGTCGGCACACCCGACACGCCGGCTACGCCGCAGGTTCCAGCTCCCCCGCCCGCCACAGCCGCGCGTAGCGACCGCCTGCGGCGAGCAGCTCGGCGTGCGGACCCACCTCGACGATCCGGCCGTCGTCCAGCACGACGATGCGATCGGCCCGGGCAGCCGTGGCCAGCCGGTGGGCGACGACGAACGCCGTGCGGCGCGCGATGACCCGGTCGCCCGCTGCGAGCACGGCGGCCTCGGTGGCCGGGTCGAGCGCGGCCGTGGCCTCGTCGAAGAGCAGCAGGTCGGGATCGGCGAGCTCGGCGCGGGCGAGCGCCACGAGCTGCCGCTGCCCGGCCGAGAGGCCCTGCCCGCGCTCGCCGACCGGATGCCGGAACCCCCCGGGCAGGCCGCGCACCAGGTCGAGCGCGCCGACCGCCCGGGCGGCCGCCTCGATCTCGGCCGGCGTGGCGTCCGGGCGAGCGTAGGCGATGTTGGCGGCGACGTCGCCCGTGAACAGGTGCGGCTCCTGCGGCACGATGCCGAGCCTGCGCCGGTAGTCGCCCAGCGGGTAGCGCCGCACGTCCACGCCGTCGACGAGCACGGCTCCCGTGCCCACGTCGTAGAACCGGGCGAGCAGCTTGACCACCGTGGACTTGCCCGCGCCGGTGGCCCCGACCAGCGCAATCGTCTCGCCGGGCGCCACCCGCAGCGACACGTGCTCCAGTGCGGGGGTCTCCGTGCCGGCGTAGGTGAACCCGACGTCGCGCAGCTCGACCTCCCCGCGCAGCCGCTGGGGCACCGCCAGGGGCTCGCCCGCGGGCTCCGGCGGCACCGAGGTGGGCGTGCGCAGGAGGTCGGAGATCCGGGAGAGGCCGACCCGGGCCTGCTGGTAGCCGTCGAAGACCTGCGAGAGCTGCTGGACGGGCGCGAAGAACAGCCCGAGGTAGAGCAGGAACGCCGTGAGCACGCCCGGGGTGAGGTCGCCAGATGCCACCCGGGCCGCTCCGACGCCCAGCACGACCGCCTGCGCGATGTCGGACAGCAGCGCCACGAACGGGAAGAACGTGGCGATGTAGCGCTGCGCGCGCAGCCGGGAGTGCCGGTACGCCAGGCTCCGCTCGCCGAACGCCGCCGCGCTGCGCTCCTCGCGGACGTAGGCCTGCGCGATGCGCACACCCGTGACGTTCTCCTGCAGGTCGGCGTTGACGATGCTGACCCGCTCGCGGGCCTCCGCGTACGCCACCGTGGACCGCCTGCGGAACACCACCGTGGCGACCAGCAGCACGGGTAGTGCGGCGAGCGCCACCAGCGCCAGCTCGAGGTCGGTGGCGAGCAGCGCCACGGCCACCCCGACGATCGTGAGCAGGCTGACCACCGCCTGCGCGAGTCCGGTCTGCAGGAACGTCGAAAGTGCGTCGACGTCGGTGGTCATCCGGGTCATGATCCGGCCGGACAGCTCGCGCTCGTAGTAGTCCAGGCCGAGGCGCTGCAGGTGCGCGTAGCTGCGCACCCGCAGCAGGTAGAGCAGGCTCTCGCCGGCGCGCGCGGCGACGACGGTCTGCGCGGCCACCACGAGCCAGCCGACCACCACCAGCCCGAGCCCGAGCAGCGTGGCCGTGACCAGCACGTTCAAGGCGTGCGCGGAGATCCCGCCGTCGACGGCCAGGCGGGCGACGCTCGGGAACGCGAGCGAGCCGAGCGCGTCGAGCGCCACGAGTGCGATCCCGAGGACGAGCAGTACGCGCACCGGCCGGAGCAGCCGTGCGAGCCGGAAGCCCGGATCGGGCGCGGTGACGTCCTCGCTACCGAGGCGGGGCTTCTCCGCGGCAGGGGGCAGCGCCTCCACGGCGGCCAGCAGCTCGGGCGTGGGCGCCACCGCACCGGCCATCGCCGCGCCCATCCCGCCACCCCGGCCCATTCCGCCGCCGCCCGTGGCGCCGCCCCTGAGGCCCCGCCCTGGCGCGGTGGCCGCCGTCGCGGCCGCGCGGAGCGCCGCAGACCCGGCCGCGGATTCCGAGCCTGCGGCGTCGGGTTCGGGCCAGAGCTCGGGCGTGGCGTCCACCACCCACGGGGTGGGCAGGCCAGAGGTGGCGGACGAAGCGGTGATGGAGGCGGTGGTGGACTCAGGAGTGGCGGTCGGGCTCCACGGGGTGGTGGGCACCGTCGGCGACAATGCGATCCCGGGTGCCGGGGCGGGTAGGGCCACGGAGAGGAGCTCCCGGAACAGCGCGCAGCGTTCCATCAGCTCGGCCTCCGTGCCCACGTCGACCACACGACCGGCATCGAGCACGGCGATCCGGTCGGCGAGGGCGAGAGTGGAGCGGCGGTGTGCGACCAGCAGCGTGGTGCGACCCTCGGTGAGGGTGCGCAGCGCCTCGTGGATGGCGGCCTCGGTGGTGGTGTCGACCGCGGATGTGGCGTCGTCGAGAACGAGGACCCGCGGGTCGGTGAGGATCGCCCTGGCGAGGGCGATGCGCTGGCGCTGCCCACCCGACAGCGTGAGGCCGCGCTCCCCGACCATCGTGTCGTAGCCGTCGGGCAGTGGCTCGACGAAGGGCTCCACCTGTGCCGCTCGCGCCGCCGCCCGCACCTCCTCGTCGCTCGCGTCGGGGCGGCCGTAGGCGATGTTGGCCCGGATGGTGTCCGAGAACAGGAACGCCTCCTCGAACACGACGCCGAGCTCGTGGCGCAGGTCGGCCAGCCGCAGCCGAGGCAGCGGCACACCGCCCAGCCGGAGCTCGCCCGCCCGTGGGTCGTAGAAGCGCGGCAGCAGCAGCGCGACCGTGGACTTCCCGGACCCGGCCGTGCCCACCAGCGCCAGCGTCTCACCGGGCTCCACGCGCAGCGAGACGTCGTCCAGCACCGGCTCCCGGCTGCCGTAGCCGAAGCTGACGTGGTGGAGCTCCACCGACAGGGGGCCACGCGGCAGCGCGACGGGCTCCGCCGGGTCGACGACATCGGGCCGGGAGTCGACCAGGTCGTACACGCGCTGGACCCCGGCCCTGGCGAGCTGCGCGCTCACCACGAGTGAGGCGAGCAGCCGCGCAGGGCCTACGAGCTGGGCGACGTAGGTGGTGAAGGCCAGGAACGTGCCCAGGCTGATCGAACCGCCCAGTGCGAGCCAGCCGCCGAACCCGATCACCCCGACCTGCCCGAGCGTGGGCAGCGCGAGCAGTGTGGGGTTGAGCCGGGAGGTGAGCCGTGCGGCCCGCATGCGCTCGGCGAAGAGCCGGAGCGCGCCCCGCTCCAGCGCGCCGACCTCGCGGCTCTCCTGTCCGAACCCCTTGACGACCCGGACGCCGGTGACCGTCTCCTCCACCTGCTGCGCGATGTCGGCGGCCCGCTGCTGCGCGGACCAGGTGGCGGGGAACAGCGTGGTCCTGGTGCGCAGGGTGATCCAGGTGGCTCCGGGCAGCAGTACCAGTGCCACCAACGTGAGCAGGGGTGAGAGCCACAGCATCGCGCCGATCGACACCACCACGAGCACCACGCCGCCGAGCGCCACCGGCACCAACTGCAGCAGTGACTGCACGAGCTGCAGGTCGGTGATCGCCCGGGAGACGACCTGGCCGGTGCGCATCGCGTCCTGACGCTGCCCGTCGAGGCGCTGCACGGCGGCGAACACCTGCCGGCGCAGGTCGTGCTGCACGTCCAGGGCGAGCCTGCCGGCGAGGAAGCGGCGCAGGAACGCCGCGAGGAAGCGGATCAGCGCCAGCACGAGGAAGGCGGCCACCACCGTGGCGAGCACCGCCGTGGACCCGGCCACGGCATCGTCGACCGCCACGCGGGTGAGCAGCGGCCCGACGGCATCGAGGCTGACGCCGAGCACCGACACCACGAGCGCGCCGATGGCGGTGCGGCGGTGCCGGAAGCAGGCGCGGACGAGCCGGCGCATCCAACCGGGTGGAGCAACATCGGGCGCAACTACGTCGGGCACAACGACACCGTATGTCGCGGCTCAGACATTCGTCCGGCCGCTCCGGCATGTCAGGTCACGTCGCGGCGCGCGCCCACCACCCACCCGGTTGCGGCCACCGCGGCCACCCAGACCGCGAGCACGAGCAGCGCCCCCCACCACGGCGGCGGCGCGGTGACGCCGGCGAGCGTCTCGACCACGGTCGGCCCGAGGTCGTTGCCCGCGAGCACGTGCGCGGGAATGTCGTAGATCGCCACGTCACCCGCGTTGCCCGGGAGGTAGGCGGTGAGCCGCCGGACAGCCTCCGAGTTGGCGCTGTTGAGCAGCGCGGAGATCAGCAGCTCCCCGAGCAGCAGGTACACCAGGATGCCGACGAGTGCGCCCACCTGGTTGCTGATCACGGTGCCCAGCGCCGATCCCAGCGCCGACCACAGAGCGGCCACCGCCATCCCGATCGCGCTGACCGCGAGCAGCTGTTCCACGGCGGGGGCGCCGCCGGCCTGACCCGCAAGCCCGGCCAGCACGCCCACCAGCGCGACCACCGCGGCGTAGAGCGCCCCGACGGCAGCACTGGTCGCCATCTTGGCGACCAGCACCCGTCCGCGCCGAGGCCCCATCAGGTAGGTGGTGGTGATGGTGCGGTGGCGGAACTCCCCCGCCATGGCGACGACGCCGTAGCAGGCCGCGAACACCCCGGTCAGGCCCAGCGCGTAGGCCAATGAACCCAGCAGCAGCGGCAGCCCTGCGCCCTCGTTGGGGATCGCTGCGGTGAACAGCCCGCCGAACAGGTTGATGACGATCGACAGCAGGGCCACGGGCACGAGCAGCGCCCACCACAGCTTCGTCGAGAACGTCTTGCGCACCTCGGCGCGCAGCAACCGGCCCATCAGCCGGCCCGCCACGGACCGGTCGTGAGCTGGAAGAACAGCTGCTCCAGATCGATCTTCTCCTCCACCAGGCCGTGGATCGCCACGCCTGCGGCCAGGGCCACGTCCCCGACGTGGACGGAATCGGTGCCGGCCACGCCGAGCCGCCCGTCGGGGAGCGTGTCGATCTCCAGCACGCCGGTGCGGGCCAGCGCGTCGGCCAGGCGCGCGGGCGCGGGGCACTGCACCAGCACCCGCGTCTGCCGCGAACCGCGCAGCTGCGCGAGCGACCCCTGGAACACACAGCGGCCCCGGCTGATCACGACCAGATGGTCGGCGGTCTGCTCCACCTCGGCGAGCAGGTGGCTGGACACGAGCACGCTGCGGCCCTGTGCGGCGAAGCCGCGCAGGAAAGCGCGTAGCCAGGCGATGCCCTCGGGGTCCAGCCCGTTGGCCGGCTCGTCAAGGATCAGCACCTGCGGGTCGCCGAGCAGAGCCACGGCGAGGGCGAGCCGCTGCCGCATTCCCAGCGAGTACCCGCGGACGCCGCGGTCGGCGGCGTGAGCCAGCCCGACGGACCCGAGCACGTGGTCCACGGCGGCGTCGGGCACGCCGATCGCGGCCGCGCAGACCAGCAGGTGCTTGCGTGCCGTACGGCCCGGGTGGAACCCCTGCGCCTCCAGCACCGCACCGACGACCCTCGCGGGATGGGCCAGCTCGGCGAACGGCACCCCGTTGACACGCGCGCGGCCCGACGTGGGCGTCACCAGCCCGAGGATCATCCGCAGGGTCGTGGTCTTGCCGGAGCCGTTGGGCCCGAGGAACCCGGTGACGGCGCCGGGCTCCACGGAGAACGTCACCCCGTCCACCGCGGTGATCGACCCGAACCGCTTGCTCAGCTCCCGGACGGTGACGCGTCCGCTCCGATCGTCCATGCGGTCCGACGGACTATTCGGTGTCGGGCACTGCCGGTACGACGGGAAGGGCGGGATCGGTGGTCGAGGCGATCTCGGCGGGCGGCCCGTCGATCGCCTTCAGCACCGCGGTGGCCCACGCAGCATGCCCGACATCGCTGAGGAGCGTGTGGTCGCGGACACGTCCGGGATGGGCGGCGCGGGACGGCAGCTGGGCGATACGCAGCTGGTGGCGGGCGGCCTCCTCGCGGATCACGGCGTCGAGTGCGGCGGCCGGCCCACCATGACCGCCTCGGGAGACGGTGCCGATGACGGAGCCGGTGGGCAGGGCGGCCATCACCTGACGCAGGGCAGTGTCCAGGCCGGGAGTGTGCCGCGCCAGGTCCTCGGCACCGATGATGCAGCTGACGAGTGCTGCGGGTTCCTGGGCGGTGAGCGCGGCCAGCTCGGGGAGCTGGCGCGCGAGCACGTCGGCGACTCCTGCACCCGCCCGCGACAGGTTCACCACGCGCCACGCGTCGCGACGGCGCAGCATCTCGTGCACCACGCCGACGTACCCCACCTCGCGGGTTGTGGCGCCGATCCCCTGGCTGACCGAGTCGCCGAGCACGACCCACAGCGGGCCGGTGGCCTGCCGGGCGTCGAGGTTGGCCGCGGCCCAGTCGTCGGCGAAGGCGCGCTCCCGCAGCCTCCGTGCGGACGCCCCGGCCAGCACACCACCGAGGAACCGCTCACCCCCCGCCTTGACCCGACGCGCAGCCGCACGCATCCGGGGGACCTGCGGGGGAGAACTCATGTGGGGACTCCGAGCGGTTGGCGCCTGCTGGTGGCGGCATGGGGCGAGCGCCGTCACGGTATCCAGTTACGCGGGTCGTCCGGTGATGGGGTACCCCACGTCCCGCGCCTCCGGCACGGACGAGCCCGGCCGGCAACCTCACGGACACCCACCGTTCCCGTCGGGGCACCTCGGGCGGTATTCCTGAAGCCCCGCTGAGAAGCGGGCAAAGCTTCCATGACTGGACAGTAGGGTCACAAACGTACGGATAGAAGCAGCTCCGAGATCACGGACAAGGCCGCCGCTCACGCTGATCTGTACCCAGACTCTACCTTTTCGTTAGGGTTAAGTTTAGCGATCAGATCGACAGGGGAGCCGCGATCGTGCAGGTCCACCGAACCGAGCTAGACGGCGTTCTGCTCTTCGAGCCGAAGCCACACCACGACGACCGAGGCTGGTTCAGCAGGACCTTCGAATCAGCCGCCGCCCGCTCCGCGGGCATCGATCCGAGCGCTTTCGTCCAGGACTCGCAGTCCCGCAGCCGCAAGGGAGTGATCCGCGGACTCCACGGCCGGTTCGGCAGGGGCGAGGCCAAGTTCGTGAGGTGCTCCTCCGGCGCCCTGTTCGACGTCGTCATCGACGCGCGGTCCGACTCGCCGACGTTCGGGCGGTGGGCGGCGTTCCGGCTCGACGACGAGCAGATGCGCGGGATCTACATCCCCCGGGGCTTCCTCCACGGGTTCCAGGCCCTCACCGAGACCGCCGACATCTGCTACCGCATCGACGCGGAACACGACCCGGCGGAGGACATCGCCGTCCGCTGGGACGACCCCGACCTCACCATCGAGTGGCCGCTCGCACCCACGTTGATCAGCGAGCGCGACAGGCAGGCGGGCACCTGGACGGAACTGCAGTCGTTCCTCCGACGGGCTGCGGAGAACTCGACGCTGACAGGTAGTCGCGGTCGCGGTAGGACCTGATCTCGACGACCAGAACTCGACGGTCGCCCGAGCCCCACCGACTGGTTACGATTCGGGTTCCCTTGTGTGCGCTGCGCCACACCACCTCGCACCCGCCCGTCGCCGGAGGCCTGCATGACCACCCAGCTCACGGACTTCACGTCGACGCTCGCGCGCTGGGAGGCCGAACGGCCGGACGCGGTCGCGCTGCGCTTCGGCGACACGGCCCGGACCTGGTCGGAGCTCGCCCGTCGGGTGCGGCAGAACGCGGCCGCGCAGCGCGCGGAAGGGCTCCTGCCGGGTGACCGGGTGGCTGTCCTCGACCTCAACCACCCGTCCTGCCTCGAGCTGACGCTGGCCTGCGCCCAGGTCGGCACGGCCAACGCGGTGGTCAACTTCCGGTTGGCGCCTCCGGAGATCGTCTACGTCATCAACGACGCCGCGGCCCGGATCCTGTTCGTCGGCCCCGAGTTCGCGGCGGCGGTGGAGCAGGTGCGCGACAAGCTGCCCACCGTCGAGCGGGTGATCCGGGTCGGGGGTGCGGACGACGAGTACGAGGGCTGGCTGGCCGCCCGGCAACCCGACCCCGAGGTGTACCCCGCCGACCGGGAGGACTGCTTCGTCCAGCTCTACACGTCGGGGACCACGGGCTTCCCGAAGGGCGCCATGCTCACCCACCGCGGCATGCTCGCCCACGCCGACAACGTCTCCATCGACTTCGAGCTGGGTCCGGACGCGCGCGTGCAGGTGGCGATGCCGATGTACCACGTCGGGGGCACCAGCTACGCGCTGCTCGCGATCTCCGCCGGTGCGCAGATCATGATGCTGCGGGTGCCGGACCCGGTCGCGGTGCTGGAGGTTCTCGAGTCCGAGAGGATCACCCACACGTTCCTCGTTCCCGCGCTGCTGGCGGCGATGACCCAGGTGCCCGGGGCCGCCGACCGCGACTTCTCGTCCCTGCGGGCCCTGTCCTACGGGGCCTCCCCGATGCCCCTGCCGGTGATGCGGGCCTGCCTGAAGCTCTTCCCCGGCGTGATGCACCAGGTCTACGGCATGACCGAGGCCAGCGGCGTCGTCAGCGCGCTGGGACCCCAGGACCACGACGACCCAGCCGTCGCCCATCGCCTGATCTCCGCCGGGACGCCGATCCACGGGGTCGAGATCGAGATCCGCGACCCGGCCACGGGCGACCCGGTGCCCACGGGTGAGGCCGGCGAGATCTGGGTGCGCACCGAGCAGCTGATGGCAGGCTACTGGGGCAAGCCGGACGCCACGGCTGCCGCCGTCGCCCCCGACGGCTGGCTGCGGTCCGGCGACGGCGGGCACATCGACGCCGACGGCTACGTCTACGTCACCGACCGGATCAAGGACATGA
>JAODNO010000715.1 GCA_025465235.1 Pseudonocardia sp.
GGGCGGCGGAACAGGCCCCGTGCCGATGCCGCACCACCGCACCGGACCCGCCGAGCGTGACGGCAACCGCGCGGGCTTCCCAGCGCGCGAGCAAGCGTGCGGCCAGTTCGAGGGCGGCGGGCACCCCGGAACCGGGGACGGCGCCACCACCGGCGGCGCCGCGTGCCTCCGCCAGGTTCGGCGTGACGACGGTGGCGCCCGGTATCGGATCCGCGCCCCGCGGGTGCGGGTCCCACACCACCGGCACCCGCCGGGCGACGGCCCGCGTCAGGGCTGCGCGCACGTCCGGATCGGCCGCGACGCCGCGGCCGTAGTCCGACACCAGCACGGCGCCCGCCCCGGCCAACGCGGCGTCCAGGTCGAGGCCGCAGGCGAAGTGGGCCACGGGCCGGCCCTCACCGCGGTCGGTCCGCAGCATCGACCGCCCGCCTGCCCGCAGCCGGCACTTCACCACGGTGCCGCCGCTCGCCGGACCGGCGACGACGTCGACCGCACCGACGAGCAGCCCGCGCAGCCGCTCGGCAGGCTCGTCGTCGTCGAGCGCGGTGACGAGCCGGACCGGCACGCCGCGGCCCGCCACCAGCACGGCCGCCAGGCCGGCACCACCGGGCCGGTCCCGCTCCCTCTGGACGGCGAGCACGGGTGCGGGCGCGTCGGGGCTCAGCCGGTCGACACTGCCCTCGACGTCGATGTCGAGCAGCGTGTCCCCGATGACGACAACCCGGCGCGCCGCGCCTTTGCGCCGTCCGCCCGCCTCCCGCCCGACGCCCGGGCTCACCGCGGGCTCCCGGCGAACTGGGCGCCCACCACGTCGCGCGCCTGCACCGTCCGGTCCGGCACCGTCGTGGGCGACTCCAGGTGGTACGCGCCCGAGGGGAGGATCCCGGCGCCACCGGCGCGGGCCAGCACCCGCTGCTGCACGAGCACGTCCTCACCGCAGTGCCTCGCGGGCAGGAGAGGCCAGAACCCGAACCCGCCCACGGAGTCGAGCTCCCTGCGGTCGTACAGCACGCATCCCCCCACCCAGGCGATCTTGTACGGCACCCACCGCTCCCCCGGCCGGACGTGTCGCTCCGCGAGGTGCACCGGGTTCGCTGCGTTGTGCAGCGTGAAGCGCTGCCACTCCGGTGTGCCCGGATCGATCTGCTCCGGCTCGGGACGACCGCGCCAGCGCTCGAACGGCACCAGCTCGTCGGGCCGGTGGTCGTCCAGGTAGGACAGGCCCTGGACCGGGGCACCGACCAGCCCGCACCGCAGCTCCACGATGGCCTCGTGCAGCCGGGCGACCGTGCCGGGTTCCAGCCACACGTCGTCGTCGACGAACAGCGCGTACCGCGCGGTCGAGCGAGCCAGGAGGGCCGCCCGGTGCTCCGCGAGCCCCCGACGCGGAAGGTGGCGGCCCACCCGCGCCGGGCGCCCGGCAGCGCGCAGCACCCGCAGCATCGTCTGCGCGGGCGGGGTCTCGTAGGAGGCCGCACCGGTGGACTGGTCACTCACGACCACACCGAACGGGTGGTCCTGTCCGGCGAGCCCGGCCAGTGTGGTCGCGAGCTCGACGGGCCGGTCGCGGGTCGGGACGAGGACGTCCAGATCGGGGTTCATGACCGGCACGCCCGGATCCGACCCACGATCGCCGTGGTGGAGTGGTCGGACAGGTAGTCGAGCACCCGCACCTCACCGCCGAGACGCTCGACGATCGGCGTCTCCGGCAGCATCTGCGGGGTGTAGTCGCCCCCCTTGGTGTAGACGTCGGGCCGCACCATCTCGATCAGCCGGGCCGGGGTGTCCTGCGTGAACGCGGTGACGAGATCGACGCAGTCGATCGCCCCCACCACGCCGGCTCGGTCCTCCAGCGGGTTCACCGGGCGCTCCGGACCCTTGAGCCGCGACACGCTCTCGTCGCTGTTCAGCGCGACGATCAGCACGTCGCCGAGCGCCCTCGCCTGCCGGAGGTACGCGACATGGCCCCGGTGCAGCACGTCGAAGCAACCGTTGGTGAACACGATCCGCTGCCCGCGGCGGCGCTGGTCGGCGACGATCGCGAGCAGGTCGCGGTGGGTGAGCAGGCCACCGCGGTCGGCAGCGGCCAGCCGTGCGGTGAGCGCGCCGGTCGAGCACACGGCCGTGCCGTCCTGGTCCACCACCACGTCGGCGGCGCTCTGCGCGAGCACCAGCGCGCCCTCCGCCGGGATGCCCGCCGCGAGAGCGGCGGTGTAGGCCGCGGCGAACGTGTCGCCCGCACCGCATGCCCTGGCCATCGCGCCCGGACGGGCGGTGGTGAGCTGCGGCTCCGCGCCCGGGTCGGCGGGCAGCCGCAGCGCGCCGTCTATATCCAGCGTGACCAGCACGTCGGCCCCGCCTGCCGCGGCAACGAGCGCGTGCCGGTGGCGCAGAGCCCACTCGGTACGCGCCGACGTAGGGGACACGGGCGGAGCGTGCAGCGGCGCCGGGACCGGCACCGCAGGGTCGGCGGCGATGAGCGCCACCGCCTCGGCCGCGTTCGGCGTGATGACGTCGGGACGCAAGCTCGCCCAAGCCGCAGGTGAGCGGGCATCGACGACGAGCAGTGGCACGTTCGGTCGCACTGCCTCGAGTGCCCCGCGCACCTCCGCGGCCGCCGCGCCGAGGCCGTAGTCGGCCACCAGCACGGCGTCCACCCCACTGTGGACGGCGGTGCCCAGCGCCCCCGCGACCGCGGCGCGCGTCGACGGCGCGGGCGGGGCGTCCGGCCCGTCGTCGTAGCGCGCGACGGCCTGACCCGCCGACACCAGCCTGCGCTTGACCGCCGTGCGGCGACCCGGCTCGGTGACGCAGTGCGCGGTGCGCACACCGGCGTCCTGCAGCAGCCCGCACAGCGTCCCGGCGTCGGCGTCGGTGCCGAGAACGGCCACCAGCTCGACCGACGCGCCGAGTGCCGCGAGATTGGCGGCGACGTTACCCGCGCCGCCGGGCGCTGAGCGGCTCTCCGCGAGCTCCACGACGGGCACGGGCCCGTCGCGGCCCAGCCTGCGGGCCGGCCCGGAGAGCCATCCGTCGAGCAGGGCATCACCGACCACGACGATCCGTGGGGCGCGCTCGGCGATGTGACCAGCGAGGGCGGCCGGGACCGGCCGGGCCACGGCGATCGGGGCTGTCAGGGGGTCGACGGGACGATCCATCGGTCCTCCTCAGGGGATGCGGGTGCGGCGGCAAGCGCCACGGCCGTGGCGGCGAGGTCGCTCGCGGTCACGTCGAGGCACTCGTGATCGAAGGGACACTGCAGCTGGCGGCAGGGCGAGCAGGCGACCGGGCGCGCGAGCAGGGCAGCGGGCACCGAGCGGGGCTGCAGGTCACCGGGGAGCTCGGTGCCGGCGAAGGTGACCGCGACCGGGGTGCGCACCGCGTCGGCGTGGTGCATGCCGCCGGAGTTGTTGGTGATCGCGACGGCGGCGCGCCGCAGGAGCGCGGTGAACACCGGGAGCGGCACCGGCGGCACGGGCGCCACCTCGGGATGCGCGGCCGCCTCGACGACACGCGCAACCAACGCGCGCTCGCCCGCGGCACCGGCCACCAGCACCGGCAGCCCGGCCTGCGCCAGCTGCGCCGCGGCCGCGCCGAACCGTTCGGGCGGGTACCGACGGGCAGCGCAGGACGCGCCGGGGGCGAGCACCGCGAAGGCGCCGGGCGGATGCAGGTGCGCGGCCGCATCCTCCGCGTCGGGCGGCACCTGCAGGAACGGCGACCGACCACGGTCCGGGACACCGACGGCGGCCAGCAGGTGCAGCGCCCGGTCGATCTGGTGGGTCGTGTCCGGCGGGGGCGTCACCCAGTGCGTGGCCACGGCGCCGCCGAACTCCCGCGAGTGCACGACGCGCGTACCGATGCCGGCCAGGAGCCCGAGGTGCGCCACGGGCCAGGGCGACTGCGAGAACGAGGTGAACACGAACAGCACGTCGTAGCGCTCCGCGGTGAGCCGGTCGAGCAGCGCACGCTCGCCGCACGTGGCACCGGGCGCGTACGACAGCTGCTGCCAGGACGGCGACACCGCCAGCACACCGGAAAGGCCGTCGATCATCGGCGCGACCGCAGCCCCGACCGGAGAGGCGAGCAGGTCCAGCCGCGCGTGCGGGGCGGCGGCGCGGATCGCGTGCAGCGCCGGTGTCGTGGTGACCACGTCGCCGATGTTGTCGGCCCGGACAGCGAGGATGCGCCGGGCCGCCCCGAGATCGACCGGAGCGCCGCGGTCGGCGCCGGGGT
>JAODNO010000486.1 GCA_025465235.1 Pseudonocardia sp.
TTCAACGGCTACTGCCCGAAGCGGGGCGCCAGCCTCGCCACCGGCACCTTCAAGGACCTTGAGGCATCGTCGGTGCTCGCGCGACTGCCCCCAGGTCAGGGGGGGCGAACTCTCGTGTTGGCGTCGGCCGGTAACACGGCGGCAGCATTTGCCCGGGCCTGCAGTGAGTACCAGGTCCGGTGCCTGATCGTGGTCCCCCGATCAGGGCTTGTCGATCTACGGTTCGCCGGTCCGATCGACTCGTGTGTCAAGGTCGTGTCACTGACCGGGAACGCCGATTACTCGGATGCGGTCGCGCTCGCTGACCAGTTGTCCGAGCGCCTCAGCGAGATGTTCTTCTCCACGGGCGGTGTTGCCAGTGTCGCCCGCCGCGACGGAGTGGGAACCGCCATGCTCAACGCGGTCGAGACCATCGGTCGGTTGCCCGACTACTACTTCCAGGCCGTGGGCAGCGGCGCCGGAGGGATCGCAGCCTTCGAAGCCTCGTGCCGGCTCGTGGCCGACGGCCGCTTCGGTGAACGACCGCCCCGGCTGATGCTCAGTCAGAACCTGCCCTATGCGCCGATGGTCGCGTCCTGGCGGTCCGGGCACCGCGCCCTACTCCCCACCGCGGAGGAGGCTGACAGAGCCCAGATCCGGCGGATCGCGGCGCCCGTCCTGTCCAACCGCCGTCCCGCGTACGCTCTCACCGGCGGGGTGTTCGATGTGCTGCGAGACAGTGGCGGCGACATGCTTGCCGTGGACAACGACGAGGTCCGCGCGGCGCAACGCCTAGTCGAGGACGCTGAGGGGATCGATATCGACCCCGCTGCCGCGGTCGCTGTGGCTAGCCTGATGCGCGCCGTTCACGACCAGCGCATCCAGCGCGATGACGTCGTCCTGCTCAACGTCACCGGCGCAGGACGACGACGTCTCGAACGTGGGCTGGCCCCGGTACACCCCACCCTGGAGATCGACCCGACCGCGGGCTCCAGCCGCGACACGACGCAGCAGATCGTCGATTCAATCGGATGACCACCAGCCCTGGAGCCCCCAGCGGGGGACAAGATGAACGCCTCGAACCTCGGCCTCGCGCGGGTGAGGCGGAGGAACGGATCTACCGGTCTCTGACGCCACGCTCCGCCCGGCATTTCGCCGAATCCCGTCGATACCTCCCCGGTGGGGACTCCCGCAGCCCGCTGTTCCACCACCCCTACCCGGTCGCCCTTGCGGAAGGCCACGGCTGCCGGCTCACCGACATCGACGGCAACCAGCTACTCGACTTCACGGGCAACCACACCGCCCTCCCGCTCGGCTACGGCCACCCCGACGTCATCGAGGCCGTCCAGCGCCAGCTTGCAGCGGGAACCTGTTTTCCGGGCACCACCCGACCACAGCTGCATCTAGCGCGTCTTCTGTGCGGGCGGATCCCTTCACTCGAACAGGTCCGATTCACCAACTCCGGTACCGAAGCCACCATGAATGCGGTCCGCGCCGCCCGCGCCTTCACCGGCCGCCCCAAGATAGCCAAGATCGACGGCGGCTACAATGGCACCTGGGACGAGGCCATGGTGAGCACACACCCACCAGCCGGGTTTGCGCCGGACCGGCCAGACGCGGTTGCGGCGTCCGCTGGGCTCTCCCCTCGCAGCACCGAGGCCGTCGTGGTGCTCCCCTTCAATGGCTTCGAGGCCACCTCGAGGCTGATCGAGCAGTGCCGCGGCGACCTCGCTGCAGTCATCGTCGAACCCGTGCTCGGCTCCGCCGGGATGATCCCCGCCCAGCGTAGCTACCTGCAGATGCTGCGTGAGCTCACCGATAAGCACGACATCCTGCTGGTCTTCGACGAGGTCGTTAGCTTCCGGGTCTCCCATGGGGCGGCCCAGGAACACTTCCGCGTCTACCCCGACCTGACCTGTCTCGGCAAAGCAGTCGGCGGCGGATTCCCGCTCGGGGTGTTCGGCGGCAGACGCGACGTCATGGCGGCATTCGACCCGACGGGGCCCGGCGGCCCGTTGATCCCGCATCCGGGCAGCTACAACGCCAACCCGATCAGCCTAGTGGCCGGAGCGACCACACTCGAATTGCTCACCACCCAGGCGATCGGACGGGTGAACACCCTCGGACAAACGCTCCGCGACCGTGTCCAACAGACCATTACCGACGCTGGAATCCCGGCACAGGCAACCGGGCTCGGATCACTGTTCGGTATCCACCTGACACCGCGGCCGGTGCAGACCGCCCGTGACGCGGCCGCCGCCGATCGACATCTGCTCACCGCACTGTTCCTCGCGCTGTTCGCGCAGGGCGTGCTGATCGACCCTCGAGGCGTCGGATGCCTGTCCACCGCACTGGACGAGGAAGACATCGGCGAATTCCTCACCGCGCTCGACACCGTCATCCGACGATGGACCGCCCACCCATCAACAGTGTGACCGATCTGTCTGATAAATACGGCTGAGATTTGGGCTGATCGCCCTGGCTGCGGCCGCCGGCACCGCGCACCTCGCGGCTAGTGTTGCGGTAGTTATCTGGCTCCATGCGATCTTCCCGTCGTGTTTGTATCGGGTGGTTCGATCCGCGGGGGAAGCGCGGCGGAGAACTCTACGGGCTCCAGGCAGGCCTCAACCGGACGGATCGTTCGCCGGAGCGCTCGCCGCCGCACCTCGGCCAGCGGGCCCCGCGCGTGCGCCACCGGGTCGGCGGACGCGAGGTCCGGGCGCCTTCAGCGGGTGATGCCCGTGTGCCCGAGTGAGTAGCGGCCGGGCTGCGGCCATACGCAAAGCCGGTGCGGCTGGTTGCCGGCGCCGATCTTGCGGATCAGGTGGCCGTCGGTGGTGGACAGTACGTAGTCCGCGCGGTCGTTGCGCCCGGAGAGCCATAGTTGCGTGCCGTCTGCGGTCACGTTGCCCATGTCCGGGCTGCCGCCGCCGGGGATCTGCCACTTCGTCACCGGGTTGCCGGTGTAGG
>JAODNO010000492.1 GCA_025465235.1 Pseudonocardia sp.
GCTGTCGGGTTGCCCGAACCGCGGCTGATCGAGGCCGCACTGCAGCACGCCGCCCAGGTCGGACCCGACCCGGGCCTGCTGCTGCGGGACGGGCGGGTCATGCGCTCGGCCGCGCGGTCACTGCCTGCCCCGGTGCGTGCCGCGATGGCCGCACTGCGCGCCGATCTGGAGCGCGCTCCGTTCGCCGCGCCCGAGGCCACCCGGCTGGCCGAGCTCGGGCTGGGACCGCGACAGGTCGCGTCGCTCGTCAGGACGGGCGAGCTGATGAAGATCGCCGATGGGGTCGTGCTGCTCCCCGGTGCCGACGCACGGGCACTGGAGGTGCTGTCCGGCCTCGGCCCCGTGTTCACGCTGAGCGCGGCACGGCAGGCCCTCGGCACGAGCAGGCGGGTAGCCGTCCCGCTGCTGGAGCTGCTGGCCAGGACGGGCCGGACCGTCCGGACTCCGGACGGGGGCCACCGGCTCGCCTAGGGCCTGTCCGGTGGATCTTGTTGGATGAGAGTCGGGCCCGGCTGTCGCGGATGAAGATCCGCCGGACACGCCCTGGGTTTCGCCCGTCCGGAGCCGAGCGGCGGTGCTTGAAGTGGCAGAGCGGCCGCAGGCGCCCTACCGTGGCTCACGATGTCCGAGACCCGTGAGAACCCGTCGTCCGATCCAGCGTCGATCCGGCGTGGGGGCGACCTCGACGACCAGATCACCCTCGCCACGAGCACTCCTGCCGTGGGGACGGTCGTGATCGAGGTCGGAGGTGAGGTCGACATGCTCACGTCCCCGCAGCTGCGCGCCGTGGTGACCGAGCAGTTCGGCCCACAGGCGGAGGTCGAGCTGGTGATACTGGCCCTCGACGGCGTGTCGTTCCTCGGCACGAGCGGCCTCGCCGTCCTCATCGAGGTGCGCGAGGCGGCTCACAACACCGGAGTCGAGCTGCGCCTGGCGTGCACCGCCCGCCGGGTGCTCCGCCCGTTGACCATCGCCGGGCTCGTCCCGCTCTTCGATATCCACGACACGGTCGACCAGGCGATGGCCGCCACCTAGGCGCACCGACAGCAACCTGCAGGTGTGATGTACGTCACAGCTGTTCAGGCTCGTGAGTGACCGGCAGCCGGTCTGGATGTGCGGACAGCTCCCAAAAGAGCCTGTGAGCTGCTCGAACGGCTACTCGCGCGGCCTGTCGTCGATCGGTTGCGCTGCCGCGCCCCCACCGCGGTCGGGCTGCCGGCGCCGAGGCATGCCCGATTCTTGGCGTTTGGCCCTTCAACCAGCAGGGAACGAGCACCTCGATCGCCCGATACGTCGGGCACGAACGACAAGAGGTGACGATGAGCGACGTTTCCCGGCTTCCCGGCCCGATGGACCATGCCTGGCAGTGGCAGCGCCTGGGGTCCTGTCGCGGGATGGACAGCGCCGTGTTCTTCCACCCGGACGGTGAGCGCAATCCTTCCAGGGCTCGCCGGACCGCGCAGGCCAAGGCGGTCTGCCACCGCTGCCCCGTCATCGAACAGTGCCGGGAGTTCGCTCTGCAGACGCGCGAGCCGTTCGGTGTCTGGGGTGGCCTCGCCGAGTCCGAGCGGCGGGTGATCCTGGAGCAGCGGGGAGTACCGCTCGCGAGCTGAGCGGGCAAGCACGAACGGACGAAGGGGGCGGGGTCCGAACTGGGCCGCCTCCTTCGTTGTGCTCAGGGCGTGACGTCCCCGACGACGGACAGTTCGAGGCACCGATAACGCTGCAACGGAATGCCGTACACCTGCGCAATGCGCTGGGCGGCCCGGGTGACGGCGGTACGACCGGGATCCGCCGGAGCCGGGGCAGGCGCCAAGCAGTAGACGCCCGGCTCCGGATCGAAACCGACCAGCTCGCTCATCGCCGCCACGAGATCGTGCTCGGCGCCCGGACCGACCGGCGGACGCAACCCCAGGCGGTGCAGGTGGAGGTCGGGATGACCGAGGCGGGCCACCTCACCGCGGAGGACCTCGTGCCGGCTGTCGGTGTACGTGTCGCCATAGGTGTTCAGCACGTCGACGACGCATGCCACCGGCTCGTCGTCACCGACCACCAGGACATCCACGTGCTCGAACGCCTCCACAAGCCGTGCGAGGTCGGATTCTGGTCGCAGCAGCTCCATCGGTGTGACGGTGACTGCGACTGCGCGCCGCCGGTGCAGGAAACCCGGCGGTGAACCGGTGACGGGTGCCGCCACCGGCGCGGAGTACGACATCTCCGAAACCGCGACCATCGAGAACGTCCCCCTAGACGCGTGCCGACCCCTCGCCCCCGAGGCGCCTCAACTACCTGTTCTGTTGAGAATTGAACAGCTAGCCGAGAGTGGGCGCTCAGATCCCGCGACTTCGAACGGCAAGCGGCGCGCCGCGGTCCGCAAACGGCCTGCTACCACCGGGTAACAGCGTGGTGGCCCTGGGAAGCCGCTCAGCGCTCGAACGCCCCCGGTAGATCGTCGAGGCGCACCGCGAGCAGCGCCACGTCGTCGCGGAGACGCCGCGGGAGACAGGCCGCCAGCACCTGCTCGACCACCGTCTCCGGATCCGAGCCGGGGGGCATCGCAGCCAGCGTGCGCTCCAGGAGCTCGGTGCGCTCGTCGGCATCCTCACCAGCAACGTCGGTGAGCCCGTCGGTGTAGAGCAGCAGGGTCGAGCCGGGCGGACAGCGCAGGGCGGCCTCGGTGCGGCCAGGGCATGCGGGCCGCCCGTGGTTCCGGACGGCGCCGATCATCGGCGAGCTGTGCTCGTCGAGCCGCACGAGCTTGCCGTCGGGACCGAGCAGCAGGGGCGCGGGGTGCCCCGCGTTGGCGTACCGCAGGAGCCGCTCGCCCGTGTGGTCCGGAGGTTCGATGCGTGCGTACACCGCGGTGGCCATCGCCGCCATCTCCAGGCCCTGCACGAGCTGGTCGCAGCGGTCCAGCACCGAACCGGGCGGCCCACCGTCCCACGCGTAGGACCGCACGACACCGCGCAGCTGCCCCATCGCGGCCGCGGCCCTCAGGTCGTGCCCGACCACGTCCCCGACGGCCAGGCCCAGCGCGCCGTCGGGAAGGTTCAGCACGTCGTACCAGTCCCCGCCAACCTGGTTGCCGTCGACGCCCACCAGGTAGCGCGCCGCCACCTGCACGCCGTCGACCTCCGGCACGGCAGGCAGCAGGCTGCGCTGCAGCGTGACCGCCGCCGCGTGCTCCACCTCGTACAGCCGCGTGTTGTCGACCGTGAGCCCGGCCCTGCCGGCGATGTCGGTGGCCAGATGCAGATCCCGCGATCCGTACCGGCGTCCGTAGGGGTGCTGGGTCACGAGGGTGAGCGCCCCGAGCACCCGGCCCCGGGCCCGGACCGGCACGACCATCACCGATCGCAGCCGCAGGCTGTCGTACACGACGGCAGCCGACGGGTCGTCGGGATAGCGGTCGGCGCCGCGCTCGGGCAGCTCCGGCACCAGGACGGGGTGCTCCCCTGCGAGCACACTGCCGGTGTCACTGCCGCTGCCAGCGTGGTAGTTGCGCAGCCTGCCCAGCTCGCGCAAGCGCGCCTCGTCGGCGTGTTCCCGTGCCGCCACGGCGATACGCTGCGGCACCCCGACGCCCGGCCGCTCCAGCAGGTCGACGGCACACAGGTCGGCCAGCTGCGGGACCAGGCTCCGCGCGAGCCGCTCGCACGCGTCGGTCACGTGGAGCGCGCCGGTCATCTGGGTCGTCGCCTCCGCGAGGAGACGTAGCTGGCTGCGGGCCTCCTCGGCCTCGGCCAGCGCGGTCCTGCGCTCCTGCTCGACCATCACCCGCTCGGTGACGTCGTTCTGCACGCCCACGAAGTTGACCAGGTCGCCGTCCCCGTCGAACACCGGGGAGATCGCCACCTGGTTCCAGAACGCGGTGCCGTCGCGCCGGTAGTTGACCAGCACCTCGGTGACCGGCTCGCGGCGCCGGAGGGCTTCGCGAATCCGCTGCACCGCCGCCGCGTCGGTGTTCGGCCCCTGCAGCAGCCGGCAGTTGCGCCCGACCACCTCCTCGTACCCGTAGCCCGTGAGCTTCGAGAACGACGGGTTGACCCAGATCAGCGGGTTGTCGTCCTGCTGCGGGTCGGTGATGGAGAACGACATGTCGGTGGCGAGGACGGCGCGGTCCCGCAGAATCTCCAGCCGCCGCCGGTCGGCGTGCTCTGTGCCGGAGAGCGGAAGGAACACGACCAGCGCACGGGCGTTCGTGCCCGGGGCGAGGCCGGCCGGCACCACGCCGTCGGCCATGCCGGAAAGGCTGAACCCGGTGACCCATAGCAGCCTGCCCTCCCTGGCGGCCCGCTGTACGCAGGTGACGCCGGAGCCACGCCGCGCCGCGTCGTGCACCGCCACCGGCTCCCCCGCCACCGGCACCCCGCTCGCCACGAGCGACAGCGGCGAGCGGGTGCTGCTCATCCGCCTGCCGCCGAGGTCGGTGAGCCCGGCCGCGTCCCCCCAGTCGTCGATGTCGACGGGCAGCCGCACACTGTCGCCGGTGAGCTCGACGGCCGCCGCGTTCGCGTGGACGACCTGCCGACCCTCGAGGTCGATCACCAGAATCGCGACGGGGGCGCCGTCCATCACCTGTGGGAGGTTCGCGCCGGTGCCCGCCCTCGGGGCGCCCGCAGTCCCTCCGCCGTCCTCCACGCGACCCAGCCTAAGGGCAGGCCGTGCAACGTGCGCCGTCATGACAGGACGTCACCGCCTCAGCCGATCCCCACCCCGAAGACCTGCAGCAGCGTGTAGACGCCGAGCAGCCCGATCGCGACGCTGCTGACGACGAGCAGGGCGTTGAAGACGGACCCGCCGTAGAGCCGCGGATCTGTCTCGGTGCGCCGGAGGTACCAGACCGCGATGGCGGTCGCCACCAGGAAGATGCCGGTCATGACGCCGCCGATCTGCACCATCACCACCGGCGACTGGATGGTCAGGTAGGCCACGGCCCAGAGGATCGGCAGAGCGACCGTGAAGATGCGGATCCACCGCAGCCGAGCCACGGGGTCCTGCCAGTCGAGCACGCCCATCGTCGCCAGCAGGTTCACATACATGCGGGACCAGCTGGGGACGGCGGCCCACATCGTCGAACCGAGCACCGCGATGGCACCGATCAGGAAGACGATCCCGGCCCAGTCGCCGAGGGTGTCGGTGTAGATGCGCGACAGCGTGGTGATCATCCCGTTGCCCTCGGGCACGAGGCCCTGGGGGTTCAGCACCGCCGCGCCCATCAGGTAGAAGGCGAGCGTGCCGAACGTGTAGATGACCCAGGAGATGAACGCGTCCTTGTACATCACCCGGATCCAGCCGTTTGCCCGGCGCACCCAGGCCTCGCTGCCGTCGTTCGGGCCGGCCCAGCGCGCATAGCCCTTCTCGACGCACCAGTACGTGTAGAAGGTGATCTCGTCGGCGCCGACGCCGGTGATACCGAACATCGCGAGCGCCGCGCCGAGAGCACCCGCGGGGATGAGGAACGTCAGCCCGCTCGCGATGTCGCCCGCGCCGTAGGAGAACGGCGTCAGCGGCAGACCGAGGGCGATGAGGACCGTGACGAAGGTGAACACCACCACGAGGAGCACCGCGCCCCGCTCGATCAACGTGTACGAGTTCGAGTACAGGAGCGCGATGCTGCCCACGGCGAGGAACACCGTCCAGAGGAGCAGCGACGTGTAGCCGAGCGGATCGCCCCCGATCGGCATCAGGATGCTGAACGCCACCGCCGTGCCGCCGATGATGCCGCCCAGCTGGAGCAGCTTGGTCACCGCCAGCAGCATCCACAGAACGTTGGCCCAGCCCATCCGGCCGATCCTCGGCGGCACCCTGTCGTAGCCGGTGAGCGCGGGCTCCCCGGTCGCGATGGTCCGATGAGCCAGCACCGTTCTGAGCCCGGCCATCGGCGCTCCCGGAACGCGGTCAGTGGTTGTCGCGCGGCACCCCCATGCTCTGGGCCACGCGCTGGTACTCGACGGCGGGCCGGAGCACCATGCCGTCGGACAGCTGGTCGACCATCGAGCGCTGGATCTCCTGCCAGGGGGTCTGCGACGGCGGGATCGGGTAGCCGCCGGCCTCGTCGAGCTGTCGGCGACGCTCCACCAGCTCGTCGGCCGAGAGGAGGATGTCGGCGGTGCCCTTGCCGAGGTCGATGCGGACCATGTCCCCGGTGCGCAGCAGAGCCAGCCCACCGCCTGCGGCGGCCTCGGGTGAGGCGTTCAGGATCGACGGCGATCCCGACGTGCCCGACTGCCGGCCGTCACCGATGCACGGGAGCGCGTGCACGCCCCTCTTGATCAGCGCTGCCGGCGGCTGCATGTTGACGACCTCGGCCGCGCCCGGGTACCCGAGCGGTCCGGCACCCCGGACGAACAGCAGGCACTCCTCGTCGATGTCGAGCTCCGGGTCGTCGATGCGGGCGTGGTAGTCCTCCGGCCCGTCGAAGACCACGGCACGGCCCTGCAGGACGTTCGGGTGCTCCGGGTCGCACAGGTAGCGCTCGCGGAACTCGGGGGAGATCACGCTGGTCTTCATGATGGCGCTGTCGAACAGGTTGCCGCTCAGCACGATGAAGCCCGCGTCCCCCACCAGCGCGTCGTCGAACGTGCGGATGACGTCACGGTCGGACGGGGCGTTCTCCCGGCAGTTCTCACCCAGGGTGCGGCCGTTCACCGTCGGCGCGTCCTCGTGGACGAGCCCGTGCGCCATCAGCTCATGGACCACGGCCGGGACGCCACCTGCTCGGTGGAACTCCTCGCCGAGGTACTTGCCCGCCGGCTGCAGGTCGACGATCAGCGGGACCGTGAGGCCGATGCGCTCCCAGTCGTCCATAGCGAGCGGCACGCCGATGTGCCGCGCGATCGCGTTGATGTGGACGGGAGCGTTGGTGGAGCCGCCGATCGCGGAGTTCACCACGATCGCGTTCTCGAACGCCTCGCGGGTGAGGATGTCCGACGGCTTGAGGTCCTCACGCACCATCTCGACGATCCGCCTGCCGGTGTGGTAGGCGATGCGGGCGCGGTCGCGGTGCGGGGCCGGGATCGCGGCGCAACCGGGCAGGCTCATGCCGAGCGCCTCGGCGAGCGCATTCATCGTGGACGCCGTGCCCATCGTGTTGCAGTGCCCCGGCGAGGGGGCCGAGGAGGCCACCATCTCCACGAACGTCGCCTGGTCGATCTCGCCTGCGGCCAGCAGCTCCCTGGCCTTCCAGACGATCGTGCCGGAGCCCGTCCGCTCCCCGTTGTACCAGCCGTTCAGCATCGGGCCGCCCGACAGCACGATCGCCGGGATGTTCACCGTGGCCGCCGCCATCAGGCATGCCGGCGTGGTCTTGTCGCAGCCGGTGGTCAGTACCACGCCGTCGATCGGGTAGCCGTAGAGCACCTCGACGAGTCCGAGGTAGGCCAGGTTCCGGTCGAGGGCCGCCGTGGGGCGCTTCCCCGTCTCCTGGATGGGGTGCACGGGGAACTCGAACGCGATGCCGCCCATCTCGCGGATGCCCTCGCGCACCCGGTCGGCCAGCTGAAGATGGTGACGGTTGCACGGGGCGAGGTCGGAACCGGTCTGCGCGATGCCGATGATCGGCTTACCGGACTGCAGCTCCTCCCGCGTGATGCCCCAGTTCATGTACCGCTCGATGTACAGCGCCGTCATCCCGGGGTTGTCCGGGTTGTCGAACCACGCCTGGCTGCGGAGGCGCCTCGGCTCGTCGGCGTTCATGCAGAAATCTCCGATCGTTTCGTCATGGGGTGAGCTGGCCGCCGTTGATCTCGAGCACCTGGCCCGTGATGTAGCCACTCATGGCGGGCGACGCGAGGAACAGCACCGCCCCGACGCATTCGTCGGGCCGGCCGAACCGGCCCATCGGGACGCTGCTGAGCATGACGTCCATCTGGGCGTCCGTGGTGTTCCGTTCGTGGAACGGGGTGGTGATGACGCCGGGCGACACCGCGTTGACCCGGATGCCCTCTGGGGCGAGCTCCTTGGCCAGACCGCGGGTGAACGTGCTCACCGCGCCCTTCGACGTGGCGTACGCGACCGAGCCGCCCCCTCCGCCCGTGCGCGCAGCGACGGACGTGACGTTGATGATCGAGCCGGACCCCTGACGGCGCATCACCGGAACGGCCTGCCGGCTCATCGCGAAGACCGACGTCATGTTCACGTCCATCACGCGGCGGAAGTCCTCGTCGGACATCTCGGTCACCGGGATCCGGCCCAGGAGGTCGCCCGCATTGTTGACAAGGACGTCCAGGCGGTCGTGCCGGGAGAGGACGTCGTCCACGAGGCGGGCGGCTTCGGTCGGCTGCGCGAGGTCGGCGGCTGCGCTCGCGGCCGTCCCTCCCGCCTCCTGGATCGCGGTCACGACCTTCTCGGCCCCGTCGCGGTTGCGGTTGTAGTGCACCACCACCCGTGCGCCCCGACGCGCGAACCCCTCGGCGACGGCAGCGCCGATCCCACTGCTCGCCCCCGTGACGAGGACGACCTGCTGCTGGAAGTCGAGCATCTCGTTCCCGATCACATGACCGCCCCGAGCTGCCACGGCACGAACTCCTCCTGACCGAAGCCCAGCTCCTCGCTACGCGTCCGGCGCCCGGAGGCGGTGTCGAGGATGAGCTGGAACAGCTCCCGGCCCACCTCCTGCACCGACGCCGAACCGTCCACGATCACCCCGCAGTTGAGGTCCATGTCCTCGGACATCCGCTTGTACATCTCCGTGTTCGTGGCCAGCTTCAGGCTCGGGGTGGGCTTGCAGCCGAGCACAGAGCCGCGTCCGGTGGTGAAGCACATCACCGTGGCGCCCCCGGCGACGATGCCGGTGACCGAGACCGGGTCGTAGCCGGGCGTGTCCATGAAGGTGAAGCCCGTGGCCGTGACCTTCTCGGCGTAGCGGTAGACACCCGTCAGGTTCGTCGTCCCGCCCTTCGCGACGGCGCCGAGCGACTTCTCCAGGATCGTGGTCAGCCCGCCCGCCTTGTTGCCCGGCGACGGGTTGTTGTCCATGGATCCGTTGTTGTCGGCCGTGTACTTCTCCCACCACCGGATCCGCTCGACGAGCCGGTCGGCGACCTCCTGGCTCACGGCCCGCCGCGTCAACAGGTGCTCGGCACCGTAGATCTCCGGCGTCTCGCCGAGGATCGCGGTGCCGCCATGGCGCACCAGCAGGTCGACGGCGGCGCCCAGCGCCGGGTTGGCGGTGATGCCGGAGTACGCGTCGGAGCCGCCGCAGTTGAGGCCGAGTACGAGCTCGCTCGCGGGCACGGTCGTGCGGCTCACCTCGTTGGCCGCGGGCAGCATCTCGAGCAGCGCGGCGGTGCCTGCGCGCACGGTGGCCGCGGTGCCACCCTCCTCCTGGATCGTCATGGTCCGGACGGCCTTCGTGGCGTCGAGCGTCCACTTCTCGGCGAGGCTCGCCACCTGGTTCACCTCGCAGCCCAGACCGAGCAGCAGGAAGCCGGCGAAGTTGGGGTGCTCGGCGTATCCGGTGAGGGTGCGCTGCAGGACGTCGAACCCCTCCCCTTCGCTCGCCATCCCGCACCCGGCGCCGTGGGTGAGGGCGACGACACCGTCGACGTTCGGGAAGTCGTCGAGCAGACCGGGGCGGCGGAACTGGTCGGCGATCAGCTTCGCCGTCGTCGCCGAGCAGTTCACCGAGGTGAGGATGCCCAGGTAGTTGCGCGTGGCGACCCTGCCGTCGGCCCGCACGATGCCCTCGAACGTGGCCCGCTCTCCCTCGGGCACCAGCTCGGTCACCGTGGCGTCGACCCCGGCGGCATACTCGCGCTCGAACGCCTTGAACTCGACGTTGTGGGTGTGCACGTGGTCGCCGGGCTCGATGGCGACGGCGGCGAAGCCGATGATCTGGTTGTACTTGCGGACCGGCTCGCCCGCCGCGATCGAGGCGGTCGCGACCTTGTGCCCGCGGGGCACGGCATGGCGCAGGGTGAGCCCGCCCGCCGCCGTCCCCTCGTCGAGGTCGCGGGAGGCGACCACGACGTTGTCGGCGGCGTGCAGGCGCACGCCGATCTCGTCGAAGG
>JAODNO010000502.1 GCA_025465235.1 Pseudonocardia sp.
CGGCGGCCTCGACGAGTTCGCCGACACCGTCGTCCCGCTGCTGCAGGAACGCGGATCGTTCCGCACGGACTACGAGGGCACCACGCTGCGCGAGCACCTCGGGCTCTCGAAATCCACCAGACGATCATGACGCGTCACACCGCGTTGCGGTGGTGGCCTGGTAGGCGATCGTGGACTCGATGGAACGCTTGCGCGGTGCCGGTCAGCTCGCCGTGGTGGGGGCGTCGGGTCGAAGTGGGAGCTCGCGCAGCGGCGTGACCTGGGCCAGCCAGACTCCGACGACGGCGTCGATCAGGCCAGAGGCAGCGTCGTGCCAGGTGGCGCGGGGAGTGGGGGTGCCCTCGGCGAGGGCGCGTTCCCGTTCGGCGATGACGTGCACCATGAGGTGTCGTCCGATGTCGCCGCGTTCGATGCGGACTTCGACCGGTAGCGCGGGCAGGCAGCGGTTGAGGCCGTCGAGGATGCGTTGGAGCGCCGGCGAGGTCAGGGACTCCTCGATCATGATCTCGCGCAGGGTGGGGTCGGTCATGACCTGGGCGCTGAAACGGGCGTACCAAGTGGGGGCGCCGAGACAGGCGAGGTGTTCTGACATGGGCCTTACGAGGCAGGCGACCCAGTCTCGGACCTCGGGGCTGTCGCTGATGTCAGCGAGCAGGCGTTCTCTGATCCGTTCGATCTGCTCGCTATGGCGCCGGATGATGGCGCGGACCAGGTCTGTCTTGGTGCCGAAGTGGTAGCCGACCACGGCGGTGTTGCCCTGGCCGGCGGCTTCGCCGACCTGGCGGTTGGAGACCGCGTAGACGCCGTGCTCGGCGAACAACCGCTCCGCGGCGGTCAGGATGCGTTCGCGGGTGGCGGTGTTGCGCTCGGCACGAGAGGCCCGGGGTGCGCGTGGGGCTTGTGCGGGCACCGTCACCACCGCACCGGGAGCTCTTCCACACCGCCGACGGCCAGCCCCTCGATGCGCCGCAACTCCTCGGGGGCGACGGCGAGCTCGAGGGTGGGGAGCCGGCGCAGGAGAACCTCGAGCACGGTCCGCAACTCGGTGCGGGCCAGCGCCTGACCGAGGCAGGAGTGCGGCCCGGCGCCGAAGCTCAGATGGTGGTTCGGGGACCTGGAGAGGTCCATCTCCTCGGGGTCGTCGAAGACGCGCTCGTCGCGGTTGGCCGCCGCCATGCTGCACACCATGGTCGTGCCGCGGGGGATCATCGTGCCGGCGACCTCGGCGTCCTCGGTGAGGTAGCGCGGCATCCCGAACCCGGGGTTGGCGTCGAAGCGCAGCACCTCCTCGACCGCGGTCCGCGCCAGCGAGCGGTCGGCGACCAACTGCTCCCAGCGGCTGCGGTCGGCGAGCAGCATGCCCATCATCTTGCCGATCATGTTCGCGGTTGTCTCGTGACCCGCTACCAGCAACGCCTGCCCGGTGGCGATGAGCTCCGCATCGGTGAGCGTCGCGCCGTCGTCGTCGGTCCGGGAGATGAGGTCGCTGATCAGGTCGTTGCCCGGTGCGGCCCGCTTCTGCGCGACCAGCGCGGCCATGTACTCGCCGAACTCGCGCTGGGCGAGGGCGACCTCCTCCTTGGTGAACCGGGACAGGTTGAGCAGGGCATTCGACCAGTGAGCGAAGCGATCCCGATCCGACTCGGACACGCCGAGCATGTCGCAGATGACCCAGACCGGGAGCGGGAAGCCGAGTGCGGCCTTGAGGTCGGCCGGTCCCCCGGCCGCGACCATGTCGTCGATCATCCGGTCGGCCATGGCCTCGATGTCGTCGTGCAGCGCGAGCATGCGCCGGGCGGTGAACCAGCGCGCGATCATCCTGCGCCAGCGCTGGTGACCGGCACCCTCGATCGAGGCCGCCATCTCGCTCTCGAACACCCCGCCCGAGTCGCCCTCGGCGATGCTCGCCGCGTCGTCGGCGGAGAAGTTCCGCACGAAGCGCGGGTCGGAGAGCACCAGTTTGACGTCGTCGTAGCGGGTGACCAGCACGGCCTCGTCACCGCTGGGGAAGCGCACCGGCGCGACCGGGCACTGTTCGCGCAGCTCCGCCCACTCCTGCGGCGGCTCCAGCGCGTGCTTCGCGGGGATCGGGTACTGCAGTGTCCGCACCACGGCTTCCCAACTCATCGCGACCTCCATCTCCGACTTCCTGGCGTGCAGCGGGCCCACGCGGGGCGCCCGCACCGAGTGAACCGCATCATCTGGATTAACTCAAGCGATTGATTTATGATCAGGTCCGTCATCACCCCGCCGAGCTCGGAGCCGTCCTCGATGAGTTCCCCCAGCGCGCCCACGACCACCCCCTCGGCGGTCCGGTCGCCGGCCACCGTCCTGGTGGCCGTGCTCGCGTTCGCCGGGATCGTGGTCTCGCTGATGCAGACCCTGGTCATCCCGCTGATCCCCCAGCTGCCGCGACTGCTGAACGCCTCGGCTGCCGACACCACGTGGGCCATCACCGCGACGCTGCTCGCCGGCGCCGTCGCCACCCCGACGGTGGGGCGGCTCGCCGACATGCTCGGCAAGCGCCGGATGCTCATGGTGTGCCTGATCGTCCTGGTGGCCGGCTCCGTGATCGCTGCGCTGAGCACCACGTTGGTGCCGATGGTCATCGGCCGCGCGCTGCAGGGTCTGGCGGCGGGTGTGGTCCCGCTGGGGATCAGCCTGATGCGAGACCAGCTCCCGCCCGAGCGCCTCGGCTCGGCCACCGCCCTGATGAGCGCCTCGCTCGGTGTCGGCGGCGCGCTCGGCCTGCCCATCGCCTCACTGGTAGCCCAGTACGCCGACTGGCACGTCCTGTTCTGGGCCGCCGCCGGCATGGGGACGATCGCCACCGTCCTCGTGCTCACTCTGATCCCGGAGTCACCGCAGCGCGCCGGGGGACGCTTCGACCTCGTCGGCGCCGTCGGTCTGTCGGTCACGCTGGTGTGCCTGCTGCTGGCCATCTCCAAGGGCGGTACCTGGGGCTGGACCAGCGGCGTGACACTCGGGCTGTTCACCGTGGCGGTCGTCGCACTGGCTGCGTGGGGCTGGTGGGAGCTGCGCGCCCCGCACCCGTTGGTCGACCTGCGCATCAGCCGCCGCCGCCAGGTGCTGCTCACGAACTCCGCCTCGGCGGTGTTCGGGTTCTCGATGTTCGCGATGTCGCTCGTGCTGCCCCAGCTGCTGCAGCTGCCCACCGCCACCGGGTACGGCCTCGGCCAGTCGATCCTCGCCGCCGGCCTCGTCCTCGCCCCCGGAGGCCTGGTCATGATGGCGATGAGCCCGGTCTCCGCGCGGATCACCGCAGGCCCCGGTCCGCGCACGACCCTCATGCTCGGTGCCCTTGTCGTCGCCATCGGCTACGGCCTCGGCGTGGTGCTGCACGCCACCATCTGGCAGCTCCTGCTCATGTCCGTGTTCATCAGCGCCGGCATCGGCCTCGCCTACGGCGCCATGCCCGCCCTGGTCATGGCCGCGGTGCCCGTCACCCAGACCGCCGCCGCCAACAGCCTCAACAACCTCATGCGGGCGCTGGGCACCTCGATCGCGAGCGCCGTCGCCGGGGTGGTCCTCGCCCAGATGACCATCGCCTTCGGCCCGGCCGCCGTGCCGACGGAGAACGCCTTCCGCGTCGTCCTCGGTCTCGGCGCCGGTGCCGCCCTCGCCGCCCTCGCCATCGCCTCCTTCATCCCACGCCGACGCCCCGCCGCCACCCCGACGCCCGCACCGACCGCGCCCCTGCATGACCTCCACGTTCCCCCTCGCGTGGAGGCCGATGACCGGGAGAGGAGCGTCGTCCCGCTGGTCCACGGAGTGGTCCGCCGCGGCGAGCAGCCGGCGCACGGCGCCGTGCTCACCGTCGTCGACACGACGGGCCGCCAGCTCGGACACGCCCGCACCGACGCCGACGGCCGTTACCGCATCACCCGCCATGGGGCCGACGGCCGCGCCTACCTCCTCATCGTGCAGTGGGCCGGGATCTCCCGCGCCGAGTACCTCCTGCACACGGGGCGCCTCCACCGCCACGACATCGACCTCGACACCCCGCCCGGCCAGGGCCCGCGCGCCGAACCACTCCATGTCTCGCTCGCCGAGAAGCCCCGGCGTCACGAGGACGCCGAAGCCACCACATGACGTCGGCCCGGCGGCCGCCGATAGCTGGCTGATCGATCCGAATGAAGCGCCCCCTCCCCCCGCGGAGAGGGCACGTCGAGGAAAGGAAACCAGTGACCGACGCACCCATGACCGACGATCAGACCGGCCGGAGGGAGAGGGCCGGGGCGACGATGCGCCGCTCCGGGTTCGGGCCCGTCCCCGAGCTGATCGCCCTGCGCGAGAGCGCCGGGATCGTGCGGTTGCCGACACCGTTCGGCCCCTCGGCCTGGATGCTCACCCGCTATGACCACGTCCGCCGGATGCTCGGCGACGCCGAGGCCTTCGTCAACGGCTGGACACCCGCCGACCTCACCCCCGACCACGGTGAGGACGCCCCCAACCGAGACCCCCGCCAGCTCTCCGGCGACCGCGCCGGCAACCTGCTCTCCCTCGACCCACCCGATCACACCCGCCTGCGCCGCATGCTCACCCCTGAGTTCACCGTCCGGCGCATGCGCCGCCTGGAACCACGCATCGTCGAGATCGTCGAGGCCCACCTCGATGCCCTCGAGCGCCACGGCCCGCCCGCGGACCTCGTCGCCCATTACGCGCTGCCCATCCCCTCGCTGGTCATCTGCGAACTCCTCGGGGTCCCCGCCGCCGACCAGAACGAGTTCCAGCAGCGCACCAACCGCCAGCTCGACATGACCCTGCCCGAGCCGCAGAGGGTCGAGCTCGCCCACCAGTCCCTGACCTACATGCAAGGACTCGTCGAGCGAGCCCGCCGCGACCCCGGCGAGGACCTGCTCGGCATGCTCATCCGCGAGCACGACCAGGATCTGAGCAACGCCGAGCTCGTCGGCATCGGCAACCTGCTGCTCGTCGCCGGCCACGAGACGACCTCGAACATGCTCGGCTTGGGCACTCTTGCGCTGCTGCGCCATCCCGACCAGCTCGCTGTGGTCCGCGACGACCCCGACAGCGTCCCGGGTGCCGTCGAGGAGCTGATGCGCTGGCTGTCCATCGTCAACAGCGGCTCCCCCCGGCTGGCCACCCGTGACGTCGACATCGACGGCACCACCATCCACCGCGGCGACTTGGTGCTGTTCAACCTCCCCACCGCCAACCGCGACCCCGAGCTCCTCGACCACCCCGACAGCCTCGACATCGCCCGCAAAGCCTCCAGCCACATCGGCTTCGGTCACGGCATCCACCACTGCCTCGGCGCGCCGCTGGCCCGCCTGGAGATGCGCATCGCCTTTCCCGCGCTGCTGCGACGCTTCCCCCACCTGCGCCTGGCCGTCCCCGATGACCGCGTCGCCTTCGCCCCGCACAAGGCCATCTACGGGCTCGGGGAGCTCCCCGTCGCCTGGTAACCGCCGCGGCACGCCCATCGAGGACTGCGGCAGGGCCGGTGATCTTCCCACCATCGCGCTGCCGGCAACATCTTCGATACGGTCCTGCGCAGCCAACGACCCCCACCTCGGCCATAACGCCAACGGCGGATACATGCTCGTCCAGGGCGGGGATTGCGATCGCGACGGCGCAGACGACAGTTGTCGCGATGAGTGTTGCGAGGGCGAGCCGCAGCGGGCGGGGGGTTCCCTGTGGAGGCGACGGCGAACTCGGCGACGACCGCCCGCTACGGGATGGGCAGACCGGTGATGCGGCCCGTCACCACTCCCGGAGAAGCAGGAGCCATACCCTGGCCACTGTCAGCGTCCGCTACGTCGTCGACGACGCGATTGCGTTCTACTGCCGGTATCTCGGCTTCGAGGAACGGATGCACCCAGCCCCGACCTTCGCCACGGTGACCCTGGGACATCTCCGGCTGCTGCTCAGCGCGGGGGCCAGGCCATGCCCGACGGGGCCATGCCGACACCGGGAGGATGGAACGGCTCCTCGATCGAGGTCGACGACCTGACCGCCGTGATCGACACACTCCGGGAGGCAGGAGTCCGTCTCCGCAGTGACGTGGTCATCGGCGTCGGCGGCAAGCCCGTGTTACCCGCGGTTCTCAGCGGCGCGGACTCTGTCGCACGTGTTCTCCACCTCGGTCCACACCTTCCTGACAGCGGGGTCGGCTGCTATCCATCGTTCCGCGGCCGACGCAGCGGCGGTGTCGCCGCTCGCGGCGAGAACGTGCAGCTCGACGAGCTCATCCATCCAGTCCCGGTCCGGCACGTGGTGAGCCTCTACGACACTCATGACACAACGGTTGCGCAGTGGCAACGATGTGAAAAGACGGAACGCCATCATTGTGAGTCACATCTCCCTGACCGATCCCAGCGGTCGACTGCCCGGATGACCACTCCATCGCTCGCGAATCTCGCGCTGCTGCAGTCGGGGCACAGCACGACGTCCGCAGCGTGTGCGGCCATGGAGCTGACTATGAATCTTCCAGGCCGCTCGGGCGGACCCGGTATACCTGCAACGGACGGTCGTAGTACTTGGTGGTCTCACCGACCCACTCCATGCCCAGCCGCTGAGTGGTCGCGATCGCACGGGTGTTGTTCGGGATGGCGACCGCGAACAGCTCGTCAACGTTCTGCGTGAACGCCCACTGGATAAGTGCCTCGGCCGCCTCGGCCGCATAGCCGTTACCCCACTCCTCGGGCCGCAACTGGAAGCTGATCTCCAAATCCACCTCGTAGGGCGGCAGCAGCCGGATCGCGAGGCCACCGACGACGACGCCGTCGGAGAGTCGCTCGATCGCCCAGCGCCCCCGCGGCGGCGGCAGGTTCGGCTGCGCCTCCACCCATGCCTGCAACACCGCGCGCATCGCCGGCAGATCCCCGATCCGGTCGGTGGCCGGGGTGAGCCAACCGCTCACGTCGGCAACTCCGTAGGTGGCCAGCGCCGCCTGCGCGTCGTCCACCATCCAGGGGCGGACCCGCAGCCGCTCAGTGGCGAGCGAAAATTCCACATCGGCACGGTAGCCGCGGCGGGCAGCGGGACAACTCCACATTCGCGGGCACCGAAGGGCACGTGCACCGCTCCGCGCCCTCCGGCACGACATGGCGGCAATGCCGCCGTGGATCAACGGGAGCGCGGCGTCGCCCCAGCACACATGCAGCCGCAATCTGCTCGGGCGGGATGTCGCGCCCGGCGTGATTCGGCGGTGTCGGCGGCGACCTCGCGGACACGCTGGGGCCATCGCCGCCTGTCGGCCCCGGCACCTTTCCTCCCGGTCGAACACTGATCTGCAGCGGCGGCGGCACTAGGTGTTCACCGCAGCACACGCCGTTACCGCTTGTGGAGATCGGCGAATTTCAACCCGTTGTGATCGCGTAAAACCGATATCAGCAACGGCCGATACTGCCCCGTACCGCCGCTGTACAGCGAGGAACGGGGGTCCTATCGTCCGTACCACCTACCGGGGAGAACCACCATGACCGAGGCCGCTTCTGCTGGTAGTCCCGCTCCTACCGTCGTTCTCGTCCATGGCGCCTTCGCGGACAGCTCCGGGTGGAACGATGTCGTGAGCCAGCTGCTCGATGCCGGCGTCGCGGTGCAGGCCGTCTCCAACCCGCTGCGCGGCATCACCGCCGACGCCGCCTACGTCGCCAGCGCGATCGCGCAGGTTCCCGGGCCGGTGATCGCCGTCGGCCACTCGTACGGCGGCGCGATCATTACCAACGCCGCGCTGACGGCCGGCAACGTCGTCGGCCTGGTGTACGTCGCCGCCTTCGCCCCGGGCGAGGGCGAGGTCCTCAGCGACATCGAGGGCGGCTCCAAGGACAGTGTGCTCAACACGGTGCTCGTCCCGCTGCAGTACCCGAGCGGGCAGGGTACGGAGACCGAGTTCGCGATCGATCCCGCGCACTTCCACGAGGCCTTCGCCGCCGACCTCCCGGAGCGGCAGGCCGCCGTGATGGCCGCGACCCAGCGACCCGTCGCCGGCGCCGCCTTCGGCGAGCCGAACGGGACTCCGGCGTGGCGGACGCTGCCGTCCTGGGCGGTCGTCGCCACCGGCGACAAGGCCGCGGGAAGCGACGTCGTGCGCTCCATGGCCGAGCGGGCCAGGGCGACGATCGTGGAGATCGAGGGCTCGCACGTGATCATGATCTCGCAGCCGCGGGCCGTGACCGACCTGATCCTGCAGGCCATCGACGCCGTCCGCTGACCGCCCCGATGATGACGAGACAACGCCGGTGGGACGCTGAGGTGGAACCGGCCCGGGCCGGCGGCCCCACCCGCCAGCAAGCCTTGACGCCTTCGCCCGGCGACCTCCTGGACATGACCGTCTTGGAGGTGACAGACGCCGGGCCGCTAACCCGGCGTCGACGGTCCCGACCCGGAGGTCAGCATCATGTCATCCGATCCCACGACGCCCATGACCGAGCCGCAGCAGTCGGTCGACGAGCTCGCGGGCAAGCTCAAGCGCACCGAACTGCAGCGCAGCGCGTCCTCGATCCCCGGCCGGGAGATCGTGCAGGTGCTTACGGAGATCCCGGCCGGCGTCGAGTCGGGCTGGCACGTCCACCCAGGCGAGGAGGTCGGCTTCATCGTCGCCGGAACGGTGGAGATGATGATCCGGGAGCAGGAGACGCTCACCCTGCACGCCGGTGACGGGTTCCTCATTCCGCCCCGCACGCCTCACAACGCCTTGGACATCGGCCCCGAGACGGGCCGGATGCTCTCCACCTACATCGTCGAGGTGGGACAGCCGCTGGCCACGTTCGTCAGCTGACACCGACAACGTCGAACCCTCCATCGAGGACCAACTCGTCCGCCAACCGCCTGACGCGCCGACTCGCCTGAGCCCCTCTCCACGACGGATCATGTCGGGTGGCGGCTGGTGAGGAAGCTGCAGGTCACAGCGGTGAGCCGAGTTTCGGGCACTCACACCCGCCCATCCAGCGGGATCCGTCCGCCGGGCAGACCCGCGGCCAGATCGAACATCGCCGTGACCTGACGTCACTCGATCAGGGGCCAACCTCGTCGGGCGGTACTGATTAGAGCAACAATGTGCGCACTTTCGATCCGGTTTCGGTTGGTTCTGCTGCGCTATCCAGGCGAGATGACGAGTTATGGGAAACGCGTCGCAGTGCGCACTTTCATCCGGTCCCGGTGGATTTGGTTGCGCCATCCAGGGGAGATGACGGTTCACCGGAAACGCCTCGCACCCCGGCTCCGATATACCGGCTGTAACCTCACTCCCCGAGGTGGCGAAACGTTAGGAAAGGGACAACATGGCTAGTTACGGATGGACCTCTTCGAAGTCTTGCAAGGAAGCACCGAAGCCGAGGTGCGACAAGGACGACGACGACGACAAGGACAGCCGCCCGGTGAGCTGGCACGACAAGCACACCCACCACGACTCGAACAAGAAGAAGTCGAACTGCGGCTGAGCATGTTGAATACACGCGGCCCCACCCGACACGCGCGGGTGGGGCCGTCGTGACGGAGGGTTGTTTTAGGACAGCTCACCGAAGAGCGGCACGGTGGCGAAACCGATGCCGAGCCGATCAGGACCGCCGTCGTTCCGATCGACCTGTTCATCATGAGTTCGGTCGCGATGTACCCATCAAAAGGCTCTGGAAAATGGCGAAACTTGCCAGGAACGGGATCTGCCACCACCAGCTGAACAGCTGTTCGTCCGGAAGCAGGACGAGCATCGCTCGACCTTGCTCGGCCCCACGCTCCTCGCCCCGCCCGCCGCGGCCGTCGTCCTCGTGAGCGCGGTGCCGAGCAGGCGCCCGTCGGGACCGTGTCACATCGCGCGCAGCCGCACCGTCCATCCGGTGTCCGTTCGTCGCGACGTACCCGAGGAGCCCTACGAGATGGTGCAACCCTGGTGGCCGCTGGCGGTGCTGGCCGTGATCCAGTTGAGCGACGCGGCCATGTGCGTGAAGCCGGTCGCGTTCATCCGGCAATGTCTGGTCGAGGTCCGGTTCCCCGAACGCCTGTGGAAGCTCCTTCCACCACTGAAGATCGCCACGGCGACGGGGCTCGTCGCCGGGATCTGGGTACCACCGCTGGCGTTGCTCACCTGCGCGGCCCTGATCTGCTACTTCGTGGTCGCGATCGCTGCACACATCCGCGCCCGGGATCTCGGCCGCAACCTGTTCCTCAACGCGACGGCGATGCTGGCCATCTGCACGGCCACGCTGGTCTTCGTCGTCCGGGCCGCCTGACCAACACTCTCAGCGCCGCTCAGGCCCCCGACCCCGGAACTGCGCTGGCGACCAGCCGGGGGCGGGCGCTGGTCAAGGCGCGGCTGCTCGACCAGCCCTGCGGCCGGGGGCGGCCAAAGGGCGGAACCTGAGCTGGATCGGCTGTCGAACATCCCGAGCGCGGTTAGTGAGCAGTTTGGCAACGTCGAGCGACAGGACACCGATCGCGTACGGCGCCTCATCGCGGAGGACATTCCAGCAAGGGTCGCCAGCGACAAGGCCTACCAGAATACCCAGAAGAATAATGATGGACAGAACGCACATATTGAACATGACAAAGCGCCGACAGCACTGGAGTGGTCCCTATGGGCGCAGATATGCGCGACTGGTAGAGTTTCGATCTTGGCCAACGAGGACCGGCATCGTGAGGCAGTCGGCCGCTGCTGGGTCGACGAGCCCCGCTGCACCCCCGATCCAGAACAGCCCTCGGAAGGGATCCGATGATCGACCAGCCGGAAACCGCCCAGCCCGACACCGACCAGCCGGGCTTCGCCCCCGTGCGGCCGGTGGATCGGGCGAAGTTCGCGGCGCTGGCGCCGGACGAGCGGTACTCGCAACTGCTCCTCGGCCATGACAACGGCGCACGGCACTGCTCCATCGCCTACATCCAGACGCCCCCCGGAGGCGGATCACCGGAAGGTCTGCACACCCACGAGGGCGACCAGATCTTCTTCGTGCTCCAGGGCACGATGAGCATCGAGGTCGACGGTA
>JAODNO010000519.1 GCA_025465235.1 Pseudonocardia sp.
ATCAACTACGGCTTGAACCGGGTGAGGTTCACCTCGCCGGTGCCCGTCGGGAGCAAGGTCAGGGGCAGCATGGAGCTCGTCGACGTCACCGACGTGCACGGCGGGGTGCAGGTCACCAACAAGGTCACCGTGGAGATCGAGGGTTCGGAACGGCCCGCGCTCGTGGCGGAGTGGCTGACCCGGCAGCACCTGTAGGACCCCGGCAGTACGTGTACGACAGGGACGACGAAGGAGACGACCTGATGCGCGACGCGGTCATCTGCGAGCCGCTACGGACCCCGGTGGGCGGCTTCGGCGGCTCGTTGCGGGACGTACCTGCCCACGAGCTGGCAGCCATGGTGATCCGCGGCCTGCTGGACCGCACCGGGCTTCCGCCGGAGTCGGTGGACGACGTCCTGCTCGGGCACTGCTACCCGACGATGGACGCGCCGGCGATCGGCCGGGTCGCCGCGCTGGACGCCGGCCTGCCGGTCACCGTCAACGGCCTGCAGATCGACCGGCGCTGCGGTTCCGGGCTGCAGTCCGTCCTGTACGCGGCGATGCAGGTGCAGGCCGGTGCGTCGGACCTGGTGCTGGCGGGCGGGGCCGAGTCGATGTCGGGGGCGCCGTTCTACTCCACGTCCATGCGCTGGGGCGCGAAGGGCGGGCCGGGCGTGATGCTGCACGACGCACTCGCCCGTGGCCGCGTCACCGCGGGCGGGGTCAACTTCCCGGTGCCCGGCGGCATGCTGGAGACCGCGGAGAACCTGCGCCGGGAGTACTCGATCCCGCGCGAGGAGCAGGACGAGTTCGCGGTCCGCTCGCACCACCGCGCCGCCGCCGCAAGGGATGAGGGCCGGTTCGCCGACGAGATCGTCCCGGTCACGGTGAAGGGCCGGAAGGGCGACACCGTGGTGGACAGCGACGAGCACATCCGCGCCGACTCGTCGCTGGAGAAGCTGGCCGGGCTGCGACCGGTACTGGGGCGCGACGATCCGGAGGCGACCGTCACCGCGGGCAACGCCAGCGGGCAGAACGACGGCGCTTCCATCTGCGTGGTCACCCACCCGGCCAGGGCGGCGGAGCTCGGACTGCGGCCCCTGGTCAGGCTCGTCTCGTGGGGCGTCGGCGGGGTGCCGCCCGCCACGATGGGCATCGGGCCCGTGCCCGCGGTCGCGAAGGCCCTGGGCTCGGCCGAGCTCACCCTGGCCGACATCGACCTGATCGAGCTGAACGAGGCGTTCGCCGCTCAGGTCCTGGCCTGCACCCGCGAGTGGAAGCTCGCGCCGGAGGACTTCGACCGGGTCAACGTCAACGGCTCGGGCATCTCCCTTGGTCACCCCGTAGGCGCCACCGGCGGGCGGATCCTGGCCACCCTCACCCGGGAGATGGACCGCCGTGCGGTGCGCTACGGCCTCGAGACGATGTGCATCGGAGGAGGCCAAGGCCTGGCTGCGGTCTTCGAACGCGTTGCCTGACCGGCCCTGACGACCTTGCCGCCCGTCGCTCACACTGCGGACAGCGCATATCACACCGGCTCCGGTTGCCGAAGTGCCAGGGCCCGGTACATGCTTGTATGAGTCAAGTTTTTGCGTGCCACATGCAAGCCGACAAATCCGCAGGGAGCTACACCGTGCCGACCCACGACGAGCTCGCCATTGCCGACGCGGTCGGCAGCCAGCTCATCCGGCTGGTCCGCCTGATCGAGCGCAAGCAGGTGCAGTACCAGGCCGAGCATCCGGACGCCGTGGAGCGGGCCACCTACCACCTGCTCGTCCACCTGGTGAAGGACGGGCCGCGCCGCGCGGGGTCCCTCGCCGAGGCCGTGCACTCCGACCCGTCGACCATCAGCCGGCAGATCGGCCACCTGGTGCGCCTCGGGCTGGTCGAGCGCACCGCCGACCCGGTGGACGGCCGGGCGACGCTGCTGGCCGCCACCGAGGAGGGCAGGAGGGTGTTCGAGGAGAACCGGCGGATCCGAAACAAGCGGATCGCGGAGATGCTCGAAAGCTGGTCGGGCGACGACCGGCGCGCGCTGTCGGATCTGCTGACCCGCTTCACCAGCGATTTCGAGAGGTCGGTGCCACGTCCCGCCGAGCACACCGCCACCACCGACGCGACAGCCGTCCGGTCCTGAGGAGCGCCTTGTGTCCGCGCCTGGAGCCGGGCCCGCCGATGCCCGGCCCGACACCGCGGCAGGAGGTCGACTCAGTCACCGGCAGATCCTGACGATCTTCGCCGGGCTGATGATCGGCATGTTCCTCGCTGCGCTCGACCAGACGATCGTGGCCACCTCGATCAGGACGATCGCCGACGACCTCGGCGGGCTCAGCCTGCAGGCCTGGGCGACCACCGCCTACCTGATCACAGCGACGATCACGACGCCGCTCTACGGCAAGCTGTCGGACCTCTTCGGGCGCAAGCCGCTGTTCCTCGCCGCGATCTCGATCTTCCTCCTCGGCTCGGTCGCCTGCACCTTCGCCACGTCGATGTACCAGCTCGCAGCCTTCCGCGGGATCCAGGGACTCGGAGCGGGCGGCTTGTTCTCGCTGGCCCTGACGATCATCGGTGACATCGTGGCGCCGCGCGAACGGGCCAGGTACCAGGGCTACTTCGTGGCGGTCTTCGGCACGTCCAGCGTGCTCGGGCCAGTGGCAGGCGGATTCTTCGCCGGCCACGCCGAGCTCCTGGGAATCACCGGGTGGCGCTGGGTCTTTTTGATCAACGTCCCGCTCGGGATCATCGCGCTGATCGTCGTCTCGAAGGTGCTCAACGTCCCGCACACCAGGCGGAAGCACCGCATCGACTGGCCCGGGGCGATCGCACTGGCACTGGCGCTCGTGCCACTGCTGATCGTCGCCGAACAGGGCCGGAGGTGGGGATGGCACTCCACGTCCGCGCTCGTCTGCTGCGCGGTCGGCATCGTCGGCATCGGCGCGTTCCTGGTGCTCGAGCGACGGATCGGCGACGACGCGCTGCTCCCGTCGCGATTCTTCCGCAACGGCGTGTTCAGCTGGGGCTCGATCGCCGCGTTCGTCGCGGGCACGGGCATGTTCGGCGTGCTGGCGCTGCTGCCCCTGTACCTGCAGATCGTCAAGGGCTCCTCGCCGACGGAGGCCGGCCTCCAGACCTTGCCGCTGGTGCTCGGCATCATGTCGATGTCGATCTTCTCGGGGCAGCTGATCTCCCGTACCGGGCGGTACAAGGTGTGGCCGGTCATCGGACTCTCGCTGATGATCGTCGGGGCCGCGCTGCTCTCCCGCGTCGACGTCGACACCCCCTACTGGCGGACCGCCCTGATCATGGTCGTGTTCGGCTGGGGTCTGGGCGGCAACATGCAGCCGCTCACCCTTGCCGTGCAGAACGCGATGCCGCCCCGGGACATGGGCGTCGCCACCGCCTCCGCCACGTTCTTCCGCCAGATGGGCGGCACGCTGGGCACGGCGGTCTTCCTGTCCGTCCTGTTCGGCGAGCTGGGGGGGCGGATGGCCGACAACTTCCGGACAGCGACCGCCACCCCGCAGTTCCGCGCGGCCCTCGCGGATCCGACGGTGGTCGCCCATCCGGCCAACCAGCCGATCCTCGAGGCCGTGCAGGCTGGCACCGAGCCGTCGCTCGAGGACTCCTCGTTCCTGTCAGCAGCCGACCCCGTCCTGAGCCGACCGATTCTCGACGGGTTCGCGGACTCCATGAGCGTGGTGTTCGTGGCGGCGTCGGCGGTGCTCGTGATCGGCCTCCTCGCCGTGATCATGATGAAGGAGGTGCCCCTGCGCACGCAGTCGGGCGTCGATGCCCGGCGCGCGGAGGAGCTGAACCCGGTGGAGACGCTGGCGCCATCGGCCACCCCCGTCGCCGTACCGGCGGAGGCCGGCGGGGAGCAGGACGGGAAGGGCGACGGGCGGCCACGGAGGACCCCGTGGCCCGTGGAATGAGCCCCTGAGCAGGGCTCGTCGGAACGCGGGGCGCCCGCCGAGCGGCTGCCGCTCTGCCGGGCTAGTGGGCGGCGCCGGACTGCTCGGCGTCCTTCGCTCGCTGCCAGGACACCTTGATCTCGCGCTCGGCGTCGGCCCGGCCCACCCAGGTGGCGCCCTCGACGCTCTTGCCCGGCTCCAGGGTCTTGTAGATCTCGAAGAAGTGCTGGATCTCCGCCCGGTCGAACTCGGGCAGATGGTGGATGTCGCGCAGGTGCTCCTGGCGCGGATCATCGCTCGGGACGCACAGGACCTTGTCGTCCCCACCCTTCTCGTCCTTCATGCGGAACATGCCGATGGCCCGGGCGCGGATCAGGCACCCGGGAAACGTCGGCTCCTGCACGAGCACCAGGGCGTCGAGCGGGTCCCCGTCCTCGCCGAGGCTGTCCTCGATGAACCCGTAGTCGGCCGGGTACTGGGTGGCGGTGAACAGGGTCCGGTCGAGCCTGATCCGCCCCGTCTTGTGGTCCACCTCGTACTTGTTGCGGCCGCCCTTGGGGATCTCGATCGTGACGTCGAAGTCCACTAGCGCTCTCCTGGTGCTCAGAAACGGGCATGTACGGAGCCGATGCCGGTCGGGCGACCGGCTCCGGCGCCTGCCTCTAGTGTGGGGGACCGCACCGGCAGGGTGTTGACCGGCCGACGTGTGCTGTCGTGCGCGGCGACGGGGGGGAGGGGCGACGTGGGCATCGGGCGCCGAATCGGTGACACAGTGCGTCTGCCGGGTCGCCGTGCGCGACGGAGCCTCATCGTCCTCGTGGTGGTCGCCGTCGCCGGCGCGTCCGGCGGTGCGGTGGCGCTGACCGGCCCGACGCTGGTGCAGCGGCTCGGACTCGTGCGGGCGGCCGAGACCGCCCAGGCGCCACCGGAGCCGCAGGCAGTGCTCGGGCCGCTTCCGGCCGACGCGCCACTCCCGACCACGGCCGGGCTGACCGGAGCGTTGAACGTCGCAGCCGAGGCGATGCCCGGGACGTTCACTGGCATCGTCGTCGACCCGGCCACCGGAAAGGCCCTCTGGGAGCGCACACCGGAGGTTGCGCTCGTCCCCGGCTCCACCGGCAAGCTGCTCACCGCCTCCGCCGCGCTGCTCACGCTCAACCCCACCGACACCTTCGTCACCCGCGTCGTGCAGGGGCCGGAACCGGGCACGGTGGTGCTCGTGGGCGGAGGGGACCCCACCCTCACCACACTTCCCGAGGGCCAGAACAGCGTGTACCCCGACGCGCCGCGGCTCTCCGACCTCGCCGCCGCGGTGCGGAAGGTGGCACCGGGGCCGATCACCCGCGTGCTCGTCGACACCAGCCGTTACCGGGGACCGACGATGGCCGAGGGCTGGGACCCCGCGGACGTGGCCGGCGGCAACATCACCCCGATCGAACCGCTCATGGTGGACGGCGGCCGGATCAACCCGAAGCTGGAGGACGGGCCCCGCGTCCCCGATCCCGCGCTGGCTGCGGGCCGCGCGCTGGCGCAGGACCTGGGCGCCGGCCCCTCCGACGTCGCCGAGGGCGCGGCCACATCGGGCGCGAAGGTCCTCGGCTCGGTACGGTCGGCTCCCGTCGCGGAGCTCATCGAGCAGATGCTGCGCGACTCGGACAACGTGCTCGCCGAGATCTTCTCCAGGGAGGTCGCGATCGCCCGCGACGGTGACCCGACGTTCACGGGGGGCGTGCAGCAGACGGTGGCCGCGCTGGCGCAGGCCGGCTTCGACCCGAGCGGCGCCGTCATGCACGACGGGAGCGGCCTGTCCACCGAGGACCGCGTGCCCGCCCGCCTGCTCGGGCAGCTGCTCGGGGCTGCCGCCGCGCCGGCGGAGAAGCCAGGCGACACCGAGTTCCTGCGCCCCATCGTCAGCGGCTTGCCCGTGGCCGGCGGGGACGGGACGCTCCAGGACCGGTTCCCCCGCGGCGCGACCTCTGGACCGGGCCGCGGGTTCGTCCGCGCCAAGACCGGCACCCTGACCGGCGTCAGCAGCCTCGCCGGGATCGTGACCGACGTCGACGGACGGCTGCTGGTCTTCGCGCTGATGTCCAACGGCGGGTCCCCTGCCACGATCCGGCCGAAGCTGGACGCCATGGCGGCGCAGCTGAGCCGCTGCGGCTGCCGCTGAGGCTCCCGCTGCGGGCCTCTCCGCGGTGCAGGTGGGCGTCGCCCGAGCGGGGGCACACCCGCCGCGGGTTGCGTAGCGTGGGGCGGGTGCCCCGCGCGACCGACGCCATTCAGCCCGATCACCCCCAGCCCGTTCCGACCGGCTCGACCGAGCGCGGCCTCCCGGTCGACTGGGACCTGGCGCGCCGCACCGCGGGCCGTCTCATGCAACCCGGTCCCGAGGCCACCCGCATCGAGGCGGCCGAGCTCGTCGCACGGCTGCGCTCGGATGCGGCCGTCGCCGAGGGGCACGTCCGCCACGTCACCGGCCTCGGGCACGGCCTGCCGCTGCTGCCCGCCGACGTCGTGGACCGGCCGGCCTGGGCCGCTGCCGCCGTGCTCGGCATGGCGGCGCTCACCGCCGACGCTCAGCTGCCCGCCGTCTCCCGCGCCGCCCGCGCGGTGACGGCCCGTACCGCGGGACTGCAGGTCGGCGGCATCGTCGCGTATCTCGGAGGCAGGGTCCTGGGCCAGTACGACCCCTTCGGTGGCCTCGCGGGCGACGGGCGGCTGCTGCTGGTGGCACCGAACGTGCACGCAGCACAGCAGGCGCTCGACGTGCCGGCCGCCGACTTCGGACTCTGGGTGTGCCTGCACGAGGCCACCCACCGGCTCCAGTTCACCGCCGTGCCGTGGCTGCGCTCCTACTTCGCCGCCGAGGTCGGCCGCTTCCTCACCGTCGCTCAGGGGAGCGACCGCGGTGCCGTCCTGGAGAGGCTCCCCGAGGTGCTGCGCGCGGTGCGGTCGTCGCGGGGCGACTCGCTGGCGATCGTGGAGCTGTTGCAGGGTCCCGAGCAGCGCGCCGTGCTCGACCGGCTGCTTGCCCTCACCACGTTGCTGGAGGGGCACGCCGACCATGTGATGGACGCCGCCGGGCCGCAGGTGGTGCCGAGCGTGGCCACCATCCGCTCCCGGTTCACCGCACGTCGTCGCGGCGGAGGGCTCGTCGACCGCGTGCTGCGCGCACTGCTCGGGGTGGAGGCGAAGGTCCGCCAGTACGCCGTCGGGTCCGCCTTCACCCGCCACGTGGTGCTGGCTGTGGGCATGGAGGGCTTCAACCGCGTCTGGGAGAGCCCCGAGATGCTCCCGAGCCGCTCCGAGCTCGCCGACCCCGGTACCTGGCTCCGCCGCGTCCACAGCTGACCCCCGCGAGTCGCCCGTTCCCTGCCCGCGAGTCGCCCGATAAGGGCCCGCGAGTCGCCCGGTTCCCGCCCGTGAGTCGCCCCGTTTCTGCCCGTGACTCGCCGGGTTCCGGCCCGCTCGGCCCCCGTTCCGCCTCGTCCTCGGCGACTTCCGGCACACTCCGCGGGAAGGCCGTGCGGGCTCGCGGGGCGGGTCGAGGCATGGCGAGGAGGACGTGTGGCCGAGCGGGCTGGACGGGGCATGGACCCCGCCGTGGCCGAGATCCGGCGCGCTGTCCGAGCCGCGCTGGCGGCGCTGCCCTCCCCGTACCGGGACGCGCCCCTGCTCGTCGCATGTTCCGGTGGCGCCGACTCGCTCGCCCTCGCCGTTGCGGCGCTCGCCGTCCGCGGGACGGGAGCGGTGCACGCCGCCGTCGTCGACCACGGCCTGCAGGAGGGCTCGGCGGGCCAGGCCGCCGCCACCGCCGAACTGCTCGCCGGTATGGGCGCCGCTGCGTCCGTCCACCGCGTCGAGGTGGACGGGCCGGGCGGCACGGAGGCCGCCGCGCGCCGGGCGCGTTACGCCGCCCTGCGCGCCGCCCGCCCCCACCCGGACGCGCCGGTGCTGCTCGGCCACACGCTCGACGACCAGGCCGAGACGGTGCTGCTCGG
>JAODNO010000532.1 GCA_025465235.1 Pseudonocardia sp.
CCTCGACCAGGATCGGGCGCAGTTCCTCCCGGTTGGCCCCGGAGCCGGACCCACTGATCGAGGCGCACCCGATCTCCGGATCCGCAGCGCTCACCGACGCATAGTTCAGCCCGAACCTCGCAGGTCACCCCAGATATCGCTGTCCCCCGCGAACGGTCCCGGCTCACCGACTCACCGGCAATGCGCGTGAATGCTCCGAATCCGCAGACGGATCATTCCCGCATTGCCCCGGCGCTCACTGGGGGGCTGCGCACGAAGAAGGCGCAGGCGATCGCGATCAGCGACAGAGCGGCAGCGACGACGAACGCGGCGTGCACCCCGCCCGCCGTCTGCTCGAGCACAGAGGCTCCCCCGGCGGCGAGCCCTGCCGACTGCAGGCTGAGAACGCTGACCAGCAGGGCCACCCCGGCCGCACCCGCGAGCTGCTGCGTGGTGCCGAAGATGGCGCTGCCGTAGGAGTACAGGGGCGGGGACACCGCGCCGAGTCCGGCGGTGAACAGCGGCGTGAAGACGAACGCCAACCCGGCGCTGAGCAGCAGGTGGAAGCCCACCACCAGCATGACCGGGCTGTCGGCGCCGAACAGGGTGGTGGACCACAGGGCGGCACTGGTCGCCACGGCGCCGGGCACCACGAGGGCCCGCGCGCCGAAGCGGTCGTACAGGCGACCCACCACCGGCCCGAGCACCCCCATGAGCAGGCCTCCCGGCAGCAACAGCAGGCCGGTGGACAGCGGCGTGAGCATCAGCACGCTCTGCATGTAGATCGGCAGCAGGACGATGGTGCCGAGCAGCGTCGCCATCATCAGCATCATCATCACCGTGGCGACCGTGAACGTCCGCGCCCGGAACGTGCGCAGGTCGAGCAGCGCGCGGTCGGTGCGCTGGAGCACCAGCTGCCGGGCGACGAAGATCGCCAGCCCGACGACGCCGACGGCGAACGACACCCACACGAGGACCGACGAGCTGCTTCCCGACGATCCGCCGATGGTGCTCAGCCCGTACACGAGACCGCCGAAGCCCAGCGCCGAGAGCACGACCGACGGCACGTCGATCGGTGTGTGGCTGGGCTCGCCGATGTCGACGATCCGGCGCAGGCCCAGCACCAGGGCAAGGACCGCGATCGGGAGCACCAGCCAGAACATGAAGCGCCAGCCGAACAGGCTCAGCACGACGCCGGAGACGGTGGGCCCGACGGCCGGTGCGACCGAGATGACGATCGAGATGTTGCCCATCAGCGCGCCTCGGCGCGCCGGCGGCACGAGCGTCATGACCGTGGTCATCAGCAACGGAAGCATGATCGCGGTGCCACTGGCCTGCACCACGCGTGCGGTGAGCAGGACCGGGAAGCCCGGCGCCAGCGCGGCGATGAGGGTGCCTGCGCTGAACAGCGTCATCGCGATGCCGTACAGCAAGCGAGTGGGCACCCGGCGGATGAGGAAGCCGGTGATCGGGATGACCACGGACATCGTGAGCAGGAAGCCTGCGGTGAGCCACTGGCCCACGCTCGCCTCCACCTGCAGGTCGGTCAGGAGGACCGGCAGGGCCACGCTCATGATCGTCTCGTTCAGGATGACGACGAACGTCGAGACCAGCAGCACTGCGATCACCGTGCGATCGCGTGGGCTCAGCCGGCCGGGCACGTCCGAAGGGGAGGATCCGGGGACGAGCACGTCGGATGGGTTGGTCAACTGTCTTCCTCTGCATTGCGGGCGGCACATGGCCCCGGCAGATCGGCCCGGACCATCTGGATGCGAATCTAGGAGAGAGGACCGACAGAGCGCTCCGGATTAAGCGGCCGGCGGACGGGCCAAGGGTGTGCGGATCGTCACCGATCCCGCCCACCACGTCGAGTTACTCGGCGATGATGGGAGGCATGCCCACCAGGCCCAGCCACTCCAGCGAGATGGCGGCGATGACGGAGCACACCATGGATCGTCCCGTTCTCCAGGCCATGGCGTCTCCCGGGGACACCGCTCTGCGCAGTGTCTCACTCCCGGACACATCTCTCCCCGAAACGGCGCTCAAGGACTCGGCGTCGTCGCTCGCCAAGGGCCTGTCCCTGCTCGAGCTTTTCTCCGTGGAGGACAGTCAGCTCTCCGTGAGCGAGATGGCGCGCCGCTCCGGCATTCCCAAGTCCACCACGCACCGCCTCGTCGGCGATCTGCTGGCGTGGGGTGCGCTCGAGCGGACACCGGGAGGCGTGCGCCTCGGCGTGCGGATGTTCGAGCTCGGACACCTGGTGCCTACACAGCGGAGCCTCCGCGAGCTCGCCGTCCCGTTTGCCCACAACCTGAACGAGGTCACCGGCCTCACGAGCAACCTCGCCATGCGCGACGGGCAGGACGTCGTCTACCTGGAGAAGGTGTCGAGCCGCACGTTGCAGGTGCCGCACTCACGAGCGGGTGGCCGGCTACCGCTGCACTGCACTGCCCTCGGTAAGGCGATCCTGGCCTACAGCGCCCCTGCGTTCATCGAGTCCGTGCTGGCCGGAGCGCTGAGCCCACGCTCCCCGAGGAGCATCACCGATCCGCAGCTCCTGCGCCGTGAGCTGGCCCATGTCCGGGAGACGAAGGTGGCCTACGACGTCGAGGAGTCGCAGCTCGGCCTGTTCTGCGTCGCGGCACCGGTCTTCGCCCGGCGCAACACGCTGGTCGGCGCGGTCTCCGTGACCGGGGCGACCGAGCTCACGCAGGCTCAGCGCTTCGCTCCGGCCGTGCGCATGACCGCCCTGGCCCTGTCGCGCGCCCTGGACGACGCCCAGCAGTTGCACGTGCGGCCGCGTCCGGCGTAGCGCGACCCCACACGCTCACTACCCCTCTGCCGCACGCACCTGCTTGACCACGGTCTCCACGACCCCGTGGTCGATACCGAGCCCGGGGAAGGCGGCGAGGGTACTGATCGGGAAGTTGCCGATCACCTTGACCAGGTGTCCGTTACCGACGATCCCGGCGGGGCGGCCTGCCTCGTCCGTGCCCACTGCGCAGTGCAGAGCGGCCGATCCAGCGGGGTCGGCGAGCCACTGCTGGAGCGTGGACATGCCGTCGAGCCTGATCCGTAGCGCCGGCGCGGGGACCTCGATGATGGTTCGGAGCCGTAGGTCGCGGGAGGACGCGCCGACGGCGAGCCTGAAGCAGCCACCCTCGAGCACCCAGTCGTGCGCGACTACCGACCAGTAGGAGAGGTCACGGGAGCCGAGCACGAGCGTGACGGTGCGGCTCTCGCCCGGCTCGAGGTCCACCTTGGTGAACGCCTTCAGCTCACGCACCGGACGGGCGACCGCGGCCTCGGGATCGCTCACGTAGAGCTGGACGACCTCCTTGCCGCGGCGCTCTCCCGTGTTGGTCACCGTGCAGCTGACCTCGACGGAGAGATCCCCGTCCTCGCGCCGCCCCGTGACCCCGGCGCGCAGCCGGCAGTACCGGAAGCTCGTGTACGAGAGGCCGTGCCCGAACGGGTGACTGACCTCCCGCCCGAGCGTGTCGAGCCCGCGGTAGCCGACGAAGACGCCCTCGCCGTAGCGCACCTGCCCGGCTTCGCCCGGGAAGTTCAGGTAAGTCGGGCTGTCCTCGAGCCGCACCGGCAGCGTCTCCGCCAGCCGCCCTGACGGGTTCACGGCGCCGAGGAGAACGTCGGCGGAAGGCCCGCCCGCTGCCTGCCCGGCGAGCCAGCACTCCAGCACCGCTTTCGCGTGGTGCTCCCAGTCGGCCATCCGTACCGCGGAACCGTTGGTCAGGACCACCACGAGGTTCGGGTTCGCCGCCGCGAGCCGAGGCAGGAGCGCCGTCTGGGCGGCGGGGAGATCGATGTGCTCGCGGTCGAAGCCCTCGGCCTCCTCGGAGACACCCAGCCCCAGGAAGACGACGACCGTGGCGGCCGAGGGCGACGGCCTCGGCGGCGAGCTCCTCGTCATGGGCGGCGGTGTCGGTCCCGAACCCGGCGGCGAACGCCACCTCCACACCGTCCGGAGCCGCGGTGCCCAACTCGTCCAACGCCACGTCGACGCCTGTGGGGTTGACCTGCGAGCTGCCCGAACCCTGGAACCGCGGTGTACGGGCGAACTCGCCGATCACCGCGATGACGTCGCCCGCCGCAGGCCGGAGCGGCAGCGCTCCGTCCTCGTTCTTCAGCAGCACCACGCAGTCGGCCGCCACCTCCCTGGCCAGTTCGTGGTGTGCGTCGACGTCGACCACGGCAGGGGGCCCAGACTGCACCGTGGCGCGGTCGACCAGCTGGAGTACCCGGTCCACCGCGAGATCCAGGACGGCCTCCTCGAGCTCGCCGGCCCGCACGGCGGCTACGACGGCAGCATCGCTGACGCCGAGGTCGGGCGGCATCTCCAGGTCCAGCCCCGCGGCGAGCGCGGCCACCCGGTCGTGCACCGCGCCCCAGTCCGAGACCACCAGCCCGTCGAAGCCCCATTCGTCGCGCAGTACCGTGCTGAGCAGCCACCGGCTCTCTGCGGCATAGGTACCGTTGATCTTGTTGTAAGCGCACATCACCGTCCACGGGTGCGCCCGGGTGACCACGCGCTCGAAGCCGGCCAGATAGATCTCCCGGAGCGTGCGCTCGTCCACCTCCGCACTCACCGTCAGCCGGTCCGTCTCCTGGTTGTTCACCGCGAAATGCTTGACCGAAGCGCCTACGCCCTGGCTCTGGATCCCCTCGACCAGCGCGGCGCCGAGGGTCCCGGACAGCAACGGGTCCTCCGAGAGGTACTCGAAGTTGCGACCGCACAACGGAGAGCGCTTGATGTTGATGCCCGGGCCCAGCACGACGGCCACGCCCTGCGCCCTGGCCTCCCGGCCTAGCGCCTCGCCCACCCGCCGCACCAACTCGGGATCCCAGGAGGACCCGAGCGCGGATGCGGTGGGGAAGCACCTCGCGGGAACACTCGGTCGTGCCGGCAGGCCCGGATCGTTCCGGGTCAGTCGGACGGTAGGAGTGAGGAGCGACCACGGCGAGGCCTGTCCCGCCATCCGGGCCCATTGTCAGCCAACAGATGTGTCATCTGCGTCGGACGCCGGTGCAGGACCGCCGGGCGGACCGACGGCTCGACACCAGGGACTGGATGGCCTCAGACGTTCGCCGTGACGAACTGCTGGCCGCTCGCGTTCTCCACCACCACCGAGGCAACCTGGGCGGGATCGATCAGCGCCGATCCGCTGAGGTTGACGCCCTGGTGCGCAATCGCGTCGGAGACGAGCCAGCTGCCCGCCGTCTCGCGGTGTCCGTCGCGGCCAACCACGACCAGGTGGCACCGCTGGCCCGCCGGGATTCCGGTCACCGCCGCGTTGATCCGCACCCACCCGGCCGCCGGCACCACACGCACCGTCAACCGCGCCCCGGTGCTCGGGTTCACTGCACTGGCGAACCGGGTGCCAGGCACCTCCGTGGCCCCGGCGGCAGGTGGCGACGCGGGGGGCGCGGGGATCACCTGCTGGGCGTCGACCGTGGCTCGGCCGACGATCACGCCCACGCAGACCGCGGCGGCGGCCACGACCGCTGACGCCGCGGCGGCCCACTTCGTACGGCGGCCACTCGTCCCGGACCGTTCGGTGCGCACCTGGCGCAGCGTCCGCTGCAACAGAAGATCCGCGTCATCCGGCGGCCCGTCGAGCAATGCCTCTGGCGGGACCGTCACGAGGAACTCCTGGAGCTCGCGGAGCGTGTGCACCTCCTCCCGGCACTCGGGGCACTCGCCGAGGTGTGCCTCGACCGCCCGGGCCCTGTCCGCGTCCAGGTCGCCGACGATGTAGCCGTCGATGTCCATGTGCTCGTCCGACGTCCTCATCACGCGGCGCCTTCCATTCCGGTCGCGCGCTTGGGGAAGAGCTCGCGAAGAGCCCTCAGCGCGTAGTAAGACCGCGACTTCACCGTGCCGGTCGGGATGCCGAGAACCTCGGCCGTCTCCCCGACCGTGCGTCCCTGCAGGTACATCTGCTCGAGCACCTCTCGGTGCTCGCTCGACAGGTGCTCCAGCGCGTCCAGCACCACCATCGTGTCGACCACGCGGTCGGCGTGGTCGCTCTCCACCGGCACTGTGGTCGGAGACTCGGCCACCTCGGTCGGTCTGGCGTTCCGGGCCCGCGCGCGGTCGATGATGATGTTGCGGACGACGGTGAGGAGCCAGCCGCGCACTGAACCCTTGCTGTTGACCAGGCTGTCCGGACTGCGCCATGCCCGGAGCAGTGCCTCCTGGACGACGTCCTCCGCTGCGGCGCGGTCGTTGGTCAGCCGGGTGGCGTACCCGAGCATCGCCTTGCCGTGTTCGTTGAACAGTGATCGGACGAGCGCCTCGTCCGCCATGTTCCGCCGCTCGCGAGCTTTCGGCCCGGCCATCCCCCTACCACCTTCCACCGCGATGCGGACCACTCGAGTCGTGTCTGGAGGACGCGCGGCGGTGGCAGCTCGGATTGCCGCCACCGCCATAGAGCAATGCCTGTCGGCCAACCGGGCGTTCGGCCCCTTCAGCCGCCCGGACCGAGGACGATCCACATCCCGCTGACGCCCTGGCCCTCGTTCCGGCCGGGCACCTGGTCGTTCTGGAACCGGCAGGCGGGACGGCCCCCGACCGTCAGCTGCTGGTTCACGTGGCCGGCGAGCTGAAAAGACGTCGGCCGGTGGCCGCTGTCCGCGCTTGTCGACCGGGCAGTTCCCGCCTGTCCGTCGCTGCACGTGGACGCCTCCATCGTTTTCGCCCTTCGCCAGCGTCGAACGGACGGGAATGTTGACCGCATCGCCTTGGACACGGCTGGGGACAGCGGATCGGTTCACCCACTTTCGAGAGAGTTCGATCCGACTGCGGGCGTCGACCCGAACGGCCCAGGACGCCGGCCCGCGCGACGCCCGGCCAGTACGTGAACGCTCCGGTCGGCCCGCATCAGCGGGCCATCCCGAACCTCACGACCCGCAGTGCTGTCCCGAGTTGATGCACGAGACCACGGTATCCATCAACGAGTCCGGCATCACATCGATGAAGTCACCATGATCGGAGATCGGGCTGTGCTGTTCCTCAGGAAAACTGTCGATAGTGTAGTCTGATTTCGGCGTGACCGTGTAGGCGATCTCCATGTGTAGCTGCGGCACGGGGAACGTGCCGCTCTGGCAGGCGCCACTGGAATCCGGGAACACGAGATGCGAGCGATGGTCCGCACTGTCGGTGGTCGTGCCGTTCCAGCAGCTCGGCATGTCGAAAATCCTGACCACCTGCTGGCCTGGTGCACACCGCGGATACTCTTTGGTGACGCGGTCCCGGGCTCCCGAGCACGTCCATTGCACGTGCTCGGTGTTGACCCCGCCGGTGGAGAACCCGTGCGGGTTTCCAGTGGTGGCCCGCAGGAATCGCGGCATCTCGACCACGGAGCTCACCGGGCTACCGCGGAACTCGAGCAGCACCGAAGCCGGCACGAGGATCGGGCCCATATTGCCGTCGGCGCTGTTGTCGTCCTGGGCCGCGCCGCCAGGTCCTGGCTCCCGCAACACGGGCCAGTAGTAGGTGGACCGATCGTCATCGGGACAGGTCGTGCCGGCTGCTGCCAGGCTCTGATCCGTGGAGAAGGCGTTCGTGGAGACATTGCCCACATAGTCGTGGAAGTGGTGTGCGCCGCCGGCGACACCTGGACTTGCGACCACGTTGTCCGAGTTGTGGATACCTTGCTCATTACGTCCACAGTTGATGCGCCACGTGCCGGTCGAACCGTCCGGTTGCACTGCAGGCGCGGGCGGCGCGACTGCGACTTGACTGATGTCGACGTAATCTACGGGAGCAGCTCCGGAATGTCCCGGACGCGCCGCGTTCTCCGACCTAGCGCAGCCGGCCGACACCAGGGTCAGACACACCACCACAACCCCGACAATCCACCCGGACAATGAGCGCCGAGCCCTGATCCCGTGCACCGTCGTATTGTCGCAGAGGCATCTGCCGGGCGCACCCGCGCGGCGGATCATGCAATTTGGCCCAGCCACGTATGGATCTACCGCGACGGCGGACTGCATCGCAAAGGCGACGGCCAGAAATGCGGCGGCCGCGTCGTGTCGCGATGCTGACCAGGTGCCCGCCTCGGCCGGCGTACGCGGTTCCGTCCGCACCGGATGATCCGTGCGGACGAGCAGGATACGTCCGGGCAGCCGCATCAGACGTCCGAACGGGGGCAGTGCTGCCGGTTGGGTCGCTGCGAGCCCGGGACGCCGGGATACTGCCTTCCATGAGTACTGCGCCGTACCCACTCGCCCTCGCCCGCGCAGGGCCGGGACCGGTGTGGCGATGACACCCCTGCGGGTTGTCATCGCCGAGGACGACGTCCTGCTCCGGGAAGGCCTCGCGAGCCTGCTCGAACGCACGGGCTTCCAGGTCGTCGGGCAGGCCGGCGATGCCACTCGTCTCCTCGAGCTCGTCCGCGAGACGGCACCCGAGTTGGTGGTGGTCGACATCCGGATGCCGCCGACCCAGACCAACGAGGGGCTGGAGGCGGCCCGGGAGATCCGCCGCGAGCAGCCCGGCACGGGCATCCTCGTGCTGTCGGCTCACGTCGAGGTCGAGCACGCCATGGAGCTGCTGGCCAGCGGACAGGGCATCGGGTACCTGCTCAAGAGCCGCGTCACCGAGGTGGCCGAGTTCATCGACACGCTCGAACGGATCGCCCGCGGCGGTTCTGTCGTCGACCCCGCTCTCGTGCAGGAGCTGGTGGCTGCCCGCAAGCGCAACGACCCGCTCGCCGTGGTCAGTGTCCGCGAACGGGACGTCCTGACGCTGATGGCGGAGGGCCGCTCCAACGCCGGCATCGCCCGCCGCCTCTGGATCAGCGAGGGGACCGTCGAGAAACACGTGCGCAGCATCCTCACCAAACTGAGCCTCCCCGAGACGGACGACAGCCACCGCCGCGTGCTCGCGGTGCTGACGTTCCTGGAATCGCGGTGAGTGCCGCCATCACCCGCTCTTGATCGGAAGGGCGACCTGGATCAGCGTGCCCTCACCGACGGGGCTCGTGACCTCGAACGACCCGCCCAGGGCCTCCACCCGGTCCCGGATGCCGACCAGTCCCGAGCCGCGTGCGGGATCGGCACCGCCGACGCCGTCGTCCTGCACCGAGAGCCGCATGGTCCCGTAGCGCTCCTCCATGAGGACCGTCACGTACGAGGCGTCAGCATGCTTCGTCATGTTCGTCAGCGCCTCGGAGACGACGTAGTACGCCGCCACCTCGACCGGCCCGGGGAAGCGGGCCTGCGTCTGCAGGTCGAGGTCGACCAGGACCGCCGCGCGCCGGGCGAGCGCCCGCAGGGCGGGGCCGAGCCCTCCCTCGGAGAGGATCGCGGGGTGGATCCCGCGCGACATCTCGCGCAGCTCGTCGAGCACCTCGGTGAGCTCTGCGGAGATCCGGGCGATCCCGGAACGAAGCTCGTTCAGGTCCGGATGCGCTGAGCTCTGCAACAGGCTCAGTTCCAGCCCCAGCGTGACGAGCCGCTGCTGCGCACCGTCGTGCAGATCCCGCTCGATCTGCCTGCGTGCCTCGTCCGACGCGGTGACGACGCGGGCGCGAGAAGCGGCGAGCTCGGCCGCGCTCTCTGCGTCTGCGACGGCGACGGCAACGAGCTCGGTGAAGGACGCCATGCGTTGATCGGCACCGAGGGGGAAGCGCTCGTCGCGCGTCCCGATGGAGAGCGCGCCCCACGACCGCGCGGCGACGACGATCGGGATGGCGATCGCCGCCTGGATCCCGATCCCCCGCATCTCGGCGGCGAACGGGCCGGGTATCTGGCTGTAGTCGTGGAGTGTGGCCGGCTGGCCCGTGGCCAGCGCGGTGGCGAGGACGTCTGGCGGCTCGAGCTTCCACCGGCTCCCCTCGGCCACCTGGTCTCGATGCTCGCCGGTCCGGGCGACCACCGTCACCAGGCCGTCCGGGTCGAACCGCACGATGGCTGTGGCGACGGCGCCGAGCACGCGGCCGACCTCGGCTGCGACCGTGGAGAGGACCTCGGCCGCGGGTGCGCCGCGGGCGACGAGGGTCGCCACCCGCCTCAGTGCGGCCTGGTTCTCGAGCAGCTCGCTGATCTCCTCGCGGCCCTGTGCGTTCTCGATCGTGGTGACCACGAGCTCGGTGAAGTCCGCGATCTGCGCCTCCGTTTTCACCGGGAACGGGACATCGCTTCTCGACGACGCCGCGATCACGCCCCAGAGGCGCCCGGCGACGACGATCGGGCAGCCGACCGACCACCGGATCCTCAGCTGCCGCGCCTCCCGGGCGATCGGGCCGCTGGCCCCCGCGAAGCCATCGACGCGAACCGGACCACCCGTCAACCGGACCTGCGCGGCGACGCTCAATCCCTCGAGAGCGAACCGCGTGCCCACGGCCAGCCGGGCCGGCACCCGGCTCCAGGCGGCGACGCCCGTCACGCTCCCGTCCTCCTCGTAGCGTTCGAGGCGTGCGAGTTCGGCACCGCAGAGCAGGCCGACCTCGCGGGTGACGGCCTCGAAGACCTCGGTCGTCGGAGCGGCCTGCGCGACGAGGGTCGCGACGCGACGCAAGGCCCCCTGCTCCTCCGTGAGCCTCGCGGCCTCCCGCGCCTGCCGCTGCGACCGCGCCGCCAACTGCCCGACGGCGACTGCCGTGATGAGGAACACCACCAGCGGAAACACGGTCTGCTGTTCAGCGATCCGGATGTGGACCGGGGCCAGGAACAGCAACACGAACACCACGGCGCTCGCCACCGCAACCGCCACCGCGAATGCCGAACCCCACACGAGAGCAACCGGAAGGACCGCCAGCAGGTAGAGCACCAGCAGGCTCAGCACGGGGACGTGCTCGTCGAGGAGCTCGATCAGACCGCTCACCGCAGCCACCAGCACCACGCCGGCGAGCAGCCCACTCAGCCGGCGGAACACGGACGGTCGAACCCGGACATATACCATCTCAAGGCTCCCGCCGCGAGACGCTAACCGGTGCGCGCGTCCCTGACGACCCTCTGGGCGCTCCAGCACACGGACCTCACACCTATGCAGGGCGAGGTGCGCCGCTGGCCGCCTGGCAGTCATTCTGCCGCTCGAGGCCCACTCAGCACCCCCCAGCGTCCACCAGGCAGCGCACGGCCGCCGCTGACAGGAGGGACTTCGAGAGGAAACCGACCGCAGGGCTCGACGCGATCAGGTCGGCGAGATCCTCCTCGCCCCGCGTCGAGATCAGCACGATGCGGGCCTGGAGTTCCGGGAAGTCCTCGACGAGGCGCCGGGTGAGCTCGAACCCGCTCTCCGCCCCGAGCGCGACGTCGACCAGTACGACATCCGGGCGCAGCCCGGCCGCCTCCAGCAGGGCCCCGGCGATCGTCGTCGCGGTCCCCACCACCTCCAGTCCCTGACGCTCGAGACTGATACGGGCGATCTCGAGGAAGCGCTCGTTGTCATCAACGATCAGGCAACGTCGCAGCACTCGTTCAGCATCGCAGTGGAGGACACGACGCACATTGAAGCTAGCCGTAACGCGCCGCCTCCAGTCGCGACGAGCCGCAGGTCGCGGGCGTGGGCTGCAGCCTTCCGGGCTGACACCCAGAGCGCATTCCTGCCACCTGGTAGAGCAGATGCCCGCAGGCCGTGACGACACAGGGCCGGTGAGGCCGCACCCTTGAAGCCGTGGACACCGCCGCAGTTATTGCCAACGCGATGACGGACTACCTCCTCGCCTCCGGCACGAACAAGGCCCCCGCCTCCCGTGCTCCCGCGCACATGGCCGCCTGGCTGGAAGCCCGCGGGTACCGGATTGTCCGATCCCCTGCTCCGCGGCCGTTCGATCCGGGCAACCGGGACGAGATCGCCCGGATCGCCTCCTCGATCGACTGGCGCTCCACCAGCGTGGCGAGCGAGACCAGGAACGAGATCGTCCGCCAGCTCGTCGACGCCGTCGCCACCCCAGCGGGGGGCGCCACGGACAGGCGTCGATCGGCCTGGATGGGTGCCCGGTACCCGTCCCGGTTCCGGCCGACGATCGTCCGCACCACCACCGAACGTGATGAACGGGCCGGAGACATGGACGAGTCGGCCCAGACGCACGCCGCGTCCTCCGGCTACCCGGAGCCGCATACGGACGAGCTGCATGCGGAGGTCGGACACCCGCCACCGTGCTCGTCCCTGTGCCCGTGCTCCGTCGAGTTGCCGGGGGAGTCGGCGTGAGCCGCCATCCCCGCTCCCTGGCATCGGGGTGATCGCGCCGTGCCCGAGAACCTGCTGCGTGCGAGCGTTGAGCTGCCCGACCCGATCCGGCAGGCCGGGTACGCCGAACGAGAACCGTACGAGCTGACGTGGACCGGAGGCATCCACCTCCTCGGCGCCAGGCTCCTCGTGATCCCGTGCCGCACGCTGGACGACGCGGAAGAGGCCCGGGAGCATGCGGCGGCGGTCCTCGCAGCAGCCGAGCGAATGGTCGGCTGATGCGTTCCTGCTGACCCTGCTGTCGCTGTTGGTCACACGCCCCGCCTCACAAGGCTTGCTCGACATCCCCAAATGGGTGGGTGACGACTGCGCCGCACGGGCTACAGTTACCGCGGCTTCCCGGTCGAGAGCGGCAACTGCCTCCTCCGCCACCGGCATGAGGAGCACGCGTGAGTCATAGGGCCCCCGAGTCGCAGTCCCAGCGACGAGTCTTCGCGGCGATGCACGCCGTGCTGTCCGACGACCACAACTACGAGCGCGGGCTGACCGCTCTCCGGGACCTGGTGGACCAGATCGTCCGCGAGGAAGGCTCGACCGGGCTCTGCGACTTCACCCTGGCGCTGTCGCTCGGCCTCGCGAGCGCTCTCGAGCGGATCGCCCACGACCATGGCCTGGCAGCCGACGACCTCGCGGAGGTCTGGTTCGCGGACTGACGCTCGAGCAACCGACGCGACGATCAGGCCGGCAACCGCTGCAGGGAGACGACCTCCAGCCCCAGGGCGCTGCAGAGCGCCAGCAGCTCCCACAGGTCGGACTGCTCGGCCAGCTCCCCGAATATGATCGTCTGCGACGGCACCGAACGGACGTCCATGGTCCCGAACGCACTCCGGGTCCGCTCGGACAGCCGACCGCTCACCCGGACCTCGTACCGCGTGCTCCCCATCGGACTCTCGCCTCCTCCTGCCCGGGCCCGCCCGGGCGCACACGCCACGGTCCGCCGGTAGAGCCCGCTCGTCGTCGCCCGGCCCGGATGATCCGGGTGCCGGCTGACGCTCGTCCGACGTTCCGCACGCCGTTCCATCGATCATTCAAATCGTCGACATCAGTTGCCCCGAACGGGCATTGATGCCTCCAGAACCCGGTTCCGCCATTGGTGTCAAGATTGCGCTCCGGAAGCAGTAGGTGAACGCATAGTGAGCCATGCAGCAGGGCGGTGGGATCATCGATCGAGCGACGATACGGGCGCCCGTTCGCCCCTCACCAGCTGCAATGCTCACCGACAGTCCACGCAGCGCCCCATATTCATCGACAAATCGGACGCAGGTTTCGAACGGATGGACACGACCTACCGGTGCCGATATCGTGATTGCTCGAGCTACTGCCCTGAAGATCGAATTTACTTTTGGAGATCCTCCGGAAAGATCCAGTCGAACGCCGCCCGACGCCATTCACGAACAGCGAGGGGTGGGACGGCCGAGCAGGGGTTGATCGTCGTGCCGCTCGTTCCGCACGCCAAGATCGCTGTCCCGCGGCTTCCACCGGAGTTCGTGGTGCGGGCCGCGCTTCGAGCGGACCTCGACGCGAGCGCCGCCACCGACGTGGCGCTCGTCTGTGCCCCGGCGGGCTACGGCAAGACGCTGCTGCTGGCGGACTGGTCACGGACGAGTACGGCGACGGACACCGCGTGGGTGGGACTCGACCGCGACGACAACGATCCGAGAAGGTTGTGGGCGGCGATCGTGGCCTCGATCGCCGCGTGCCCGTCCGTCCCCTGCTCCAGCCGCCTCCACGATCCGTGGGTCTGGCGCCCTGATGCCCAACCGGAGTTCGTCGCCGAGCTCGTCGATGCCGTCAGGGCTCTGCCCCGACCGATCCGGTTGATCCTCGAGGACGTGCACGAGCTGGACGATCGGGAGGCCCTGCACGGCGTCGGAATCCTCACCCGGAGCCGGGCCGCCGGCGTCCAGGTCGTCCTCTCCAGCCGGCTCGATCCTCCGCTGTCCCTCCCGCGGCTACGGCTGGCAGGTCGGCTCTGGGAGCTGCGCGCGGAGCAGCTGCGCTTCTCCCAGGCGGAAGCGGCAGAACTGTTGGAGAGGTCGGGGCTGCGCCTCCCGCCCGCGCACGTCGAGGTGCTGCACCGGCGTACCGGGGGGTGGGCGGCGGGGCTGCGCCTCGCCGCGCTCGGCATGTCCGAGTCCGCGGATCGCGACGGGTTCCTCGCGAACTTCTCCGGCGACGAGCGCTCTGTCGCCGACTACCTCATCGGGGAGATCCTCTGCCGGCTACCCGAGGACGTGCAGGAGTTCCTGCGAGTGATCAGCATCAGCCAGCCCGTACCGGCCGGGCTCGCCGCAGCGCTCTCGGGGCGGGAGGACGCCGGGGGGCTGCTCGACGGACTCGAGCACCAGACCTCCCTCGTGTCTCCGGTCGGCCGCCGGCGCGACGCCTACCGGATCCAGGAGCTGCTGCGGACGCACCTGCTGGCCGACCTGCAGCGACAGGGGCTGAAACGGGCAGCCGAGCTGCACGCCGTCGCCGCCCGCTGGTGGGCCGAGATGCCCGAGCCGGTCCAGGTTCTCGAGCACGCCGCGCAGAGCCACGACTCCGCGTTGTTAACCGACATGCTGCACCGCTTCGCTGTTCCACTCATCCTCAGCGGAAATCACGGGCCGCTGCGGCGAGCGCTCGCCAGTGCCGGTGCCGACGCCACCACGACGAGTTCATGGCTCGCGCTCATCTCGGCGGTCACGCACCTCGAAGCGGGGGATCTCACGGCCGCCAGGTGCGACCTGCGCAACGCACGACGGTACTGGCCCACCCACGGCACTGCGGACCTGGCCGTGCTCCGCGCTGTTGCCGAGCAGTTCAGCGCCGGCCGGGCCGGGGCCACCGGGGCACCGCCCGCGTCGGCGCTCATCGATGTCGACGAGCTGCCCGCCGAACCTGGGCTGGAGGCGCTCGCCCGCCTCAGCCGGGGCACCACCCGCCTCGAACACAAAAACCCGGCCGGTGCGCGCGCGGAGTTCGAAGCCGCGTTGAGCATCAGCCGCGGCCATGGCTTCGACTATCTGACGATGCAATGCCTCGCGCTCCTGGGCGTCGTCGCGTCCAGTACGGGCGACCTACAGACGATGCGGACGGTGAGCATCGGAGCCGTCGCCACCGCTGCCGAGCACGGCTGGGAGGGCTCGACGTGGTGTGCGGCCGCGGCCGCGATGCTCGCCTACGCCGCGCTCATGCGAACGGAGACCGCCGACGCCGAGCGCATCGCGACCGAGAACTTGGCGCTGGGTGTCGCGGGATCATCTCCCCAGCTGCGGTTCGCGCTGCAGGCCATCCACGGCGCCGCAGCCTTCGACCTCGGGGACAGGGCGGGTGGGCTCGCCGAGATGCAGCAGGCGCGCTCCGAGTTCGGCGACCACCCTGCAGGTGTGGAACAGGCCGCCGTGCTCGCGATGCTGGAGTTCCGCGCGGCACTGCTGCTCGGGCACGCCGCGGCAGCCCGGACGGTGCTCGGGTGGCTCGACAACCGCACCGGTGACAACGCCGAGCTCCTGGTGATGCGGGCATGGATCGAGGCGACGGCAGGCCGCCTCGAGCACGCGCGGTCGCT
>JAODNO010000552.1 GCA_025465235.1 Pseudonocardia sp.
CGTAACGGGCGTAGACCCACGGCGCTATTCGGGGTACGACGGTTCGGGGGACAGCGGGCGCGGAGGCGAGCATGGTCTGCAGCACCGCCGGGTCACCTTCGTACATGAGCATCCCGAACACCATGGGCAGTTTCGCCTTGGCGATGGACGCGACTCCGGCTTCGCCGATCTCCCGCCACTCGGCGTCCGTCAGATGCAACGCCGCCAGCGGCAGCACCTCCTGCTCCTCGGCGTTCAGGTGCTCCTCCACCACCGCATGCAGCCGGCGCAGCAGCGCAGCGAGCTCGGTTCCCGACCCAGGATCACCCCGCCACAGACCTAGCGCCCGGCGGACAGCCTGATTCAGCTCGTCGACGTCGGCGTGCTGGCCCTCCATCCGAGCGATCACCCCTGCCAGCGCGTCCGGCACCCGAGCCCGCAGCGTCGGCCACAGGAGCCGGTCCTCCCCCTCATGGTGATGGGCGAGCAGATCGAGCAGGAAATTCAGGTGTTCAGCCACCCGGGTGACCGAACGCGCGTCGCCCTTCGTGGCCCGGTCGACAAGCCCCGGCGCGAGACGCAGCTCTCGTAGCAGTGCGGTGTGCACCACCACCATGTCCCGGGTATCGGTCATCTCACGCGTCGACGCATCGTCCATCAGAAACCCCTCAGAGCCCATGTCCGGCGATCACCGGTTCGCGACCACCGCCACGAACAGTCGGCGCCCTCGGCCGCCAGGGCCATCCCAGACGCCTGGGGTTCCCATCCGAACCTCGCAGGGTCACCCTGTTGACCGTGGCCGCACCGAACACAAACCGGCTCCTTCGCCGTTTGACCGATCTCGCGCGCTCCGGCCTCGACACGACGCAATTCACCCGCGCGACCTGCGAAACTCTGGCCACCACCATCGCCTACGACTTCGCGTGCCTGGCCACCACCGACCCGGCCACCGGGTTGATCACCGGCACCGTGAAGAGTCACCCGGGCGACCCGATGGACGAGCAGCTCGCCCGCTACGAGTACGAGATCAGCGACCTCAACCAGTTCGTCGAGCTCGCTCGCCGCCCCGTCCCTGTCGGAGTGCTCGAACTCGACACCGACGGCCACCCCGACCGCAGTCTCCGCTACCGGGACTTCTTGCTACCGCTGCTGTCGTTAGGCCACGAACTCCGTGCTGTGTTCCGCAGCGCGGGCGCGACCTGGGGCGCCATCGGCCTCTACCGCAGCACGGGCTCCCGTGGATTCACCACCGCCGAGATCGACACCATCGCCGCCGTGACCACCATGATCGCCGACGGCATCCGCACCGCACTGATTGTGGCACCCGTGACGACCGCGCAGCTGTACGGTGCCGGACCCGCCGTTCTGGTCCTCGGCCCCGACGACCGACTGCGCCTGATCACTCCCGTCGCCGAGGACCGCGTCGACGCACTCGGCGGCACCATCCACGGCGCTCTGCCGATGCCTCTCCTATCGCTTGCCGCCGCGACCCGCGCAGCAAGCAAAAACGCCGCCCCGGCTCCCGCCGCCACCCGCATCCGCACCCCCGCCGGCTGGATCAGCGCCCGAGCCGCACCGGTCACATCCTCCGCTGAGGTCGTCATTTCACTCGACCAAGCCGGTCCCCGCGAAATCGTGCCGATGATCGCCGCTGGCTACGGACTCACCAACCGGGAGCAGGACGTCACCCGGCTCGTGCTGATCGGCGCCGACAACGCGACCATCGCCTCCCGGCTGTACCTATCCCCCTACACAGTCCAGGACCACCTCAAGTCGATCTTCACGAAAGTCGGGGTCACCAACCGCCGCCAATTGACCGCAACGATCTTCTTCCAGCAGTACGCCCCACACATCGGCGACCCGCTCAACGCGGACGGATGGTTCACCAGCCAGAGCCAGAAGTCGTAACGAAACAGATGACCCACCGCTTACAAGGAGCATCGACAACGTCGCCCAGGGCCTCTCCGTTCGCCAATTACGGGTCCCTTGCGGCGGCAAATGGAAAGTACCGGGTCCGGAACAGGTGATGGTGCGGACGAGCAGCAGCTCGGTGATCGAGCAGCCGAGCTGGCGGACGTGACCAAAGGTGAACACGCGCGGGCCTGGCGGCGGTGATGGCGCTGGCCGCACGGTGCGGGCGTCGAACAACCAACCCATCCCACCGTGGCGCAAATTAAGGCACCTGCCCGGGCGGCCCGAAACCTGTGCCGCTCGGAAAGTCATCGCCGCAGGTCCAAGCGGTACAGGCTCGGCTCGCTGAGATCATCGCTGGGCGATCGCGTCTCTGCTGTACCAGCTGTCCCGCCGGCTGCTGTCCGTCCCGGCGGTGCTCCTCTGCCGCGACACCGCCAAAGGGCCGAGGTGCTCGTGCTGCGCCACCAGAACGCCGTCCTACGCCGCCAGCTGAAGAGCCCGGTCCGCTACGAACCGACGGACCCATTCTGGTTTGCCGAGCTGTCCTCACTCATACCCCGGCCAGGGGTGGACATCAAATGTTGAGTGACCGACAGGCCACGTCACAGACGGCGCAGCCCGGTCAGTCGCGGACCATCCCATCTGCTCGACGGGTCACGCCTTCCAACTCGTCGATTGCGGCGCTGGTCGCGGTGTCGGCTCGGAGCACGGCGGCGAGCTCGGCGGCCCGGGTGCGGAAACCCTGCTCGTCGAGTAAGCGCCGCATGGCGGCGGCGATCGCGCGCGGCTTGGCCGTGCTCTTCAGGCGAAGCCCCGCCCCGGCAGCGACGACGCGGGCGGCGTTGTTCGGCTGGTCGCGCCCGAGCGGGAGTGCCAGCTGCGGCACTCCGGCAGCGAGGGCCTTGGTCACGGTGCCGTGTCCGCCGTGGCTGACCACGGCGGCGGCATGCGGCAGTACCGCTGCGTGCGGCGCGCTGCGTACAACACGGATGCGCGCGGCGCCGGGCACGGCGCTCGGTTCGATCTCCGGGCCGGTCGTCACGAGCCCGCGCACCGGCAGCTGATCGAGTGCGGCGACGACTCGGCGCAGCAGGTCGGCCTGGTCCATGAAAGTCGAGGACATGCCGACCAGGACGAGCGGCTCGTCGCCTGGGGGCAGCTCGGCGGGCTCGGTCCAATCCGGGTCGTCGAGCTGCGGGCCGACGTAGCGCACGTTGGGCGGCAGCTCCGCGGGGAAGTCGAACGCCCGGGAAGTGAGCACGAGCACGCGCGCGGCCGTGTCGTGCTGGTCGAACACGTGCGCGAGCGGGGCCAGCCCGAGTTCGGCGCGGGCGGTGTTGAACGTCGGGACGCCGCGGTCCCACAGTCGGGTGGCGAGCCGGTTGATCGCGGCGTCGCGGAGCCTGCCGGTGCGCCCGCGAGCGGGGAAACCACCCGGTGCCGAACGGGGGCATCCCGGGGCACGGCAACAGGTAGCAGTCCGGCCTCGCTGGGCAGCACCGCCGCGACCCGGACTTCGGCTGCAACCGCACGACCCCATCGAACAACCGCAGCCGCAGCCCGCCGACCCGCACGATGACGTCGTGGTGGAAGGCCGCCTCGATGTACTCGCGTGATCGGCCCGGCCCCTCCTCAAGCCCAGTCTTCGAGCGGGTGCGGCGACTCCCATAGGCTCCTGGGTATGGCTGGTCAGGTACCGGAGCGAGCGCTGGTCGAGCTGGGAGAGCGGGAAGCGCTGGAGCTGGCCGCGTCGATGCCGGTGGGCCGCATCGTCCACATCCACGAAGACCGGCTGTTCGCCACCCCGGTCAACTTCCTGCTCGAGCACCGGGACGTACTGATACGTACTGCGCAGGGTGTGGAGCTACTGGAGGCAGCACGGCAGAACGCGTCGGGCGCGCTGGAGGTCGACGACCTCGTGGACTGGTCGCGCAGCGGCTGGAGCGTCCTGATCCGGGGGCGGCTGAGCGAGGTCACCGATGCAGAGACCGTTGAACGGGTGTTGAGCAGTGGGCTACGACCATGGTCAGCGGGACAGCGCGACCATGTTGTACGTCTGTCCGGCGAGGAGGTGACCGGGCGCCGGATCGACCCCGGACCCGGCGGCACCAGCGTGATTCACTTCTGAGGCGACCCTCGGGCCATCCCAGATTGTTGGGCGCCGACGCTGAAGCGGGCTGCGCGTCGGTGCACCTGGTGTCGGTGGTCGCGGCGGCGCAGGTGCGGTAGGCGTCCCTCGGGGTCGGCGAAGAACAGCCGTTTCGCCAGCTCGATGAGTACGAGGTAGGCGGCGACCACGCCGGCGAGGGCGAGGAAGAATCCCAGCGGCAGGGGCGCGAAGCCCAGCAAGTGCGCCAGCGGGGACAGCGGGAGCGCAACACCGATGGCCACTGTCGTGAACGCAGCGATCAGCAGCGGGGCGCTCGGGCGGCTGCGGGTGAAAGGGCTTCGCCGGGTGCGGATCGCGAAGATCACCAGGGTTTGCGTGGCGAGGGACTCGGCGAACCAGCCGGCCCGGAACAGATCAGGTCCGGCGTGGAAGACCCCCAGCATGACGGCGAAGGTCAGGAAGTCGAACACGCTGCTGATCGGGCCGAAGAAGACCATGAAGCGGCGGGTGAAAGCGATGTCCCAATGCGAGGGGGCCTGCAGCTGTTCGGAGTCCACCCGGTCGGTCGGAATGGTCAGCTGACCAGCGTCGTAGAGCAGGTTGTTGAGCAGGATCTGGCTGGGCAGCATCGGCAGAAAGCTGAGCACCGCGGAGGCCGCGGCAGCGCTGAACATGTTCCCGAAGTTGCTGCTGGTCCCCATGAGTACGTACTTGATGGTATTGGCGAAGATCCGCCGGCCTTCGGTGACGCCGTCGGCGAGAACGCCGAGGTCCTTTTGCAGCAGGACGACGTCGGGGGCGTCCTTGGCGACGTCGGTCGCGGTGTCGACGCTGATGCCGATGTCGGCGGCGTGCAGGGCCAGCGCGTCGTTGACGCCGTCGCCGAGGAACCCGACCGCGCGCCCGCGCCGGCGCAGCAGGGTGATCAGCCGGGCCTTCTGCTCGGGGCTGACGCGGGCGAAGATCGTGGTGGCCTGCGCGGCCGCGATCAGGGCATCATCGTCCATCCCGGTGAGATCGGCGCCGGTCAAGGTGCCACCGGAGACGAGGCCGAGATCGGCGCAGACCTTCTCGGCCACGAGCGGGTTGTCACCGGTGCAGATCTTCACGGTGATGCCGAGCACGGCGAGGCGTTGCAGCGACACGGACGCAGCGGCCTTGGGCCGGTCCAGGAAGACGAGGAACCCCGCCAGGGTCAGGTTGTGCTCGTCGGCGCCCGTCGGGACGGTGAGGTCGGGGGCGGCCCGGGTGGCGACGGCGACCACGCGGCTGCCTGCGGCGAACTGCGCCGCCAGGGTGGCCTCGGCGGCGGGCGGGACGTCGGCGCACCGGGCGAGAACCGTCTCGGGAGCGCCCTTGACCACCAGCTGCTGATCCCCGTCGGGCGACAGAACGACCGCGGAGGTCATCCGCCGCTGGTGATCGAAAGGCAACAGCCCGACTCGGACGTAGCCCGCGACAGTGCCGGCCCCCGCGCCCGGGGCTTCCCACAACGCCGCGTCCAACGGGTTCCCACCCACGACTCCCGTCGCGCCCCCGGCATCCGCACTGGCCGGGTCGGTCTCGGTCGAGAGCAGGCCGAGCAGCAGGACCTGGGCGGACTGGGCACCGGTCGGATCCAGCGCGGCGGTGAAGGTGATCCGGCCTTCGGTCAACGTGCCCGTCTTGTCGGTGACCAGGACGTCCATGTCGCCGAGGCCTCAATGCAGACCAGCCGCTTGACCAGCACCTTGCGCTTGGCCAGCTGCCGGGACCCCGCGGCCAGCCCGGTGCTCACCACCGCGGGTAGCAGTTGCGGAGTAATCCCTACCGCGATGGCCAGAGAAAACAACAACGACTCGATCAGCGGCCGGTTCAGCACCAGATTCGCCACCAGGATCAGGCTGGTCAACGCCACCGCCACCTGTAGCAGCAGCACCGAGAAACGGCGCAGCCCGGCCTGGAAGTCGGTCTCAGGTTGGCGTTCGCCCAACCCCACCGCGATCCGTCCGAACTCAGCGTCTGCGCCGGTGGCCACCACGACACCGGTGCCGCTGCCGGCCTGCACGATCGTGCCCATGAACGCGCACGAGGTGAGGTCGCCCAGCCCCGAGCCGGGGGCGACCGCCGCGACGGCCTTGTCGGCGGGGAGCGATTCCCCGGTCAGCACGCTCTCATCGCATTCCAGCCCGACGGTGCTCAGCAGCCGCAGGTCCGCCGGAACCACCTCGCCCAAGCCCAAGCGCACGACGTCCCCGGGGACCAGCGTGGTCACGTCGACCTCGACGGGGCGCCCGGCCCGCATGACCACCGTGCGGTGCGTGACCTGGGAATGCAGCGCATCGGTGGCCCGCTCGGCGCGATACTCGTTGACGAAGCCGAGCCCGATGCTGGCCACCAGGATGACCCCGATGACAACGGTGTCGGTGCGTTGACCCAGGAAGAACGAGATCGTCGCGGTCACCGCGAGCAGGATCAGCACCGGGCTGCGCAGTTGGAGGACCAGTATCCGCAGCGGCTGGGCACGATGAGTGCGCACCGCGTTCGGACCGACCAAGCTCAACCGCCGCCCAGCCTCCTCCGTGGTCAAGCCCGCCGCAGCGCTGCCGAGCCGCTCGAGTACGTGTTCGGCCGCGAGCCCGGCGGCTTCGGCGACCGGAATTTCCGGGGGCCGTGAATCGCCGCTGAACGGGTCGCCCTCGCGTGACGCGGTCGCGCTTCTCGTCGTCACGACCCGGCACCCCGCCCCAGAGCCCGCTCCACGCCGGCGGCGATCTCCAGGTCCTCCCGGGAGGCGACCACCAGGGTGCGGACGCCATCGTCGGCGCTGATGTTGACGGCGCTGATGTCGGTGTCGGGCTCCGCGGCGAGGTTGAGCCGATCGTCGACGCGCACCCCGAGGTGCGCGAGCCGGGCCGCGGCCCATCGCCGGACCTCAGGCGCCCGCTCACCGACCCCGCCGGTAAAAGCGAGCGCATCGAGCCCACCGAGGCCGACGGTCATCGCGGCGACCCCGCTCGCCAGGCGGTGGATATACACGTCCAGGGCCAGTCGCGCATCGTCGTCGACGCGCCCGAGCAGCTCCCGCATGTCCGCCGTGCCGGAAAGGCCGAGGAGCCCAGATCCGTGTTCGAGGGTGTCGGCGACCTGGTGCGGGGCGAGTCCTTCGTGCTCCTCCAGCCAGGTGATCAGGCCCGGGTCCACCGACCCGCTGCGGGTGGCCATGACGAGCCCGTCGAGCGGGGTGAAGCCCATGGTGGTGTCGACGCTGCGCCCGTCGAGCACGGCGGCAAGCGACGCACCTGCGCCGAGATGGCAAGTGACGACCCGCCTGGCGCCGGGCGCCAGCTGCAGAGTCCGGCGCGCGGCCCAGGCGTGGGACAGCCCGTGGAAGCCGTAGCGGCGCACACCCCTGTGCTCGCGCCACGCGCGCGGCAGCGCGTAGGTGTACGCCGCGGGCGGCAGCGTCGCGTGGAACGCCGTGTCGAAGCACGCGACGTGCGGCACGTCGGGCAGCAGCCGTCGCGCGGCGTCCAGACCGTGCAGGGACTTCGGCTGGTGCAACGGCGCCAGCTCCACCAGCTCGTGCAACCGCCGTTCGACATCGGCGTCGATCACGACAGGCTCGGCGAGGTCCGGGCCGCCGTGCACGATGCGGTGACCGACGGCGTCCACCTGCGGTGCGGTGTCGGGCAGCCCGTCGTAGGACTCCAGCCACTCGCCGCCCTCGACGATGTCGACCTTCAGCGAGCTGGATCCCACGTTGACGACGAGGACACGCACCTCAGGACGGCCAGGTCCAGGCGGAGATCTCCGATGGGTCCTCGCCGTGCTCGCGGGTATAGGCGCGGGCCCGGACGCGGGCGTCCATCATCTCCTGGCGCAGGTGCGCCATGCGGCCCTGTAACGACGGGACCCGATCGATGACGTCGGCGACCAGGTGGAACCGGTCGAGATCGTTCATCATGACCATGTCAAACGGTGTCGTCGTCGTGCCTTCCTCCTTGTACCCCCGGACATGGATGTTGTGGTGGTTGGTCCGCCGGTAGGTCAGCCGGTGGATCATCGCCGGGTAGCCGTGATATGCGAAGATGACCGGCCGGTCGACGGTGAACAGCGCGTCGAACTGCGCGTCGGGCAGCCCGTGCGGATGTTCGGTGTCGGGCTCGAGGCGCATGAGGTCCACGACGTTGACCACCCGGATCCGCAGCTCGGGCAGCCGCTCACGAAGGATCGCGACGGCCGCCAACGTCTCCAACGTCGGGATGTCACCCGCGCACCCCATCACGACGTCGGGCAGCTCGTCACCGTCGTTGCCGGCCCAGTCCCAAATCCCCAGGCCCCGGGTGCAGTGCAGCACCGCGTCGTCCATCGACAGGTAGTTCAACGCGGGTTGCTTGCCCGCGACGACGACGTTGATGTAGTCGCGGCTGCGCAGACAATGGTCGACGGTCGAGAGCAGAGTGTTGGCGTCCGGCGGCAGG
>JAODNO010000564.1 GCA_025465235.1 Pseudonocardia sp.
AACCGTCGACAGGAATCGGTCGCAGGTCGTTCGTGGCAGCGACCCGCTCCGTCGCGGCGGTGAGCCGGTCCACCGGTCGCAGCCCGGCCCTGGCGACGACGACCCCGGCGAGCGCGGCGAGCACCACCCCGATCCCGCCGACGATCGGCAGGGCGACTCCGAGCTTGGTGAGTACCTGCTGTGTCGAGTCGAGCCGCTGCGCGATCACCAGCGCCTGCCCGGGTCCGGCCTGCACGGCCACCACCCGGTACTGGACGCCACCCTCGGCGGCTGTCCGCACGGAGGACGTCTCGATGCCCTGGGCGACCGCGAGCTCGTCACCGCCGAGCGGAGGAGCCGATGCCTGGCCCTCGGCGGAGCTCGCCCGGCCGTTCGCCAGGAGGAGGGCGAGCTTGATGTCCCCCGCGCCGAGCACCCCGGTGGGGATGGTGGCCAGCTGCCGCGGGTCGGCCAGCTCGCTCTGGGCGGCGGCGGACGCGCGCTGCAGGAGGTTGGCGTCGAGGGTCTGCATGATGTTGACGCGCACGGTCACGAACGCGGCGACGGACACCAGTATCACCGCGAGCGCGGCCACCAGGGCGGCCAGCCCGCCGATGCGGGCGCGCAGCGAGACGCGGTCGAATGCCTCGATACGAGGAGTGGAGCCGTCCGGGCGGCCCTGCCGTACGCGGTCCGCCGGCACGTTCCCCGGCGTCGCGCGCTCCTTCGCGGCACTGCCGCCCGTAGCCGCATGCACGCCCGCGGCATCGCTGCCCGGACCCGCACGCTCGCTCACGGCGGCGTGTCGCGCAGCACGTATCCGACCCCGCGAACGGTGTGGATCAACCGGGGTTCACCCTCGGCCTCGGTCTTGCGGCGCAGGTAGCCGATGTACACCTCGAGTGCGTTCCCCGTGGTCGGGAAGTCGTAGCCCCACACCTGCTCGAGGATCTGGGCGCGGGTGAGCACCCGGCGGGGGTGGGCGAGCAGCAGTTCCAGCAGCGAGAACTCAGTGCGTGTGAGACTGATCGGCCGATCCGCGCGACGGACGTCGCGAGTGTCGGGATCCAGGCTGAGGTCCCAGAACTCCAGTGGCTTGCTCTGTCCCGCCGCTGCGGCGATCTCGTCGGGCGTCCGGCGCCGCAGCAGCGCGCGCAGCCGCGCGAGCAGTTCCTCGAGCGCGAACGGTTTGGGCAGGTAGTCGTCGGCGCCTGCGTCGAGCCCGGCCACCCGGTCGGAGACGGCATCCCGCGCGGTGAGCACGAGGATCGGCAGGTCGTCACCGCCACCCCGCAGCCGTCGGCAGACCTCCAGGCCGTCCAGGCGCGGCATCATCACGTCGAGCACCATCGCGTCGGGCCGCTGCACGACGACAGCATCGAGCGCGGCCTGCCCGTCGTTTGCGAGCTCGACCTGGTAGCCGTTGAACGCGAGCGAGCGGCGCAACGAGTCGCGGACGGACCGGTCGTCGTCGACAACGAGGATGCGCATGCGACCAGTGTGACCTGCGCATCTGAGACGCGCCTGAGAGGTACTTGTGCAGAGCACCATGTGTTGCGACACCACGAGGTGCCTGTCCGGCCTGGTGGGTCGCGGCTCAGAAACTCCCGGCTGACCGCAACTTCCCCGACCGTGTCACCCGCGGGTGCGATGGCGGTAGAGCCAGGTCGAGCCGGCGAACGCGACCAGCAGGATGCCGACAGCCCACCCGAGTGCAACCCATCCCCTGTCGCCGATCGGCGTGCCGGTGAGCAGGCCGCGGACCGTCTCGATGACAGGAGTGATCGGCTGGTGCTCGCTGATCCCCCGCAGGAACGACGGCATGGTGTCGGTCGGCACGAACGCGCTGCTGAGGTAGGGAACGAACAACATGAAGAAGCTCAGCACGCTTGCCGACTCCACGCTCCTCGCGATCACCCCGAGGCCTGCGGCGAGCCACGAGAGCGCGAGCACGTAGAGCAGCAGCAGGCCGGCCGCGAGCGCCCATTCGGTGTGCGTCGCGGTTGGCCGGAAACCCATCGCGATCGCCGCGAGGATGACGATCGTGGTGGCGAGGGCGTTGCGGGCCACGCTGGCTGTCACGTGCCCGGTGAGGACCGCTGAGCTGCGGATCGGCAGCGACCGCAGCCGGTCGATCATGCCGCTGGTCATGTCATTGGCCACGGACATCGCGGTCGACGACGCCCCGTAGCCGGTGCACAGCAGGACGATCCCCGGCACCACGTAGTTGATGTAGGCGGTGCCGGTGTCGATCGCCCCGCCGAAGACGTAGACGAACAACCCCATCATCAGCAGCGGCAGGACGATCGACATGACGAGCGTGTCGGTGTTGCGACGCGTCAGGCGGATGCTTCGGCCGATCAAGGTCAGCGTGTCGCCGACCGCGTTGGCGATGCCGCCGTGCGTCGGGCTGACGGCTGCGGTGGTGGTCATGGCGGATCCTTCGGTCGCGGGTGGTTGTGGTCAGGCGGGGACCGCCGCGGGGGCGAGCACGCGGGATGCCGCGGTCAGGGTGAGGAACACGTCGTCGAGCGTGGGCCGGTGCGACGTCACGCGCGCGACCCCGACCCCGGCGCTCCGCAGGTCGTCCAGCACCCGGTGCAGGTGATCCGCGCTGCCGTCGGACGCGACGCCGAGCACGAGCCGCTCCGGACCCGACACTGAGCCGCGCCCGCCGAGCAGGTCGACGGCGCGAGCGAGCTCGCCGGGGTCGGCGAACTCCAGGTCCAGCCGCTCTCCGCCGACCTGCGCCTTCAGGTCGTCGGCCGTTCCGGATGCCGCCACGCGTCCCCGGTCGAGCAGCACGATCCGGTCGGCGAGCCGGTCGGCCTCCTCGAGGTACTGGGTGGTGAGGACGACCGTTGTCCCGGCCCGCACCAGCTCGGTGATCGCGGCCCACATCGTCGTGCGGCTGGCGGGATCGAGGCCGGTCGTTGGCTCGTCGAGGAAGATCACCCGTGGTGCGGCCACCAGGCTCATGGCCAGGTCGAGGCGTCGGCGCATACCGCCGGAGTAGCCCTTCACCCGCCGGTCCTTCGCCTCGACAAGATCGAACCGCTCGAGCAGCTCCATCGCGCGCCTCCGCGCGCCGCGCCGGCCCAGGTGCATCAGCCTGCCGACCATCACGAGGTTCTCGCGGCCGGTCTGCTCGTCGTCCACCGCGGAGTACTGGCCGGTCAGGCTGATCATGCCGCGCACGGTCGTCGACTCGCGGACGACGTCGTGGCCCGCGATCGTCGCCCGCCCGCGGTCCGGCCGGGACAGCGTGGTGAGGATGCGAACGATGGTCGTCTTCCCTGCCCCGTTGGGGCCCAGCAGTGCGAGTACGGATCCCTCCTCGACCTTCAGGTCCACGTCATCCAGGACCACGGTGGATCCGAAGGCCTTGCGCAGGCCCGATGCCTCGACGATCATCCTGGCTCCTCACTGCGTATGAGATACGCCAGAAAGCGTAGCCTCTACGCAGTAGCGAGCGGAAGGTCCTTCCTAGACTGACGTCCGCTAGCGACGAGAGGGCGAGGATGACCGACGAGACGGACCTGCCGGACGATGTCGCCCTGCTGTGGGGACTGCGCGAGACGCCCCGCAAGGGGCCGAAGCCCACTCTGACGGTCGAGGACATCACCCACACCGCCGTCGAGGTGGCCGACGCCGAGGGCCTCGCGGCAGTATCGATGTCCCGGGTCGCGGGCCGGCTGGGCAACTCCACGATGGCGCTCTACCGCCACGTGCGGAGCAAGGACGAGCTGCTCACGCTGATGTCGGACGCTGCGCTGGACGACCCGCCGGCCATGCCCGACGGCACAGACTGGCGGTCTGGGCTGACATTGTGGTCGCGCAGCGTGCTGGCCGCGATCAAACGGCACCCGTGGTACGCCCAGCTACCGATCAGCGGCCCGCCGGTCGGACCGAAGAACCTGGCGTGGTTCGAGTGCGCACTCGCCACCCTGTCCGGGACCGCCCTCGAGGAAGGCGAGAAGGTGGGCATCGTGATGAGCCTCCTGACCTACGTGCACGGTCAGATCCGGCTCGGCTCCGAGCTGGCAGCGGGGTACGCAGAGAACCCGGACGCATTCAGCCGCCAGTACGCCGCGGTCCTCACCCGCGTGGTGGACCCGCGCCGGATGCCTGCGCTCAGCAAGGTGGTGGCGGCTGGGGTGTTCGACGCCGACTCCCTGCTCGACGATCAGGAATCCGAGGCGGACTTCGAGTTCGGGCTCGCGCTCTTCCTCAACGGAGTCTCCGGCTTCCTCACCGCGCGCGCCCCGTCGTCGCCGATCAGCGCGCCCACTCCGTGAGCACATCCTGCGCATCGCCGACGACCCGGGCGTGGAAGGCCGGGTCGAGCTCGCCGTCGGGATACAGGTCGACGTTCACGCAGTAGGCGCCTGCGGCCCGGGCGGTGGGCGCGAGCCAGGACGCCGGCGCGACCCGGCCGGAGGTACCCACGGCGAGGAACATGTCGCACTCCGACGCGAGCTGGCGGGCCGCGCCGAGGGCCACCGGATCGAGCATCTCACCGAACAGCACGACGGCGGGACGGGCCGGTTCCCCGCACTGCGGGCACTGCGGCGGATCTGTCCGCTTGGCCTCGGCAGCAGGGCCCGTCCAGCCGCAGAAGTCCTCGTCGAGGCAGCGGGCCTGGCCCGCCGAGCCGTGGATCTCCACGACGTCGACGGATCCGGCTGCCTGGTGCAGCTCGTCGACGTTCTGCGTGATCACTGTCGCTCCCGCCGCCGCGAGCGCCTTGTGCGCCGGGGTCGGCCCGGAACGCACAGCCACGTCGTGCATGCCTCCCCACACGGTCCACAGGGCGTCCACGTTGCCGGGCAGGAGGTGGACGTGCATCGCCCGCTCCATCTTCGGCGACATCGTCCAGAGGCCGTCCGGTCCCCGGAACGTCCCGAGGCCCGCGGCCACGCTGATGCCGGCGCCGGTCAACGCGCAGATCCTGGTGAAGCGGTCACGGGGCGCGACCTCCGCCAGCGTTTTCACGTCCACTACTAGTTCGGCCTCTCCTTGATGCCCGCCTCCAGCAGCGCGACGACCTCAGCGAGCCGCTCCGCCCGCCGCTCGGGCGGCCGTCTCGTCGCATCGATCCAGCGTAGCTAGCTCCGTCGGTAGAACTGGGCGAGGGAGTCGACGAACCGCCCCGCGGCCGGGTTCGCCTCCAAAGCTGCGGCGAGATCCTCGGCGAGGTCGTCGCGCTGCGGGCCCTCCGGCTCGAGCACTATCTCCACACTGTCGCCGGGCGCCACTCCGCAGTCCCGCAGCCAGGCAGGCCCGAGCCGCATTGCGTGCCCGTCGCCCAGCCGCTCGACGACCCCACGCACGGGCATCCCCTTCACCCTGCCGCAGACGTGGTGGGCGGACTCGGCGCCCCACAGCACATCCGGATCGAACCCGAGCGGCACGTGCAGCTCCCACGTGCCGCGCTGACGACCGTGGTCGTGCCGCCCTGTGGCTCCACAAGAGCGATCATCGCATCCACGAGCAACGGGCATGGCGCGGAGCGCCTCGCGAGAGCGCCCTGAAGCTCTCCAGATCATCGTGCTGGTGGCTCCGGAATGTCGGTGTTCGAATGTATGTTCGAGGCATGGTGATCGGGATGGTGGTTCCGGAAGGTCTGGCGGCGATACCGCCCGGCCCCGAGCTCGCCACCCTGCTCGACGCCCTCGAGGTGAGCACGGTGCCCAACGACGACATCGTCGACGTGCTCATGGCCCAGTCCCGCCAGCTCGCCCACGAGCAGGCCCGGATGTTCGCCACCCTCACCGAGGTCATCCACCGTCGGCCCCTCGCCGGGCCGTCGGAGATCCGCCGCTCGGACGTCCCCGAGCCCTACGGCGCCGACGAGGTCCGCGCCGCGCTGGCTTGGAGCCGCCGCGGCGCCGAGACCGAAACCGACCTGGCCTACACGCTGGTGTGCCACCTGCCACTGGTACAGGCCGCGCTGCTGGCCGGACATATCGACCGCGGCAAGGCCTGGGCGTTCGCACGTCACCTCTCCGACCTCACCCCAGCGCAGATCGAGGTCATCTGCCAGGCCGTGCTGCCCGCCGCCACACGGCTCACCCCCGGCCAGATCGGCGAGCGACTCAAGCGACTGATCCTGGAGATCGATCCCGGCTACTACGAGCGTCGCTACCGCAGAGCGGTTCACGACCGACAGATCGTCGGCTACCTGGCCGCCGACGGCACGGCCACCGTCTCCCTCACCGGACTTCCCGCCGAGGACGCAGCCGCCGCCCTGGATCGCATCGACAATCTCGCCCGCGCCTGCCGTCGCGTCGGCCACCCCGCAACACTCGACCAGCTACGTGCCGACATCGCCCTCGGCCTACTCGACGGCACCCTCCACACCCTCACCCGCGCGCAGATCATCGACGCCCTGCTCGCGCGGGCCGCGGCCGCCGGAGCAAAGGGCCCTGGCCCTTCCGCGCCCAGCCCGGTCGCACCGTCCTCTCCGCCGGTAGCGAAGGATCACCTGGTCGGGATCGAGATCCGAGTGGCGCTGTCCACCTTGCTCGGCCACGACGAGCG
>JAODNO010000725.1 GCA_025465235.1 Pseudonocardia sp.
GTCGTCCCACGACTCGGCGTCGTGGCCGTCAACCCGGTGGAACTCGGGCTGGCGGGCCTCCCAGTTCCGGCGACGTTCCGCCGCGATCCGGCGCCATACAGAGGACTGCCGGGCGTCCACGATCCCGACGATGATCGCGATGATCAGGATGAGGCCGATTCCGGCGATGATCACGTCGAGCATGGCGACCACCGGCCTCTCTGGACGGCCACCTCGGGGACGCTGCTGTTGATCTTTCCGTTGGACACCATCATCGAGCCCCTTTCCCGTGTGCAACTCACTCCGACTGGTTGTCGGACGGTGACGGATCCCGGTTCACGCCGGGACGGGATGCGGGCGCTCCGGATCGCGGAGCGGCCATCGCGCTGGATGCAGGCCCGGAGAGGCGCGTGGCGGTAGATCCTCACGGCGGCCTCCTCTCCCGGGATGCCAGCCGGTCGGCGTGGTGAGTACCACCACCGACCCGCGGGGGTTTAGATTGCCCTAGGACAGTGCATTTTGCAATTGCAAGGGACGGGACGGCGTCATCACCGCTCGTAGCAGTGCCGGACAATCGTCGGGAGAGGGCATGGCCACACCGCAGAGCCCGATCGGCTCCCGTCGCCGGCTGGGTGCCGAGCTCCGCCGGCTCCGGACCAAGAGCGGGCTGACGCTGGACGAGGTGGCGGAGCTGATGACCTGCTCCACATCCAAGATCTCGCGGCTGGAGACGGGGAAGGGCATCCCCAAGTTGCCCGACGTGCGGGAGCTGATGCGGATCTACGGCGTCGCTTCGGACACCGAGCGGGACATGCTGCTGCGCCTCGTCCGTGACGGCCGCCAGCACGGCTGGTGGGAGTCGCTCACCGATGGTGTGTCCCCCGAGCGGTTCGTGATGGACGCGCCGGGTCGGTACGCCGCACTGGAGAACGATGCGACCGCCGTCCGTTCGTTCGATTTGACGATGGTGCACGGGCTCCTCCAGACGCCGGACTACGCCAGAGCCGTGATCACCGCCGGACTGCCGCACCACTCGGCGGAGGACATCGGGCGGCTGGTCGAACTGCGGCTCAAGCGGCAGGAGGCCCTGTTCCGGCGCGACCCCCGTGCGCTCGAACTGCACGCCGTGCTGGACGAGGCGGTCCTGCACCGTGCGGTCGGCGGGTCCGCGGCCATGGCCGCCCAGATGCGCCGCCTCCTCGAGCTGAGCAACCTCGCCAACGTCACGGTTCAGGTCGTGCCGTTCGAGACGGGGATGCGCCGCGCCCACGCCGGGCATTTCGTGGTGCTGGAGATCCCGGTGGAGCTCGGGTCGGACGTGGTCTACATCGAGGGTCACGCGGGAGAGACCTACCTCGATGGACGGTCCGATGTGGACCTGTATAAAGACGTCTTCGCGGACGTTCTGCAGAGCTCGCTCTCCCCGGACGTCTCGCGTCAGGTGATCAGTCGTTATCTCGTCAAGCATGCTCCCTGAGAAAGGCCCTCGCTCGTGACGGAGTACAAGATCAGCAGCTTCTGCAACATGGGCGGCTGCGTGGAGGTCGGGCAGCTGGCCGGCGGCTCCGTGGCCGTCCGGGACAGCAAGGACCCCGAGCGTCGGGCGTCGCTCGTCTTCACTGCCGAGGAGTGGTCGGCGTTCGTGGCCGGGGTGAAGAACGGGGAGTTCGACCTGGCGTGAGGGGGCGTTCGGCCGCGGAGTCAGTGGATCTCCCGCAGCTGTAGCGGAACCGTGACTCAGAGATCTACCGATCGGTATCCCCGGCCATTACCGTCTGCGGGTCTCCTACGAAGAGGGTGTTGCCCGCATGAGATCAGCCCCCCGCAGACTGTCCGCCGCGCTCGCGGCCGGAGCGCTCGCCGTGGCCCTTGCCGCCTGCGCCAGCTCGGCGCGCGACGACGGCGCGGCCGGGCAAGGCGGGGCCGGCGCCACCGGTGGCACGCTGGTGTTCGGCGCGGCCGGTGCCCCGAAGAACTTCGACCCGATCTTCAACGACGACGGGGAGAGCTTCCGGCCGATCCGGCAGATGTACGACACGCTCATCACGTACAAGCCGGGCACCACCGAGCTCGCTCCCGGTCTGGCGACGAAGTGGGAGAGCACGCCGGACGGCAAGACCTGGACGTTCACGTTGCGCGACGGCGTGAAGTTCCACGACGGCACCCCGGTGGACGGCGCCGCCATCTGCGCGAACTTCGATCGCTGGTTCAACATGCCCGGCGCCGCAGCCCAGAGCCAGATGATCTATTACGGCGACATCTTCGAGGGCTTCGCGAAGAACGAGGGCGACGCCACCGGTTCGCCCCTGTACGCGGGGTGCAAGGCCCCCGCCGCCAACCAGGCGGTCATCACGCTCAACAAGTACAAGGGGGCGCTACCTGCCGCGTTCGGGCTCACCGCGTTCTCGATCTCCAGCCCGACGGCGATGAAGCAGTACAACGCCGACGAGGTGACGCAGAGCGGTGACTCGTTCACCTACAGCGCGTACGCCACCGAGCACCCGACCGGCACCGGGGCGTTCAAGTTCCAGAGCTACGACAAGGCCAACGGCACGGTCACCCTGGTCCGCAACGACGACTACTGGGGCGCGAAGGCCAAGGTCGACAAGCTGATCTTCCGGATCATTCCCGACGAGAACGCCCGCAAGCAGGAACTCGCGGCCGGCACCATCGACGGCTACGACCTGCCGTCGCCCGCCGACTACGCCTCGTTGAAGGCCGCCGGGCAGCAGGTGCTGGTCCGCGACAACTTCAACATCCTCTACCTGGGTATCAACCAGAAGAACAACCCCGCGCTGAAGGACCCGCGAGTGCGCCAGGCCATCGCGTACGCGATCAACCGCGACGCGCTCGTCAAGAACAAACTGCCCGAGGGCGGCGAGGTCGCCACGCAGTTCATGCCGAGCACGGTGGCGGGATACGCCAAGGATGTGCAGCAGTATCCGTACGACCCGGAGAAGGCCAAGAGCCTGCTCGCCGAGGCCGGGGCGTCGAACCTCACGCTGAACTTCTACTACCCGACCGAGGTCTCGCGTCCCTACATGCCCAACCCCACCGAGCTGTTCTCGGTGATCTCGGAGGATCTCAAGCAGGTCGGCATCACGATCAACGCCGTCGCCGAGCCGTGGAACGGCGGTTACAAGGACAGCGTCCAGAAGGCCGGCAAGCAGGACCTGCACCTGCTGGGCTGGACCGGCGACTACAACGACGCCGGCAACTTCGTGGGTACGTTCTTCGGGCGGGAGAAGGCCGAGTTCGGCTTCAACGACCCCGCCCTGTTCTCGGAGCTGGCCGCAGCAGATGCCACTCCCGACCCTGCGGCGCACGCTGCCGCCTATGAGCAGGCCAACCGGGACATCATGGCGAAGTACCTTCCAGCGGTGCCGCTCAGCAGTTCGCCGCCTGCCATCGTGGTCCGGTCGAACATCTCGGGGCTGGTGCCGTCACCGCTGACCGACGAGAGGTTCAATACGGTCAGCAAGGGATGATCCCGTAACGGTCTGACGGAGTTCCGAGGTTTCGGGGGTGGCGCGTCGCGACGGCGCGCGCCATCCCTTTCTCAGATAGGTGAGGGGGGACGGTGCTGCGCTTTGTCATGCGCCGCCTGCTGCAGGTGGTGCCGACCCTGCTCGTGCTGTCGGTGCTCGTTTTCGCCTGGCTGCGCTCGTTGCCGGGGGGCCCGGCGACGGCGCTGCTCGGGGACAAGGCGACCCCGGAGAAGATCGCGGCCCTGAACAAGATCCTCGGCCTGGACCAGCCGATCCCGGTGCAGTACGTCCGCTTCCTCGGCCGCGCCCTCACCGGCGACTTCGGCAGCTCCCTCATCTCGGGCGATCCCGTCCTCACCGAGATCGCCCGCGCCCTGCCCGCCACGGTCGAACTCTCCGTGGCGGCGCTCGTCATCGCAATCGGGCTGGGCATCCCGCTCGGTTACCTCGCTGCGACACATCGTGGGCGCCCGTTGGACAGCGGCACGGTCATCGGCACGCTGGTCGGGGTCGCGGTGCCGGTGTTCTTCCTCGGCTACCTGCTCAAGGCCGGCTTCGCGGTACAGCTGGGCTGGTTCCCGCCGTCCGGTCGGCAGTCCGTCGACATCGATGCCACCCGTGTCACCGGCTTCGCCGTACTCGACGGGCTGCTGACCCGGGAGTTCGACGCGGCTGCCGACGCGCTGCAGCACCTCGTCCTCCCTGCTGTCGCGCTGGCGACGATCCCGCTCGCGGTCATCGTGCGGATCACGCGCGCATCCGTGCTGGACGTGCTCGACTCGGACTTCGTCCGCACGGCCAACGCCAAGGGCCTGGCGCCGTCGACGGTGCGGGGAAGGCACGTGCTGCGCAACGCGCTGCTGCCCGTGTCGACCACCATCGGGTTACAGGTCGGGTTGCTGCTGGCCGGCGCAGTGCTCACCGAGAAGGTGTTCGTCTGGGGCGGCATCGGCACACTGCTCGCCGACGGCATCACGCGGCGGGACTACCCTCGGCTCCAAGCACTGATCCTTCTGGGTGCTCTGGTCTACGTGCTGGTCAACCTGCTGGTGGATCTTTCGTACGCGATCATCGACCCGAGAGTGCGGCTGCGATGAGGGGGCGGGTGTGACCACGACCTGGGCCCAGCGCCGCAAGGGCCGGATCGACGACCTGTCCGCCGGTCGCAGTCTCACGGCCGAGGCGTTCCGACGTCTGCGGCGGAATCCGGTGGCGATCACCGGCGCCGTCCTCGTCGGGGCGTTCGTGCTGGTGGCCGTGTTCGCGCCGGTGCTGGCACCGCACGGCGCGGCGGAGAGCTTCCCGGCGTTGCGCGAGAACCTGCGCCCGGACACGATCCCCGGGCCGCAGCCCGGGTTCCCGCTCGGCAGCGACCAGAACGGCCGCGACTTCTTCTCGCGGATGCTGCTGGCCTCTCAGCAGACGCTGTTCGTCGGTGTCTTCGCCACCGTCATCGGGCTCGTGGTCGGGGTGGTGATCGGCACCGTCGCCGGCGCGTTCGGCGGCTGGGCCGACACGCTGCTGATGCGGTTCGTCGACGTTCTCCTCTCGGTGCCGAGCCTGCTGCTGGCCATCTCCATCGCCGCCCTCGCCGCCCGACCGTCGCAGACGACGGTGATCATTGCGGTGGCGATCGTCAGCGTGCCGATCTTCGCGCGGCTGCTGCGCGGTTCGATGCTCGCCCAGCGCGAGAGCGACCACGTCGTGGCCGCCACTGCGCTCGGGGTGAAGCGGCCCGCGGTGGTGCTTCGGCACATGCTGCCCAACGCGATCGGCCCGGTGATCGTGCAGGCGACACTGACGCTCGCCGCGTCCATCCTGGACGCGGCGGCACTGTCGTTCCTCGGCCTGGGCGACGCCGACCCCGGCCGCGCCGAGTGGGGGCTCATGCTCGCGCAGGCACAGACGTATCTGGACGTGCGGCCCGCGCTCGCCTTCTACCCGGCGGTCGCGATCGTCGCGGTGGCACTGGGCTTCACGCTGTTGGGTGAGTCGCTCCGCGAGGCCCTCGACCCCAAGGGACGCCGATGACCAGCGCGCTGCTGGAGGTGCGCGACCTCCAGGTCGCCTTCACCCGCCGCCGCGAGCCCGACACCGTCGCCGTGGACGGGGTGAGCTTCGACGTCGCGCCGGGTCAGGTGATCGGCCTCGTCGGGGAGTCCGGCTGCGGCAA
>JAODNO010000649.1 GCA_025465235.1 Pseudonocardia sp.
CCTTCCTGCTCGCCGACGAGCCGGGGCTGGGCAAGACGGCCCAGGCGCTGCTCGCCGCGGAGGCCGCGAACGCCTACCCGCTGCTCGTTGTCGTGCCGAACGTCGTCAAGACGAACTGGGCGCGCGAGGCCGGGATGTGGACACCCCACCGCTCTGCCACCGTGATCCACGGCAACGGTGACTCGATCGACGGATTCGCCGACATCGTCGTCGTCAACTACGAGGTGCTCGACCGCCACGTGGGATGGCTCGGCGACTTCGGCCTGCGCGGCATGGTCGTCGACGAGGCGCATTTCATCAAGAACAAGTCCTCGAGGCGCTCGCGGCACGTCCTGGCGCTCTCCGAGCGAATCCGGTCCTTCACCGCGCGCCCGCTGCTGATGGCCCTCACCGGCACCCCGCTGATCAACGACATCGAGGACTTCCGCGCGATCTGGCAGTTCCTCGGCTGGATCGACGAGACGAAGCCGCTCGCCGAGCTGATGAACGCGCTCGGCGAGACCAGCCTGACACCCGCTGACCCGGGGTTCTACGCCGCGGCCCGCCAATGCGTCGTCGATCTCGGCATCGTCCGTCGCCGCAAGGTCGACGTGGCCGCCGACATCCCTGCGCGCCGCATCGCCGACCTCCCCGTCGAGCTGGACGGGCCAGCCGGTCGGTCGATCCGAGCGGCCGAGCGCGAACTCGCTCGCCGGATGGTGTCGCGGTACGAGGAGGCACTGGCCGGACGCCGGTCCGGTGCCGTCGTCGACGGCATCGACCGCGACCTCGTGCGCCAGGTGGCGAGGTGGGAGCAAAAGGACGCGACCACCTCGACGACCGGCGAGAACGTCTTCAGCATGATGCGGCGCATCGGCCGGGCGAAGGCCGGCCTCGCCGCCGACTACGCGGCCCAACTCGCGCGCAGCGCGGGCAAGGTGGTCTTCTTCGCCAAGCACGTCGACGTGATGGACGTCGCCGAGGAGACGTTCGCCGAGCAGGGGGTCCGCTTCTCGTCGATCCGCGGCGACCAGACCCCCGCGTCGCGGCAGCGGAACATCGACGCCTTCGTCAACGACCCCGACGTGGCCATCGCAGTTTGCTCGCTGACCGCGGCCGGCGTGGGCCTCAACCTCCAGGTCGCCTCCGACCTCGTGCTCGCCGAGCTCTCCTGGACCGCCGCGGAGCAGACCCAGGCCATCGACCGCAGCCACCGCATCGGCCAGGCGCAACCCGTCACCGCGTGGCGCATCATCGCCGCGCAGACGATCGATGCCCGGATCGCCGAGCTGATCGACAGCAAGGCCGGCCTCGCCGCCCAGGCTCTCGACGGCTCGGAGGAGGAGGTCGGGTCGTCGGCCGACGTGCAACACGAGGCGCTCGTCGCGTTGCTGACCGAGGCGCTGTCGGCGGCCCCGACGCACCTCGAGAGCTGACGGGGCGAGCGGCGATCGGTGCGGGCCCGTGCGGGTGGTGCGGTCAGCGACCGGCCCGCCGAGCATCGCAGAGATCGAAGCCGAGCTGGGCCTTGACCCCGACGGGCGACAGTGACCAGCACGAAAGGCGGTGGACACGTCCTCAGCGGAAGGTGATGCGGAACCGCGCCTGGTCGGAGGACGTCAGCGCCGTCATGTCGCCGTCCCCGGTGCCTACCCGCAACACGGGCACTGACCCGGCGCCATGGTCGGGTCAGCCGGTCAGCCGGTGCGGCGGGAGCGGGCGAGAGCCAGCCCACCGAGGACCATGCCGATCAGGCCCACCACCAGGGCCACCATCGCCCCGGCTCGCCCGTTGCCGGTGCCGATACCACCTGTGGAGGTGGCCAGATGCAGCCCAGCGAGGACCATGCCGATCAGCCCCACCACCAGGGCCACGATGGCCCCGCTTCGCCCGGAGCCGGTGCCGATACGACCGGCGGAGCGGGCCAGAGCCAGCCCACCGATGACCACGCCGATCAGCCCCACCACCGCGGCCACGATGGCCCCGAGTCGCCCGGAGCCGCCGATAGCACCGGCGGCGACGGAGACGTGCGCGGCCGCCGGTGCGGCAAGCCCGACCCCCCCGAGCAGGGCGGCATCGGCGGCGGTGATCAGGTGACGGACGGACATTGAGGATCCCTTCGCTCGGGTCGTGGCGTCATCGGGTAGCGGTTGGACCAGTTCGACGACGTTGCCTGCGGGGTCTTGCAGCAGGATCTGTTGTCCGATGGTGGTTGCCGGGCTGGGCCTGCGCGTCGGGCGACGGTGGTGTTTCCCGGCTGATGCCCTCGGCGTACGTTCAGCCGCCGGTAGTAGACGCATTCGACCGGTGCTGTAGTGCCGAGACACCACGCCCGGTGGATGCACGCCCGCGGTGGCACACGCAAGATGGGGCCGGGCGTGTGCCCGGTCGAGCCCGGATCGAAGGGCGGAGAATGGTCACCACCTTGCGTGAGGCTGTGCGCCGCGGCGCGCTCTCGCCGGTTGTGGCCGACGCGAGTCTCGGCGTCGGTGTGGTGGTCGGGCTCCTCGCCGCCGCTTTCGCCGGGTCCGGCCCGGGGGTGGGGAACTCCCGCCCGCTGGACGCCGGAGCGGTTGCGCTCGTCGCGACGGTCGCCGTCGCGGTCGCGGTGCGCCGCCGCTACCCGAGTGCGGCGCTGGTCGTGCTCAACGCGGTCCCCCTCGCCTGGTTCGTCAGCGCCTATCCCGGGCGGCTGATCACCCTGGCCCCGCTGATCGGCTGTTACACCCTCGCGGCCTACCGGGGCTGGCGGTGGGGTCTCGCGGGCGCCGTGCTCACCGCGCTGATCCAGATCATCGCGATCCGGATCGTGCTCGCCGACGCCGAGACCGCCGGGGTGGTCCCCGACATGGTGCTGTCGGCGGCCACTGCGGGCAGCGCCGGCGCGGCCGTGGGCTACTACCGGGCGGTGCTGGCGGCCACCCGCGCCCAGCTCGCCCGGGAAACCCAGACCCGCGAGGAGCGGGCGCGCCGAATCGCGGTCGAGGAACGGCTGCGCATCGCCCGCGAGCTGCACGACGTCTTCGGGCACACCATGGCCACCATCAGCGTGCAGGCCGGTGTCGGTCTGCACGTCATCGAACAACGCCCCGGGCAAGCCCGCGAGGCACTCACCACGATCAAGAAGATCTGCGACGACGGCCTCACGGATGTCAAGACCATCCTCGGCATCCTGCGCGCCGACACCTCCACAGAGGAGGAGCCCGAGCAACCGCGTGCACCCCAAGGCGGGCTCGACCGGCTCACCGAGCTGCTCCACAAGGCCGAGGCCGCAGGCCTACGGGTCGAGCTGAACGTCGACGGCGACCTGCGGCCGCTGCCCGCGCCGGTCAATCTGGCCGCCTACCGGATCATCCAGGAAGCGCTGACCAACGTGCTACGCCACGCCGAGGCGCACACCGTGCGGCTGGCGCTGACGCACGAACCGTCGCGGCTGCTCATCCGGATCCGCGACGACGGGCCCACTACCAGCGCGGACACCCACCACACCGCCGCGGGGCATTACGGGCACGGCATCGACGGGATGCGCGAGCGCGCCCGCGCGTTGTCCGGTCACCTCACCGCAGCCCCACACCCCGAGGGCGGCTTCGAGGTATGCGCCGAGCTGCCTGTCCCGCACCCGCGATGATGTCCACGTGCGCCCGCCCGACCCGCTCCCGAGTCACCCGTCCGCCACGGCCGCGACCGGTGCGACCCCAGGGCGCTGAGCGGTGACCGAGCCCATCCGCGTGCTCATCGCCGACGACGAAGCTCTCGTCCGGGGCGGCTTCCGAGTACTCATCGACAATGAGCCCGGCATGATCGTGGTCGGCGAAGCCTGCGACGGCGCCACCGCGGTGGACCTGACCCGGGAAACCCGCCCGGACGTCGTGCTCATGGACATCAGGATGCCCGGCGTCGACGGGCTGCGCGCCACCCAGCAGATCGCCGCCGACCCCGACCTCGCCGACGTCCACGTGCTCATCCTCACCACCTTCGACCACGACGAGTACGTCATCGAAGCACTCGGTGCCGGCGCCGCAGGCTTCCTGATCAAAAACACCGAACCCCGCCAACTGCTGCACGGCATCCGCGTCGTCACCGGCGGCGAGGCCCTCCTGTCCCCTGGGCTGACCCGCCGGCTGATCGCCCGACTCACCAGCCGAACCACAACTCCTCGACTCAACACCGACGCCCTGGCCCAACTCACCACCCGCGAAAAGCAGATCGTCGGACTCGTCGCCCACGGCCTGGCCAACACCGAAATCGCCACTGCCCTCACCATCAGCCACGCCACCGCCAAGACCCACGTCAGCCGCGCGATGGCCAAACTCGGCGCCCACGACCGCGCACAGCTGGTCGTTCTGGCCTACCAACACCGCCTGGTCGAACCACCCGACCCCACCCCATAACCATGGCCACCTCGCGCAGGAGCGCATCCGTGACCCTGCGGCGGTGCCTCTGCGAACACGCTCGACCACCGAAGCCGCCGTGCGGAAGTCGGCCTCCCGCTTTGTCTGTGCCGCAAGACCTGCGTACGGGTCTGAGCACAGAGCCAGGTCACAGACCTGGGCTCTTGTTGCAACATCAACTGCGGTTAACTTCGGGAGGTCCGATGCCCTCCGGAAGGTGGAGCGGCAGCCGGCGCGTCGACCTGCTGCCCCCCGGCCGGCACGCCAAGGTCCGGCCGCTGGTCTTCGCCACCTACGGCGACATCTGTCACCTGCGCGGGCTCCCCGGCGCCGACACCGTCGACCATGTGCGCCCCGGAGACGACCACGGCCTGGCCAACCTTCGTCCAGCCCACGATGAACCCTGCCACCGCCGCAAGTGCGCACAGGAGGGCGTACAGGCCCGCGCCAGAGCCCGCGAGAGCATCCGCCGCCCTACCGAGCCGCATTCCGGCCTCCGGTGATCAGCCAGCTGCACGCCCGGTCGGGCTCGTCGAGCCACACCCGGTGACTCCCGTCCGGCAGGACCGTCAACCCGAGCCGATCCCATCCGGGCCGGCCGAACATGTCCCACTGGTCGTGGGCGCGCTCGAACTGCGTCCAGATCCCGATCGGTCCCCCCTCGCACACCTCGCGTCGCCCCCGCTCATCGGGCTGCGTCCGCACCATGCACCACGACCCGTCGTCACCGCGGAACGTCGCCCATTCCGACCCGGTCTCGCTACGCCCGCGGTAACCGAACACCAGCCGCTGCGGTAGCCGGGAACTCGCCAGGAACCACGGCACCACCGCCGTCCACGGTTGCGGGTCGAGCTGGGTCGACGAGCGCCACCCCTCCTCGGGTTGCATGGTCACGCCGGTCAGGGTCGGTGGGGCGCCGTCGGTGTCGCGGATCGCCATGAAGGTTGCCCACTTCGGCAGGAACCGGCCCTCCAACCGGTCGGGGTACCGGCGCAGCAGCGCGAGGTTCCCGGTGTGCGCGCTGCGCTTGACGTCAACGAGCACCAGCCCGCCTTCCCGGAGCTGCTCGGCCCACGCCCACGGCACCGCCGGCACCGAGCAGGTCGCGATGATCCGGTCGAACGGTGCCTGATCGGGCAGACCGAAGGCGCCGTGCACCGCGGCAAGCGTCGGCGCGTACCCGAGGCTGGCCAACCGCACCCGGGCGGCCTCGACGAGCCCGGCGCCGATGTCGACGGAGAACACCTGCCCATCGCCGAGCCGGTGCGCCAGCAGCCCGGCGTTGTACCCGGTGCCGGTGCCGATCTCCAGGACACGGTGCCCGAGGCGCACGTCCAGCGCGGCGAGCATCCGCAACATCAGCGCGGGCTGCGACGAGGAGGACATGCTCACCCGCCCACCGGCCGCGTTCTTGGCGAGCGCAGTCACCAACGGGCGGTCGTCGTACACCGCGTCAAGCCACCCGTCGGACCCGGCCGAGGTCGCCGACCAGCCCCCGCCTGGCTGCTGGACGTAGAAGGTCGGCACGAACACGTGTCGGGGCACCGACTCGACTGCATCCCTCCACGCCGGATCGTCCAACACGCCGGCCTCGGTGAGCTTCTCGACGAGCCCGCGAGCCCGCACCTGCCAGTCCACAGCTGTCGTCATGCTTAGACGAGCCCCTTCTCGCGCCGGTTGACCATGAACTTCTCGATCTCGCGAGCACACTCGTTAACCGTCGGATTCCGCCGGCCGCGAGCTGCCATTCGAGGTGGGCGATCTCCGCCGCGAGCGGCGCCCCGCCCGACGTCTCGAACACCGAGCCGTCCTCCTTCACCCACGAAGGCGGGAAGCGCCGGCACCGGCTGTCGGCCCCGGCACAAGAGGGATGGATCAGCCTTGTCCTCGTCACGCAGCCGGGAAGCGTCCTAGAACAAGGAGCAGCTCCGAGCGCTGCGACAGCCCGATGCGTGACCGGACGAGAACGGCCCGGCAGCTCCTCTACCGAGGGCCGAGCCGTTCGGCGTCCCGGGGTGTAGCCGGCGCAAACCCGCGAGCTGCGCCGGGCAAAGCGTGGACCCGGCTCGCGATTTTGCTCACCGGCTGCTGACGAACCTCCCAGCACGGATGGGAACAGGGCACGACGGACGTGCCCGCCCAACGCCAGTGCTCAACCGGCGTCCAGCGGACTGTGACGCTAAACCGCAGCGGTTCCGATCAGCCCCTCACGGGTGACAAGCGCTGCCAGCTCGGCCTCGCCCAGGCCGGCGGTGCCCCCCGGGCGCATCGGGAGCACCATGTGCCTGCTCTCGGCGCTGGTGTCGTGCACGACGATCTCCGTCGCTTCGGGAAGCACCAGCCCGAACTCGGCCAGCACCGCTCGCGGCTCCCGGACGACGCGCGACCGGTACGCCTCGCTCTTGTACCACGAGGGCGAGGGCCCGAGCAGCCCGATCGGGTAGCACGAACACAGCGTGCACACGAGCACGTTGTGCGTCGTGGCGCTGTTCGCCACGACGGTGAGCCGCTGCGGCTGCGGCCCTGTGCTCATCGACAGGCCGAGCTCATCGAGCGCCCGGTTCGCGTCGACCAGCAGCCGCTCGCGGAACGCGGGGTCGACCCAGGCGCGAGCGACGACCCGAGCGCCGTTCGCCGGCGATCCGGACAGGATCTGCCCGATGATGCCGTCGAGCTGGTCGTCGCTGGTCAGTCCCGCGCCGATCAGCCGCTCCTCGAGCCGGCGTACCCGGACCGCGATCTCCGAGTTCGAGTGGTGCCCGGTCATGCGACGACCTCCAGGTAGGACTCCCATAACTCCACCTGCACCCAGTGCCCGCCTGGCGGCCCCCAGAGAGCCCCGGCGGGGAACCGGACCGTGTACACCGGCTCGATCCGCGGCTCCGCGAACCCCTGCGCCCGGTCGTCGGCCAGCGGCCACGTCCCCTGTACCTCCACCACCTCGCCCACCTGCCCGCGGGCATATCGGGGAAGCCGGGTGTGGTGGGACGGATCCACGGCCCGCGCGCGTACCCGGTCACCGACTGCAAACCGCGGCTCAGCCATCGTCCGGACGCAGTTCGGGAGCCGCAGATGCCGTCAACGACTCCACGCCCACCAGCCAACGCTCGTAGTACGACGCCGCGAGGTACTCAGCGGGCGGCATCCGCTCGATCGCATCGCGGAACTGGTCGAGGTTGTAGACCCCCCGCCGCAACATCGCGACGTTGAGCGCGTACACCCGCGCCTCCCAGTCGGCGTGGAACGGCGGCCCGTCCGGTTCGACAGCGACCAGCCCGAAGCCGGACTGCCCGCCGACGTCGTTGATCCGCGACATAGCTTGCAGCGTAGCCACCTCGAGCGGAGCTACCCGACCGGAGACTCGTCGATCCTCCCACCTGCGGCGCACCTGTCGGCTCGCGAGCCGACGTCTTCGGGTTCAGCGTGGGCGGCGCAACGGCCCTCCACCTGGGCATCAAGCATCCGGAGCTCGTCCGCAAGTTGATCGTGCCGTCCGCCTCGTTCCACCCGGACGGGGGCCGCAAGGAGAACCGCGAGGCGGTCGGCTCGTTGACCGCCGAGATGATCGCGGGCACGCCGATGGAGCACGAGTACCGCGCGAAGTCACCGCACCCGAGCACACCGACCCGCCGCCGGCGCGCTGAGCCACCTGGACCTTGACGTCCTTGCGGGCCCGTTGCCCTGCGCTCGGTTTGCCCAGGGCAGCACAAGTCGTGTTCGGCATCGGGTTTGGCCATCAGGAGCGCGTGGAGGGACTCACCCTGACGCGATGGATCGAAGACATTGCGAGCGACTCGTCCAGCAGACCGAGGACCGCCTGGCGATCGCGTACTCGTTCCGCCAGTAGGAATATCTCGCCGGCTACGGGATCGTCGCCATCGCGCGACGTCTCACGTCGGGCCGGATCCCATCGGGCGCAGAGGAGCCTGTTTGCGCTGACACAACAACGCCGGATGGCGCGCACGACACGGTGGTGCGCCGCGCTGGAAGGACCGCGAGGTCAGCCCCCGGGTGCTTGTGCGGGGTCGGCGGCCGCGATGCGGTGACGCGCGCCGTGCAGATGACGGGCGATCTCACCCGTGATCCGATCCGCATCGGCCGACCACTGCTCAGATCGCTCCGTATCAGGAAGCGCCTGATAACTGATCATGAGGTCTTCGAGGGCGCCGAAAAGATCGGCGACCGCAGCCGATCGGGCCCTCGTCCTGCCGGGCGTTGCGATGCTCACCCCGTAGTTGATACGCGAACCCGCTGACGGTTCCGCACACCCAGGCGCTACGACCTTGTGAACATACCGTGACCCCTCAGCGAGGTTGCCCCACTTCGCCCATTGCCTTCCCCGCAATCTGACCCGCGGCCCGTAAGGGGATCGAGGTGGCATCTCGAGCTCGTGGCGGACCGTGCACTCGACAAGGCCGCCAACAAAGCAGCGGACCAGGGCGCCGGGCCGGAGCCCTCGTCGATGGCCGGATGCACGATCTCCCTGCACCCCGAGCAGATCGGGTCCCCGCCCGCGGACCGGAGCGCTACCGCGGCCTCGTGGCGCTGGGCAACCGACACCGCGCCCCGGCGACCTCCGCTGCGCGACGTGCCCGGTTCGCCGCCAACGAGACGATCCGCTCCAGCGGTCCCTGGCCTGCGAAATGGCGCCAGAGCACTGCGAAGGCGAGCGCAGCGACCACACTCACCAGGTACAGCGCAAGCGGCTGGTCGCTCAGCCAACTCGAGCCCACGACCAACATCTGGGCGGAGTAGATCGTCAGGGTCATGGCACCGGCCACACCCACCGGCCACAGCAGGCGCCGGGCAGTGGGGAGCTTGGCGATGAGCAGCACAGCGCCGAGCACGGCGATCGCGGTGCCCAGCGAGTGCATCGCGTAGATCGGGGTGGCTGCGTGATGGCTGCGAACCGCCAGCCACCACCACGAGGCCATGCGGGGGGCATCCCAGAGGATCTCATTCCTGACCGTCGCCGGATCCGACCCGGGCCCGGCAGCGTCGACCAGGTGCTGCAGCCCGCCCAGCTTGAACAGGAGCACCGACGACGCGACCCACGCGGTGACGGCCAGCACCAGCCCGCCGACCAAAAGCCGGGTAGCGACCCTGGTGGAGGACAGATCGAGCCGCCCGATGGCAAGACCCGCCAAGATGTAGATCATGTAAACGACCGCCGGGAAGCGGTTGCTGGTGACCAAGAGCTGGAGGACGACGCCGATCGGATCGGTGACCGCATCCCCGAACGTCAGGCCGCCTTCAGTGACGGGCTGCAGACCGAGGCTGAACGCCCAGAGTACGAGCAGCGGGCCGGCTACGAGCAGCCCACCGGCGATACAGATCAGCGTGCGCGGCCGGAGGCCGACCAACGGGATCACCAGCAGAAAGAACAGACCGTAGTAGGGAAGGATCACCGCGAAGTCGTCTGGGGCAGCGTAGCCGAGCGCAAGACCAATGGCTCCGATCAACAGAGCCCGGACGGCGAGGCCCGCGGCAACCGCCCGACGATCGCCTCCTTGCACCGGATTCCGGCCACCGGTGATGAACGCCAGGCTGAGCCCGCCACCATCACGAACATCGTCGCGGCCCGCCCCGTCACCGTCATGACCGCAAGCGTCGGCTCGCCGTTGTCGTCGAGGTTGTCGAAGACGTTCGCCGCAAGCATCGACAGCAGCGCCACTCCTCGGGTGACATCGACCCCCAGGAAGCGCTCCTTCGTCGGCGTGCCCGACAAGGCTGCCGTGGTCGCCCCATTACTCATCTCCTAGCACCCACCAGCAGATTCCCGGCGCTTCGCACGTTCGTGCGCCCCATCAGGTGACGCCGTCATTCGGTGCGATGAGCTGCACTCCGGGGCAGGGGCGGACGAGCCCGCCAACGCAGGCAGGGACCAGAGCAGGCTCGTGTTGGTCATTCTTGACGGTCCCCAATCCCCTTTGTCCATGATCATTGACTCAGGAATCAGTTCACCGTCGACTCGATCAACTTTGCCAACTCCCGCGAAATTGAACATTACGGCGCGCCGACAACCTGGCGCAAGCCCGGGGCGGTCCGAGTTCGCTCCCTCTCAACTCCATTTGTTCCATTTAGGAGCGGGCAGATGTTGACCGTCCACAATGCGAACAATCATTCGCGGAGCCAGGACGCAGCGAAGTAAGCAGTTGCGCACGATTGCGGAGCTCCTCGTGGGCGCCTGCACCGCGTTGGCCCGCATGGGGCGCGACGGCGGTGGCAGTCGCGGTGCGGACGACACCGGTGCCGGCACCGGCAGCGGGTCGCCCGCTGCGAACGCGCAGGGAACTGGCCAGCTCTAGCAGCTCTCACCCTGCTTTGTTACAGCTGTTCACAACGCCGGGCCACGGGCCGGCCGCGTCGGCGAACTCGCCCTCTCCCGCTACACCACGGCGAACACCGTCAGCAGCACCCCGTACAGCGACTGCTCGCTGCTCGCGGAACCCGGAGACCGCTGCCGTCCCTGCCCGCGTCATGGCCGGGGGCGGCACCTGGTGGCAGGCGCTACTCGGCATGCTCGTCGCCGTTGTGCGCTGCTCATCGTGCTGCTCCGCGCTGGGGGCACCGCATCGGCGACGTGCTGTCCCACCCCGGCGCCGCCAGGTCGCCAGCTGTAGTGCCGACCACAGCTGGCAGGACCTGCCGCGCTCCTGCCCCCACGTCAGACTCCTCCGCGCCGGCCACTCGTTCAGCGGGCCGAGCACTGCGGCCATCCGTCCGACCTCTTGACCACAACATGTTGCGGTGGCTAAAAAGAGGGCCCATCTCAATGCCGAATCTGGTTCGCCCAGTCCACGACCGTGCAGCGCGTTGACCGCATACGAGCTGGCCTCCACCAGCCGCTCGGCCCACCGGGACCCAGGCCGCCCCGTCCGGCAGCCCTACTCAGTAGCCACGCACCCCGTCCCGCACGGCCGTGGTGCAGGCTCCAACGAAGGAGTCAACGGCATGGATCTTTCTGATCAGACAGTGGGCCAGGTCCCCCGCCTCACGGGACGGGACGTCAGGATCGCGACGTGGATCTGCTTCTTTGCGTGGACTTTCGCCGTCTACGACTTCGTGCTATTCGGCAATCTGCTGCCCGAGCTTGCCGCTGACCTGGGCTGGAGCTCGTCGGAGTCGACCGGCATCAACACCTGGGTGACGGCCGGGACGGCACTGGTCGCCTTCGGTGTCGGCCCGCTCGTGGACCGGATCGGACGCCGCCGCGGCATCGTCATCGCGGTCGTCGGCGCCGCCGTCGCCTCGGCCCTGACCGCCGTGGCCGGGTTGGTCGTCGGTGTCGTCGGCGGGGTCGGGGTGGTGTTCCTGATCCTCGTCCGGTCCCTCGCCGGTCTGGGCTACGCGGAGCAGGCCATCAACGCGACCTACCTCAACGAGCTGTTCTCCTCCGTGTACTCCGACGACCCCGCGATGGTCCGGCGGCGCGGCCTCATCTACTCGCTCGTCCAGTCCGGGTGGCCGGTCGGCTCGGTCCTGGCTGCGGTGTCGATCTACCTCCTCTTCCCGCTCGGGGGTTGGTCGCTCTGCTTCCTCGTCGCCGTGTTCCCCGCCCTGTTCATGGCGTGGGCGGCCCGCTACCTCAAGGAGAGCCCGCAGTTCGCCGCCCGCCACCGCGCGGAGATGCTGCTCAAGCAGGGCCGCACCGAGGAGGCGCACAAGCTCGCCGAGAGCGCAGGTATCGACCTGACCGACCGCTCGGCACCCCTGGCTTCTGCCTTCAAAGGCGAGTCGCTGCGGTCAACCGTGGTGATCGGGACGGCGTTCCTGCTCAACTGGCTCGGTGTCCTTGCGTTCGCCATCCTGGGCACCTCGCTGCTGACCGCCCCGGACGGCAAGGACGTCGCCTTCACCAACGCGCTCGCGATCCTGATCGTCTCCAACGCGACCGCGTTCGCCGGCTATCTGTTCCACGGCTGGCTCGGTGACCGCATCGGCCGCCGCAACGCCATCGCCATCGGCTGGATCCTCTCCGCGCTGTCCTTCGGCGCCATGCTCCTGGTCCCGAACGGCAGCTTCGGGCTGATCATCGCCCTGTACAGCGCCGGCCTGTTCTTCCTGATCGGACCATACGCGGCACTGCTCTTCTTCAACGGTGAGAGCTTCCCCGTCCACACCCGCGCGACCGGCGGCGCGATCATCAACGCCAGCGGTCAGGTGGGTGCCATCCTCGGTGGCCTGCTCATCACCTTCTCGCTGAGCAGTGGTCTCAGCTGGACGACGGCTGCGTTGATCTGGGGATGTCTGCCGATCCTCGCCTCGGGTCTGCTGATCCTCGGAGCGCGCAACGTGGACCCGCATACAGCGAGGCTCGACTGACGTGCGGCAGGAATCGCGGGGAACTTCTATGCGGAGGGGGCCACGTTCGTGATCGCCGACGAGGACATTCAGGCGACCTACCGTAGCGCCGGCTTCTGCGGCGCGTTCGAGCTCGGCCGGCGACCCGCGGTCGTCGTCGTCGACCTCTCCCGGGGGTTCACCGATCCCGCGTGTCCACTCGGGTCGGAGGCCACCGCCGAGGTCGAGCGGACCCGCGGCGTCCTGGACGCGGCGCGGAGCAGCGGCGTGCTGGTGACGTTCACGACGATCGCGTACGACGAGGCCGCTCGGCGCACGACCGCGTGGCTGCGCAAGGTGCCGTCGCTCCGGGAGCTCGCCGTCGGGTCACCGTGGGTGGAGATCGACCCACGGCTGGGGCGCCTTTCCGGCGAGGAGGTCGTGGTCAAGACGGGGGCGTCGGCCTTCTTCGGTACGTCCCTGCTCCCGCTGCTCGTGGCGGCGCAGACCGACTGCGTGATCGTGATGGGCGCCACGACGTCCGGTTGCGTGCGGAGTTCGGTGGTGGACTCCGTGCAGTGCGGCTTCCCCACGTTCATCGTCACGGACTGCTGCGTGGACCGAGCGGCAGGCCCGCACGCGGCGAACCTGTTCGACATGACGGCGAAGTACGCGGACCCCCTCACGGCCGAGGAGGCAGTGAGCCATCTCGAGCGGCTGCGCAGCAGCCGAGACCCACACCGTTGACGGACGCAAGGAGACTGAGGATGCCCAAGGACATTAAGTGCGTGTTCGGCGTCGACATCGATGCCGTCGGAGGTTGGCTCGGATCGTACGGGGGTGAGGATTCGCCGTCGGACATCCAGCGCGGAATGTTCTCCGGCGACATCGGCACCCCCCGGGTACTGAAACTGTTCAAGAAGTACGACATGCCGGCCACCTGGTTCATCCCGGGTCACTCGATCGAGACGTTCCCCGACTCCATCAAGAAGATCGTGGACGCCGGCCACGAGATCGGTGCGCACGGCTACTCCCACGAGAACCCGATCGCGATGACGCCCAAGCAGGAGGAGGACGTCCTCTCCTACTGCGTCGAGCTCATCGAGAAGGTGAGCGGGAGGGCACCTCGGGGCTACGTTCCGCCGTGGTGGGAGATGTCGAACATCACGCCATCCCTGCTCCAGAAGTACGGCTTCACGTACGACCACGGCCAGGGCCTGCACGACTTCATGCCGTTCTACGCGCGGGTCGGCGACACCTGGACGAAGATCGACTACTCCCAGGAGGCCAGGACCTGGATGAAGCCATTGCAGCGCGGTGAGGTCATCGACCTCGTCGAGATCGGCGCCAACTGGTACATGGACGACCTGCCTCCGATGATGTTCATCAAGAAGGCACCCAACAGCGCCGGCTGGGTCAATCCACGCGACGTCGAGTCGTGGTGGAGAGACCAGTTCGACTGGGTGTACCGCGAGCAGGACTACGGCGTCTACGCCTTCACGATCCACCCCGACGTCGCCGGCCGCCCGCAGGTCCTCCTCATGCTCGAGAGACTCATCGAGTACATCAACGGCCACGAGGGCACCAGCTGGACCACCATGGAGGAGGCTGCGGACGACTTCCGCTCCCGCTACCCCTACCCGGGTCCCCAAGGCAGCCCGTACATGCCGGAGTCCTGATCAGCCCGTTGAGGCGAGGCGCAGCTG
>JAODNO010000661.1 GCA_025465235.1 Pseudonocardia sp.
CGTCGAGCGCACGATCACGATGACGTGTGTCTCCAACCCGGTCGGTGGAGATCTCATCTCGACGGCGAACTTCACGGGAGTAGACCTGCGCGAGATCCTTCTGGAGGCCGGCGTCCGGCCCGGCGCCGACCAGCTGTTCGCCACCAGCGTCGACGGCTTCACCGCCGGCACGCCCACGTCGGTCGTGATGGAGGAAGGCCGCGGCGCGCTGCTCGCGATCGGGATGAACGGTGAGGCGCTGCCGCCGGAGCACGGCTTCCCGGTGCGCATGGTCGTTCCCGGCCTCTACGGCTACGTCTCGGCCACCAAGTGGATCACTGACCTGGCGGTCACGACGTTCGGCGCCGAGAAGAGCTACTGGCTCGAGCGCGGGTGGGCCGCGCAGGGCCCGATCAAGACGGAGTCGCGCATCGACACCCCGCGCGGGTTCGCCTCCGTGCCGGCCGGGCGGGTCACGGTCGCCGGTATCGCCTGGTCGCAGCCGACCGGGATCGGCAAGGTCGAGGTGCGAATGGACGGTGGCGCGTGGCGGGAGGCCGAGCTGGCCACCGAGGTGAGCGGGGACACCTGGCGGATGTGGCGGGCTGACTTCGACCTGGGGCCGGGGAGCCACACCGTCCAGACCAGGGCCACCGACTCGGCCGGCCGCACCCAGACGGAGGTGCAGGCCGACCCGGTTCCGGATGGCGCGTCCGGCTGGCCGGCGACGATCTTCACCGTCACCTGACCGCTTCACAGCCCGCGCCCGGCCGTGGGCTGCACCGTCGGTCGCTCGGCGTCCGCCGTTCGACGGATCCGGCCGCTCCTCCTCCGGGCCGCCGGACGACCGTGGAGGGGTGCTCTTGTCGTTACGTAAGCGTTATCTGCGGGATGTGAACCACCTTCGGCGCGAAACCGAACGTTCTGGTACCACCCCGGACCGGCCGGGCGTACCCGAGGGAGGAACCTCCGTGCGAAAGATTCCGAGATTGGCCGCGCTCGGCATCATGGCGGCCCTGACCGTGGCGTTGGGGGCCTGTAGCGGCTCCGAGACGCCGTCCGGCGGCGCGCCGGCCAGCGCCGCTGCCGCTGCGCCGCCGATGTCTGCCCCGGGGCCTGCGGACGACGGCGTCACCACCGCGAACGATGTGTTCGGTCCGGCCTGCAACATGCTGCCGCAGGGCGACGCGCCCGGTTCCCTGAAGAACATGGGGCCGCAGCCTGTGGTGAACGCCGCCCGCGCCAATCCGCTGCTGACCACGCTGGTGAGTGCGGTCGGGGCGGTTCCCGGCCTGGCCGACACCCTGAACGCGCAGCAGGGGGTCACGGTCTACGCCCCCTCCAACGCCGCGTTCGACGAGCTGAAGGCCGCGATCGGTGACCAGGCGTTCACCGCGCTGCTGAACAACCCGCAGCAGCTCGGGGCGCTGTTGTCCTACCACGTGGTCCCGAAGCGGTACGACGCTGCCGGCCTGGTGGAGGCGGGCCGGACCACCGAGCTCGCGGGGGGCGACGTCACCATCGGTGGCACCCCTGCGGCACCCACGCTGACCAGCGGCAACGGCACGCAGGCCAGGGTTGTCTGCGGCAACGTCCCGACCTCGAACGCCACGGTGTTCGTGATCGACAAGGTGCTCATGCCGGCACGCTGATATCGCCCTGCACGACCCCGCAGGGGCGGTCCTGGTCATCGGGGCCGCCCCGCGGCAACTGGGCTCTACGACGAGCGGGCGTCGTGGGGCGATCACCGGTAGTAATGTGCCGAGCACCCGGGCGAGCACGACTGCGTCCAAGATCGCAACTTTGTGCGTGCCTTCACAAGCGACTACCGTGTAATCCAGTCGACGTCAACGCCCAATCCTGGGGTACTCGGCCGGGTGTATACCGGTTGGTGGGGTCTGTGGTGCGGTCGCGCGTGTATCAGCATCACCGGAAATCAGCTCATTGAGTACAGCACCATCGAGGAGACGTTGAGCGTGACGAAGCCGCCGCATGCCGGCTCCGCGGATGTCGCCGCCGCGAGGCTGCGGTCCATCCCCGAGGCCAGTGTCGCCCGGCTCGCCGTCTACCTCCGGATGCTCGGCGAGCTGGCCGAGCAGGGCGCCGAGACGGTCTCCAGCGACGAGCTCGCCGCCGCCACCGGGGTCAACCCGGCCAAGCTGCGAAAGGACCTTTCCTACATCGGCTCCTACGGGATCCGTGGGGTCGGCTACGAGATCGCGGCGCTGGTTCGCCAACTCGAGCGCACGCTCGGCCTGGATCACCTGCGGGCGGTGGCGTTGGTCGGAGTGGGCAACCTGGGCCACGCGTTGGCGGGGTACAGCGGCTTCGGTGGGCGCGGGTTCCCGGTCACGGCACTGTTCGACGTCGACCCCGACCTCGTCGGCATCCACATCAACGGCATCGTCGTCGAGCACGTCCGATCGATCCCGCAGGTCTGCGCGGAGCGGGGGGTCACGATCGGCATGATCGCCACGCCCGGCCCCGCCGCCCAGGGCGTGTGCGACCTGCTGGTCAGCAGCGGCGTGCGCTGCATCCTCAACTTCGCCCCGGTCGTACTGCAGGTGCCGCACGAGGTGGAGGTCCGCAAGGTGGACCTGGCCGTGGAGCTGCAGATCCTGGCGTTCCACGTGGCGCGCAAGCACCTGGCAGGGCAGGACGCCGCCACGGTCAACGGCCACATCATCGAACACGCGTCGAACGGTTCCGGAGGGATGCTTCCGTGAGCGTCTTGGTAGTTGGTCTGTCGCACCGCAGCGCTCCGGTGGAGGTGCTGGAACGCGCCGCCGTCATGGCGGACGAGGTGCCGAAGCTGCTCGACGAGATGCTGCGTGGCACGCATGTCTCCGAGGCCGTCCTGCTGTCGACGTGCAACCGTATCGAGGTCTACGCCGTCGTCGACGCGTTCCACGGCGGTCTCGCCGACGTCTCCACGGTGCTGAGCCGGCACGCCGGGATGCCGCTGGCCGAGCTCACCGAACACGTGTACGTGCACTACGCCGGGTCGGCCGTGCAGCACCTGTTCGCCGTGTCCGCCGGGCTCGACTCGATGGTCGTCGGGGAGGCCCAGATCCTCGGCCAGCTCCGTACCGCGTACGCCGCCGCTGACGAGGCCGGCACCGTCGGGCGGGTGCTGCACGACCTCGCCCAGAACGCGTTGCGCATCGGCAAGCGGGTGCACGCGAGCACGGGCATCGACGCGGCAGGCGCGTCCGTCGTCTCCGAGGCGCTCGCCGACGCCGCCGCCGCGCTCGGCGGGAGCCTGGAGAGCCGCCGGGCGGTCGTCGTCGGGGCCGGGGCGATGGGAGCGCTCGCCGCAGCGCACCTGCGGCGGGCGGGCGCAGCCGAGATCGTCGTGCTGAACCGCTCACCGGAGCGGGCCGCGCGCCTTGCCGAGAACACGGAGGCGCAAGGCACACCGGCCCACGCCGGGGGGCTGGATGCGCTGGCAGGCGAGCTGGCCACGGCCGACCTCCTGGTCGCCTGCACCGGGGCCGTCGGCACCGTTGTCGACCGCGTCACAGTGGCGGCTGCGGTGGCCGACCGCCCTGCGCGCCCGCTCGCGGTCTGCGACCTCGGCCTGCCCCGCGATGTCGAGGCGGGGGTCGCGGAGCTGCCGGGCGTCACGCTGATCGACCTGGTCGCCCTGCAGCGCAGGCTCGGGTCCGACCAGCGGGGCGCTGCTGTCGCAGCCGCCCAGGAACTCGTGGCCGAGGAGGCGCAGGCATACCTCGCCGCCCAGCGCTCCGCCGAGGTCACCCCCACCGTCACGGCACTGCGCCGGCGTGCGTCCGACGTGATCGACGCCGAGCTGCTGCGGCTGGACTCCCGCCTCCCCGAACTGGACATGCGGGTGCGCGAGGAGTTCACCAGGAGCGTCCGCCGTGTCGTCGACAAGCTTCTGCACACCCCCACCGTGCAGGTGAAACGGCTCGCCGAGGGCCCGGACGGCGACAGCTACGCAGCAGCGCTGCGGGCCCTGTTCGAGCTCGACCCGCAGACCCCGGCCGCAGTGGCCATCCAGCGCAGCGGCGACGTGATCGCAGCGCTGGAGGCCCGGACCGACATCCCAGCGCAGGAGGAGTCGCGATGACTCTTCGCATCGGTACCCGACCCAGCGCGCTCGCCATGGCAC
>JAODNO010000696.1 GCA_025465235.1 Pseudonocardia sp.
CCCGGGCGGGCGGCGCTCTCGGCGTCGAGCAGCAGCACCCGCTCGGCGTCGGCGACCAGGTCGGTCAGCGGTGCCGACCCCCTGGCCCGTAGCCAGCCCAGCTCGCGTGCCAGCCGCGTGATCCGCTCGAAGCCCTCCGGCGAGTACCGCGAGGCCGGGCCGGGGTCGTCGAGGGCATCGACGAGCCCGGCCTGCTCGGCCTGCTCACCCGGCAGCGCGCCGAGCGCCAGCTCGGCAGGCGTGAGCGGCCCGGGACGCGACGGCTGCGCCGGGACGACCTCCCGCGCCCGCTGCCACAGGGCGGCGAGGTCGGCGACGCCGAGCCGCCAGCGCGCCCCGGTCAGCAGCCGGACGGCGGCAGGCCCCGCGAGCGGGTCGGCGACCAGCCGCAGGGCGCTCACCAGGTCCCGCACCTCCGGCGTGTCCAGGAGCCCGCCGAGCCCGACGACCTCCACGGGGAGCCCGCGGGAGCGCAGCGCTGTCGCGATCGCGTCCATGTCGGCTCGCCGCCGGACCAGGACTGCGGACGTCGGCGGCTCGCCCCCGGCGTCCTCCGCGCGCCGCCAGTGCTCGGCGATGCCGTCGGCCATCCAGTCGATCTCGGCCGCGATGTCGGGCAACAGCGCAACCCGCACGTCGCCGGCCCGCGTTCCCGGGCCGGCCCGCAGCTCCCCCACCCCGACGGCCCCCGGCGCTGCCCGTAACTGCGCGGACACGGCGTTGGCAAGCGCGAGCACCTCCGGCGGGTTGCGGAAGCTCGTGAGCAGCCCGTACTCGTCCGCCAACCCGTCCGGCCCGGGGAAGTCCGTGCGGAACCGGGTGAGGTTGCCCGCGCTCGCGCCGCGCCACCCGTAGATCGACTGGCACGGGTCGCCGACCGCTGTGACCGCCGGCCCGTCTGGCCGGACCGGGTCTCCCGGAGGGGTGCCGAACAGGGCGCGGAGCAGCACGCGCTGGGCGTGGCCCGTGTCCTGGTACTCGTCGAGAAGCACCGAGCGGTAGAGGGCGCGCTCGCCCGACCCCACCTCGGGGTGCTCTGCGGCCACGCGTGCGGCGATGGCGAGCTGGTCGGCGAAGTCGACCGCGCGTTCCGCCCGCTTGCGGGCGGCGAACGCCTCCACGAGCGGCAGCAGCGCCTCCCGCTGCCGCTGGGCGCCCACCCACTTCCGGTAGGTCTGCGACGGTTCTGCCCGCTGCCGCTTGCCCGGCGGCGCGGCCGTGAGCACGGAAACCAGGTGCTCGGCGTGCTGCCGGACGGCACCGGGCTCCACGAGGTGCTCCCCCAGCTCCCCCGCCAGCGCGAGGAGCCGTTCGGTGACGGTGGCCGGCATCAGGTCGATCTCGAGGTCGTCGGCCCAGCTCGTGACGACCCGGTGGGCGAGCTGCCAGGACGCGGTCTGGCCGAGCAGGCGCGCTGCAGGCTCGGCGGGGAGGCGCAGCGCGTGCTCGGCGACCAGCCGGCCGGCGTACGAGTGGTAGGTGGAGATCGTGGGCTCACCCGCAAGCAGGGCGGAGCGGCGCGCACCGCTGGGGTCGAGCTCGTCCAGCAGCCGGGAGCCGGCGAGACGGCGCAGCCGCGAGCGCACCCGGGCGCCGAGCTGCTGGGCGGCCTTGCGCGTGAAGGTCAGGCCGAGCACCTGCTCGGGCAGCACCTGGCCCGTGGCGACGAGCCACACGACCCGCGCCGCCATCGTCTCGGTCTTGCCCGCTCCTGCACCGGCGACGACCAGCGCCGGACGGGCGGGCGCGGCGATCACCGCGGCCTGCTCCTGGGTGGGCGGCGGGAGCCCGAGCGCGGCGGCCAGCGCCAGCGGGGTGAGCTCCACCTCCGTGTTGTACCTCAGTGGTGTTCCTGCACCGCGAGCCGGGCCCGGCCGCGCACCGCGCCTATGGCGCCTTGGAGATCCGCACCCAGTCGACCTCGAGGGCGACCTTGGCGGGCGTGGTCTCGTCGCGCGGCAGGATCCAGTCCTTCTTCGGGCCCTGGTCGAGCTGGATCGTGAGGTGCATCGGCGTCTTCGGGATCGCCGCCTTGTCGGTGTTCTCGTACTTCTTGACGCCGTCGACGTACCAGGTGATCCGGTTGGGCAGCCACTCCAGGGCGAACGTGTGCCATTTCGAGAAGTCGCCCGGCACCGCCGTGCCGTTCATGTTGTCGGTGCCGTCCGGGCCCCAGTGCACCACGAAGTGCGCGAGATCCCGCTTCTCCCCCGGCACCTCCATGATGTCGATCTCGCCGTCCTGCGGCCATTTCTCCGAGTCGGGCCAGAGCAGGATCGCCGAGCCGAAACCGCGGCCGAGGTCGGTGCGGGCCCGAAACTCCCAGCGCCCGTACAGCTGCCCCTTCGTCTGGGCCATCCCGCCGGAGATGTCACCCGTGGCGGTGATCTTGACAGTGCCGTCGGACTGACTGATCGCCTCCGGTCTGCGGTAGCCGGTGCCGAAGCCACCCTCGCTGTTGTAGAGACTCCATTCGCTGGGGTCCAGTTCCGACCCGTTGAACTCGTCGCCCCCGGTCGGGCGCCACTTGGGTGAGCCCCCGACCGCGCCAGGGCCTGAGGCGCCCCGGCTGCCACCCGCATCGCGGGTGCGCGGGCCGGGGGTGGCCCCCGAGTGGCCCACCTCGGGGCCTGCTGAGGTGGTGGGCGGCGCCGATGGCGGCGCGGTGACAGCGGAGGTCGGGGGCAGCGCCTCGAACAGGTCGGGGGCATTGTCAGGAGCTGCGGTGCCCGGTCCGGGGGTGCTCGCGCACGCGGCCAGCAGCACGGCGAGTCCCGCACAGACGACGGACGATCGCATCCGCCGCGCAATCGGGGACATCGCACCTCCTGGCATTACGCCGAAGAGGGAGCTGGGGAGCGCCCGGCGCCGGATGACCGTACCGTCCGTCACGATCTCGGTCGCAGGACCCACCCAGGAGAGTTGGCCTTAGCCCTAACGATCGGGCCACATCACGGTGTGTCACCGCGTGGTCCAGGTGGCCTACGGCTCCGCGACCGAACGGCCGGACTCGCTGAGGGGGCAGCTGGTGCGCACGGGGCACCGATCGCAGTCCGGGCCGATCCGCGCGATGAACTGCGCTCCGGACGTCTCGTCGGCGCAGCGGCGCACCACCTCCTCCCAGCGGGCCAGCTCGTCGTCGTCGAGCGGAGGCTGGGCCGGCTCCTTCGCCTGCCCACCCGCCTTCTGGTCGGCGAGGTAGACCAGCCGCCCGCCGCCCGGACGCGTGCCCGGCTCCAGCAGCTCTCCGAACGCACCGAGCGCGGCTGCGAGCTGGTAGACGGCCAGCTGTGGGTGCTCGGCGGCCGCCCGCCCGCTGACGGCCGTCTTGCCCGTCTTCACGTCGACGACCACCGGCCGGCCTGCGGAGTCGACCTCCAGCCGGTCGACCCGGCCGCGCAGCCGCAACCACGGTCCGCCTCCGGCGGCCCGCCCGGCAGCCGTCCCGTCGCCCGGCTCGCCGCCGGCCAGGTCGAGCTGCACCGGCTGCTCGACGGCCACCAGTCGCAGCCCCTCCGCGCGGCTCGACCGCACCCAGCCGTCGAACGCCGCCAGCATCCCGCGCACCCGCGACAGCTCGCGCCGACCGAACCAGGGTGCCCCGGCGTCGAGGCGCGACCATGCCGAGCGCAGCGCACCCTCCAGCTCGGCACCGTCGGCCCCGGCCGCGCTGGCCTGCACCAACGCGTGCACCAACGAACCGGTGACGGCGGCCAACGCGCCCACCTCGCCTCCGCCGTGGCGCTCCAGTACCCACCGCAGCGGGCACCGGACGATCTTCTCCACGTCCGACGGCGACACGGGCACGATCTCCCCCGGAGTGCGCAGCGGAGCGTCGCTGGAGACAGGGGGGAGCCCGTACCAGTCGTCGGGATGGGCGCCGGGCACGCCCGCTGCGGCGAGCCGGGCCAGTTGCAGCGCTGCACGGCGGCGCCGTTGCGTGCGGCCCGGATCATCACCGGCGTCCGGCTCGCATGCGGCGCGCCGGAGCTCGCCGACGAGCTCGGCCAGCACGAGCGACCGGCCCGGCCGGTGCACGGGCCGGTCGGCCTGGGTGGCCGGTACGGGGTCGAGCTCGTCGAGGAAGCGCGAGGGCTGCTCGTCCTCGCCCTGCACAGCGCTCACCAGCAACGTGTGCCGGGCCCTCGTACACGCGACGTAGAACAGCCGCCGTTCCTCGGCGAGCAGCGGGGCCACTCGCGACACCGTCTCCCGGCCCGGCTCGGCCACGCCCGCCACGAGGTCCACGAGCCGCTCGTTGCCGAGCAGGCTGCCGCGCAGCCGCAGGTCCGGCCAGCTCCCCTCCTGCACCCCGGGCACGGCCACGACGTCCCACTCGCGCCCGCGTGCGGCGTGCGCCGTGAGGAGCACCACCGCCTCGCCCCTCGGCGCGCGCGGGGCCAGCGAGTCGACCGGGAGCTGCTGGTCGGCGAGGTACTCGACGAAGCTCGCCACGGCGGCACCGGGCAACCGGTCGGTGTGCCGGGCAGCGGCGTCGAACAGGGCGAGCACGGCGTCGAGGTCGCGGTCGGCCGCCGCACCGACCGGGCCGCCGCGCGCACTCGCGTCGCTCCACCTCGCGCCCAGCCCGCAGGCCTGCCACACCCGCCAGAGCACCTCCTCGGCGCTCTCCCCGTCGCGCGTGGCATCGCCCGCGATCGCCAGCAGCGCGCCGACCCGCCGCAGCGGAGCCGTCTCCTGCGGTGGCAGCGCAACGAGCGGATCGGGACGGCCGAGTGCCGCCGCCTGCAGCGCCTCGACCAGCAGCGGGTCGCTCCCGGAGCGCTCGATGTCGGCCGGGCGCGCGGCCTGGTCGCCATCGGCCTGTGGCTCGGGCTCCGGTGCCGCGTGCGCAGGCCGGCCCCCGGCGTGCAGCCGCAGCAGCCCGCGACGCAGCCGGCGCATCCGCATCGGGTCCGCGGAGCCCAGTGGAGAGGTGAGCAGGGCGGTGGCGGCATCGGCGTCCAGCTCGCCGGGACGGGTGGCGCAGCGCAGCACCATCAGCAGCGGGACGACAGCGGGCTGGCGGGCGAGTGGTAGCTCGTCGGGAGGCGCGGCCACCGGCACGCCCGCGGCCAGCAACGCCCGGCGCAGCGTGGGCAGCGAGCGGCGGGCGGAGCGGGCCAGCACGGCCATGCGCGACCACGGGACGCCGTCGGACAGATGGGCGCGGCGGAGCTGGTCGGCCACCCAGCCCGCCTCCTGGGCGGCGGAGCCGAACACCCGCACCGCCACAGTGCCCTCCGGCCCGTCCGGATCGCCGGGGGGCGCCACCCGCTCGCGTCCGGCAGCGGAACCGGACAGTCGCGCCACCAGCCGAGCCCCCGCGGCCCGCACGGCGGGTGCGCTGCGGTGGTCGGCGGTGAGCACGACCGTCTCGGCGTCGACGGCACCCAGGCCGTTCGGGTCGGCGCCACGGAAGTTGAGGACGGCCTGATCCCGGTCGCCGGCGAGCAGCACGGTGCCCGCCGTGGAGCCCAGCGCACGCACGAGCTCCATCTGCTGCGGGTCGAGGTCCTGGGCGTCGTCGACGACCAGATGCCGTACCCGCTCCCGCTCGGCCGCGAGCAGTTCCGGGTCGGACGCCAGCGCGTCCAGCGCAGCCGACACGAGTTCGGCGGCGTCCAGAGCCGGCGCGGTGGCCTGCGGCGCGCCGCGCCCTGCCGCCCCACGCAGCAGGATGACCTGCTCATAGCTGCGGAAGAACCGGCCCGCCGCGTACCACTCGGGCAGGTCGTGGCGCCTGCCGAGCCCGGTGAGCTCCTCGGGCCCGAGGCCACGCTCGCCCGCCCGCAGCAGCAGCTCCCGCAGCTCCGCGGCGAACCCCGGCAGCCCGAGTGCGGGGCGCAGCCGGGCAGGCCAGCCCGAGTCGGGCGCTCCCCCGTGCTCCGGTCCGGCGAGCTCGCCTGCCAGCAGGTCGCGCACGACGGCGTCCTGCTCGGCGCTCGCGAGCAACCGGGGCGGTGGGTCGCCGTTGCGTGCCGCGTGCAGCCGCAGCACCCCGAACGCGTAGGAGTGCACCGTGCGCACCAGCGGCTCCCGCGACGTGCGTTCCACCACGCCGTCGCCGTGCACCATCTCGCCGAGCCGCTCGCGCAGCTCCCCCGCCGCACGCCTGCTACCGACCAGCAACAGGGTGCGCTCGGGGTCGGCCCCCGCCCGGATCCGCCCGGCCACGCTCGCCAGGAGCAGAGTGGTCTTGCCCGTGCCCGGCCCGCCGACCACCCGCAGCGGCCCCCTGTCGTGGGCGAGCACCCGCTGCGCGGCCTCGTCCCACACCAGCTCGCCCGGCGTCGCCCGCGGCATGCGGACGAGGCCCGGCGCGAGCGCGGCGCGGGCAGACGGACGGTCGTGACGGGACACCCCGCGATGCAACCACGACCCCCCGGGACCGCGACGGCGGGGAGTGCTGCTGGCACGATCACGGATGTGTCCGCCGCACCGCTCAACGTCCGCACCTTCGGGCCACCCGACGGTGTGCCCGTCCTCGCCCTGCACGGCGTCACCGGTCACTCGGCGCGCTGGCGGGTGCTGGCCGAGGCGCTGCCCGAGATCCGGCTGATCGCTGTCGACCTGCGCGGCCACGGGCGATCACCGTGGACGCCACCGTGGCACATCGAGCAGCACGTGGCCGATGCGCTGGCCGTGCTCGACGACCTCGGTCTCGCGCGCGTCGCCGTCGCCGGGCACTCCTTCGGCGGCGCGATCGCCGTGCATCTGGCGCGCACCGCGCCGGAGCGCGTCGAGCGATTGCTGCTGCTCGACCCGGCGATCGGACTCGACGCTCAGGACATGCTGGAGACGGCTGAGGCGAGCCGCGCCGACGAGTCCTTCCCCGACGTCCCCGCCGCTCGCGCCGACCGGACCCAGCGCTGGGAGGGCATCGCGGCCGAGCTCGTGGACGCCGAGCTCACCGACCACCTCGTGCCCGACGGCGACCGCTATCGCTACCGCTACTGCGGCGCCGCCGCCGTCGTGGCCTGGAGTGAGATGGCGCGGGCCGCGCTCACCCCGCCCGCCGGCACGCCGACCCTCCTGCTGCCTGCCGCGAAGGCCGACTTCGTCGACCCGGGCTGGGTGGACGTCTGCCGCGCGGAGCTGGGCGACGCGCTCACCGTCATCGAGATCGACGCCGGGCACATGGTGTACCTGGAGCGCACCGCGGAGGTCGCGGACGAGATGCGCCGGTTCTTGGGGACCTGAGCACGTGGACGAGGAGACGGTCGAGCGGGTGCGGGCCGTCGTGCTTGCGATCCCGCCGGGCGAGACGGCGAGCTATGGCGAGGTCGCCGCCCGCGCCGGGCTGCGCTCGCCACGGCTCGTGGGCCACATCCTCGCGATGGACGGCCACGACCTGCCGTGGCACCGCGTGCTGCGGGCGGACGGGACGTGCGCCCCGCACATCGCCGTCGAGCAGAGTGCCCGCCTCCGGGCCGAAGGCGTCATCCTGGTCGACGGCCGCCTCCCCCGCCACTGACGCCCCGCCACACCACAGCCATCCTGCCCGGCCGGGTCACCGGGCTTGTCCGTGTAGGCAGTGCCCTCCGAGGGGGACGGGGCCTGCGGCCGGGTCGAGCGCGAGCCGGTAGCCACGCTTGACGACGGTCTGCACGAGCTTCGGTTCGCCCAGCGCGGTGCGCAGCCGCGCCATCGCCGTCTCGACGGCGTGCTCATCGCTGCTTCCACCGGGTAGCGACCGCAGCAGCTCCGCCCGTGCCACGACCCTGCCCGGCCGACGGGCCAGGGCCCGCAGCATCGCCATCCCAGCGCGCGGCACCGTATGCAACGTCCCGTCGACGAGCACGGCGTGCCCGCGCAGCTCGAGCCAGTGCCCGGCCACCGGCAGCCGGCGCGCCCGGCCCGGCATCTCGGCCTCCAGGCGGCGCACCATCGCCCCCAGCCGCGAGCGCTGGGGCTGCACGGTCGGCACGTCGACGGCCTCCAGCGGCGCCGCGGTCACCGGACAGACGCACAGCGACAGCACCGGGCCCCGCAGCACAGTGAGCAGCTCCTCCAGGATCCCCCGCTCGCCCGCCCTGGCCAGGAGGCCGGCCGCGGCGGGGGCACTGGTGAACGCCAGGACATCGACGCAGCGTGCGAGCACCCCGTCCATCAGCCGGTCGAGCGGACAGATGTCGACGGGCGGCATCCAGCGGTACACCGGAACCTCGATCACCTCGGCACCGGCGACCGTGAGCGCCTCGACCACGTCGGGCAGGGGCTCGCCGTGCAGTTGAACGGCGATGTGCAGGCCGTCCACCCCGCGGCCGTCGCAGCCACCGTCGAGCAGATAGTCCAGCACCTCCGCCGAGGACTCCGACGGCGGCGACCACGCGTCCACCAGTCCGGATGCCCGAATCGCCCCGCGCGCCTTCGGGCCGCGGGCGATCAACTTTCCGGCGCCGAGTGCGCCAAGCAACTCCTTGCCGATCCCCCAGCCATCGGCCGCCTTCACCCAGCCACGGAAACCGATGCCGGTGGTGGCGACCGTGATGTCGGGCGGACGTGCGATGACGGCGCGGGTGGCCTCGGCCAGCTGGGTGTCATCGGCCACCGGGACGATCCGCAGCGCGACGCCGTGCTGCACGACGGCCCCGCGCCGCTCCAGCATGGTGGCGAGCTCGTCGGCCCGCCGCGCGGCGGTGACACCCACAGTGAAGCCGGCCAGCGGCGGTACCTCGGAGGGGGGAGTCACGTACCCCGGGATGTGGGTCTCCATGGGGGCCTCCAGGTGGGTGCAGATCCCGTGCCCGGTTCCGACCGTAGGTAGCGCCGGTTACGTGGGGAGCGACGGTGGATGACACGGGCGTAAATCGGACAACCGATCGCCGGGCACCTCGACGATCACCTGGAGGTCAGTGCGCACGCCCACTGGTGGGGCGCGCGGCACGGCGGCAGCCCAGTACCAGCTGTTTGGGTCGATGCGGTGCGGCGTTCGATGTGGTGTGGTGGATAGAGCTGGGGGGTGGCTGCCCTCGTCGGCGACGCCAGAAATCACTGGTTCCCGCTCACTCGGTTCCGTGCCATGAACGCAAAGCGGCGCTCAATGACGGTGAGCGCAGATGTGAGGCATCGTGCGTGGAGCGATCTCAGGGGAGGAGCGAGTGCCATCTCGCTCGTCGGATGCCCGGCGCCGGTACGTCGGATGGAGCGGCATCGCAGCAGCCGCTGCTGCCGTTGTCGTCGGATGCACGTCGACCCCGGCGCCGCCACCGGTGGCAGCCGGCCGGAGCCCCCTGTACTCGCAGCTCGTGCAGGAGGTGAGTGGGGCGGGAGCCCTGACCCACGCCGAGGCCCTGCAGCAGATCGGGGACAGGAACGGCGGCAACCGCGCCACTCCGGGGCCGGGTTACGACGCGAGCGTCGACTACGTGGCCGGTGTCCTCCGCGACGCCGGCTTCGACGTGAGCACGCCCTCCTTCGTGCTGCGGCAGCGCAGGGGCGGGGAGACGGTCGTCCGCAACGTGATCGCGCAGACCCGGACCGGCTCGGCCGAGCACGTGATCATGGCCGGTGCGCACCTCGACTCGGTGCCCGAGGGTCCGGGAATCAACGACAACGCCTCCGGCGTGGCCACCCTCCTGGAGGTCGCGACGCGGATGGGCAGCTCCCCACCGATCCCCAACGTCGTGCGCTTCGGTTTCTGGGGAGCGGAGGAGCGCAACCTCAACGGCTCCAAGGCCTACGTCGAGTCGCTCTCGGACAGCCGACGAGAGGCCATCGGGCTCTACCTCAACCTCGACATGGTCGCCTCACCGAATGCCGGATACTTCGTCCAGGGCGGCGCGGACCCCCCGGGATCCCGGTCCGGCCCACCCGGCTCCGCCACCGTGGGACGGGTGCTCGTGGACGAGCTGGCGGCCAACGGAATCGTGGCCGATCTCGTGAAGTTCGACGGAGAGTCCGACTACGCCGCGTTCGTCGACGCCGACATCCCGTCCGGCGGTGTCCTGGCGGGTGACGCGAACAAGAAGACGCCCGAGCAGGCCGATCGCTGGGGCGGGCGCGCCGGAGAGGTCTTCGATGCCTGCTACCACTCGGCTTGTGACCGCATCGAGACCCTCGACCGGACGGCCCTGGACAAGTTCAGCAACGCGGTCGCGGGGACGATCGCTCGATTCGCCGAGTCCGCAGAGGTACCCGCACGGTGAGCTGGCCTCCTCAGAGCAGGACGGCGACCAGCCGCGCCACCCGCTCGAGGCCGGCCAGCGTGCGTGTC
>JAODNO010000711.1 GCA_025465235.1 Pseudonocardia sp.
AGTCGTCTCGGGTTTCCTCGCCCACGCAGCTCGCTCGGACGCCGTCACTACGAACGCGGCTCGCAACACCTCCGCGATCCCCACGAAGCCGAAGAAGAAGCCTCGCGCCCTGACAGCCCAGGAGTGCACAAGCTGGCTGGAACAGCACGCGAAGGACGAGAACGCGGTCCGGAAGGATCTTCTGGACATCACGGTCTTCATGCTCGCGACCGGTGTCCGGATCGGTGAGACGATCGGCGTCACCTGGCATGAGGTGGATCTCGATGCTGGGACCGTGATCGTCGACTGGAACGTCATCCCGTGAAGGGTCAGGGTCTCCACCGCAAGAGCACCAAGACGTCGGCAGGGTCCAGGGTCCTGAAGCTCCCCACCTTCGCAGTAGACATGCTCAAGACGCGGACGAAGAGGTCTCTATCCTCGCCCGTCTTTCCGGACGGCAACGGCAGCTGGCGTGATCCCTCGAACACCAGCCAGGACCTCCGTGAAGCCCGCGGCTCGGAGGAGTTTGCGTGGGTCACCAGCCACGTGTTTCGAAAGACGTGCGCCACCATCCTCGATGACGAGGGGGTCACCGCGAGGCAGATCGCGGACGTCCTCGGACACGCCCGGCCGTCGATGACGCAGGACGTCTATATGGGCCGGAAGGGGTCGGATGTGAAGGCTGCTGCGGCACTGCACCGGGTCCTGGGCTCAGCCATAAACGTGCATAAGTCATATCTCGATCTTTGCTCATGATCGTCCCAGTGCCCCTACCAGGGACTTTGCTCCTCCGACTGGACTCGAACCAGTAACCCTGCGATTAACAGTCGCATGCTCTGCCAATTGAGCTACGGAGGACCGTTCGGCGCGGAGGGGCTACCCCCGCTGGCACGACAGACTTTAGCGCACAGCCGTCCCCACCATCGCGCGACCCCCGCCGCCGGCGACCCGGCGTGGGCTCAGGGCGTGCGGGTGCCGGCGGTGGCGTCGGTGGTGTGCTTGCCGCCGTTCATGGTCTCGTCGACGCGGGCGCGCACCACGCCTGCGGCTCCCTGCACCGCCGGGTGGTCGGCCACCCGCTGGTAGGTGCGGCGAAGCTGCTCGTAGCGCTCGTGACCGGCCTTTGCGCCGAGCACGTAGCCGACGGCTGCACCCAGCAGGAACTTCAGCATGACGCCTCCCGGCTCGCGAATGTCCGTGTCCCGGCCATCCTGCCGCAGTGTGGGCGACGGCGCGGGACGGACGCCGCGGACGGGCGCGTTCCGCGGAACGCGGGACCGCTCCGGACCTGGTGATTCCCACATCATCGAGCATCCGACGATGTCTGGAGTTGTTCGGTTTGTACCCCTCGGCGCGCTGGAGTAGTCAAATCGAGACCTTCTGAGGCTTGACAGGTGGTCATGATCACACCATTCTCCGTTCGGGTTCTGTTCGAACTTGTTGCGTTGTGTTCGGACACACCCTTACTGGTCCCTGCGTCGAAGGAGACGACATGCCACGTCCGCAGTCCCAGGCCGAGTACCTCGCGGGGCTCGTCCCGCCGTCCGTCGCGGGGATCGGCCGCCGCGCCGTGCTGCGAGGGGCGCTCGGGGTCGGCGCCGGAATCGGCCTGACGGGGCTGCTGGCGGCGTGCGGCGGAGGGGGCGGCCAGGGCGGCGCGGCGGCGGGCCCGGGCACCGTCTCGCTCGGCTCCAACGAGAGCGGCACGACCTTTGCGAAGCAGCGCGAGGCCATGGCCGCTGACTACCTGAAGTCGAGCGGCACGACGATCGCGCTCAACGAGGTCGATCACAACACGTTCCAGGAGAACATCAACACGTACCTGCAGGGCAACCCGGACGACGTCTTCTCCTGGTTCGCCGGCTACCGCATGCGCTTCTTCGCCGGGCAGGGCCTCATCGGGGACGTCAGCTCGGCCTGGCCACTGCCGGGCGTGGTCGACAAGTTCAAGGTGCAGTCGACGGCCGACGACGGCAAGCAGTACTTCGTGCCTCAGTCCTACTACCCGTGGGCCGTCTTCTACCGGAAGTCGATGTTCCAGGCGGCGGGTTACCAGGTGCCGACGACGTTGGACGAGTTCACCGCCCTGTGCCGGCGAATGCAGGCCGACAAGCTGGTGCCGATCGCGTTCGGCGACAAGGACGGCTGGCCCGCGATGGGCACGTTCGACATGCTCAACATGCGGATCAACGGGTACAAGTACCACGTCGACCTGATGGCGGGCCAGGGCTCCTGGGACTCTCCGCAGGTCAGGACGGTCTTCGACACCTGGCGCGGCCTGCTCCCCTACCACCAGCCCGACGCGCTGGGCCGCACCTGGCAGGAGGCCGCGCAGACCCTGCAGAAGAAGCAGGCCGGCATGTACATCCTCGGGACGTTCCTCAACGAGCAGTTCCCCACCGACGAGGACGACCTCGACTTCTTCACGTTCCCCGAGATCGACTCGCGGATCGGGGCCACCGCCATCGACGCCCCGATCGACGGCTTCTGCATGTCCGCGAAGCCGAAGAACGAGGCGGGCTCGATCGCGTTCCTCAAGTACCTGACCTCGCCGCAGGCGGCTGCCGCGGCGGCGAGCACCGGGTTGCCGTTGATCGCGGTCAACTCCGAGGCCGACACGAAGCCGTACTCCCAGCTGCAGTTGAAGTCGGTAGAGCTGGTGAGCAAGGCCACGGAGATCGCCCAGTTCCTCGACCGCGACACCCGCCCCGACTTCGCCTCCACCGTGGTCATCCCCGCGTTCCAGCAGTTCATCAGCAAGCCGGACGACGTCGACGGCCTCGTGAAGAGCATCGAGGCCCAGAAGAAGTCGATCTTTACGAGCTGACAGGACACTGGCATGACGTCGAAGCTGAGGGCACCGGGCCGGTCCATCCCCCGCACGCGGCGCCAGCGGAAGCTGGCGCCGCGGGACCGGGTGGTGGTGACGGCGATGGTCGTGATCCCCGCCCTGTTCGTGATCGGCCTGGTCTGGCTGCCCGCGATCAGCTCGGTACTGCTGTCGTTCACGTCGTGGAACGGGATCGGCAGCCTCGACAAGATCAAGTTCGTGGGCGTGCAGAACTACGTCGACATCGCGACGATCTACCCGCCCTTCTGGCCTGCGGTGCAGCACAACATCATCTGGCTGGTCTTCCTGATCCTCGGCCCGACGCTGCTGGGCATCTTCCTCGCCGTCCTGCTGGACAAGGAGGTGCGCGGGACCCGCATCTACCAGACCGTGCTGTACATGCCGGTCGTGCTGTCGCTGGCACTTGTCGGCTTCATCTGGCAGCTGCTCTACAGCCGGGACCAGGGCCTGCTCAACGCCGTGCTCCACACGCAGATCGACTGGTACGGCGACCCGAACGTCAACCTGTGGGCGGTGCTGGTCGCCACGGGTTGGCGTCACACGGGCTACATCATGTTGCTGTACCTGGCCGGTCTGAAGGGCGTGGACCCGTCGCTACGCGAGGCGGCGGCGATCGACGGCTCCGGTGAGGTGTCCACCTTCTTCCGGATCATCCTGCCGGTGATGCGGCCCATCAACCTGATCATCATCGTCGTCGTGGTGATCGAGTCTCTGCGTGCGTTCGACCTCGTCTGGATCGTGAACCAGGGCCGCAACGGCCTGGAGATCATCGCCGCACTGGTCACCTCGAACGTGGTCGGCGAGGCGAGCCGCATCGGGTTCGGCTCGGCCATGGCCACGATCATGCTGCTGATCTCGTCGGTGTTCATCACGATCTACCTGCGCGTCGTCATGAAGGAGGACAAGTCGTGAGCATGACGACGGTCGCGCCACCCTCCCCGCGGGCCACCCCAGCCAAGCCTGCCGGGCCGCCACGGCGGCGCGGGCCGCGCATGCTGCTGCAGGCGTTCCTCATCGTCGTGTCCGTGGCGTGGCTGTTCCCGCTCGCCTGGGCGGTGATCAACTCCTTCCGCAACTACAGCTACACCACTCAGCACGGGTACCTCTCCTTCGGCGGGTTCACCTTTCAGAACTACGTCAATGCGTGGGAGCGCGGGAACTTCGGGCAGGGCTTCCTCAACTCGCTGATCATCACCGTGCCCGCCGTCGTGCTGGTGCTGCTGCTGGCCTCGTGCACGGCGTTCGTCCTCGCGCGGTTCAACTACGCGTTCAACCTGACGTTGCTCGGGGTGTTCCTGGCCGCGAACCTGCTGCCGCCGCAGGCGCTGCTGATCCCGATCTTCCGCCTGTATCGGCAGATCCCGTTGCCGGAGTGGATGAGCGACAGCGGCTCGCTGCTCGGCAGCTACTGGGGCCTCATCCTGATCAACGTCGCGTTCCAGCTGGGCTTCTGCACGTTCGTGCTGAGCAACTACATGAAGACGGTGCCCAAGGAGATCTACGAGTCGGCCGAGATCGACGGGGCCAGCGTCTGGCGCCAGTACTGGCAGCTCACCCTGCCGCTGTGCCGGCCCGCTCTCGCCGCCCTCGCCGTGCTGCAGACGACATGGGTCTACAACGAGTTCTTCTGGGCCACCGTTCTGATCCAGGACTTCAAGAAACTCCCGATCACGAGCTCGCTGAACAACCTGCGCGGCCAGTTCTTCGTCGACTACAACCTGCTGTCGGCCGGGTCCGTGCTGGTGGCCCTGCCGGTGCTGGTCGTGTTCTTCGCCCTCCAGAAGCAGTTCGTCTCCGGGCTGACGCTCGGCTCCACGAAAGGTTGACGTGACTTCCTCCCTGCCGTTCGACGGCATCAGCATGGGCTGCGACTACAACCCGGAGCAGTGGCCCCCGTCGGTCTGGCGCGAGGACGTGACGCTGATGCGCGAGGCGGGCGTCGGCTTCGTGACCCTAGGGGTGTTCTCCTGGGCGCTGCTGCAGCCCGAGCCGGATCGGTACGACTTCGGCTGGTTCGACGAGGTGCTGGAACTGCTGCATGAGGGCGGGATCGCGGTGGACATGGCGACGGCCACCGCCGCCCCGCCGCCGTGGCTCACGAGGGCCCATCCGGAGATGCTGCCCGTCGACGCGGAGGGCAGGACGCTGTGGCCGGGCAGCCGCCAGTCCTGGTGCCCGAGCTCCCCCGTCTTCCGGGAGCATGCGCTGGCGCTCGTCGAGCAGATGGCGCGCCGCTACGGCGCCCATCCCGCCGTCCGGCTCTGGCACGTCAGCAACGAGCTCGGCTGCCACATCGGCAAGTGCTGGTGCGACGTCAGCGCCGCGGCGTTCCGACGCTGGCTCGTGGAGCGGTACGGATCGATCGACGCCCTGAACGACGCCTGGGGCACCGCGTTCTGGTCGCAGCACTACTCGAGCTTCGATGAGGTTCTGCCGCCGCGGATCACCCCGGCCGTGCCCAACCCCACCCATGAGCTGGACTTCGCACGCTTCTCCTCGGACGAGCTGCTCGACTACTACCGTGCGGAACGGGACGTGCTTCGGGCGCTGTCGCCGGACGTTCCGGTGACGACCAACCTGATGGTCAGCTCGCACCAGTCCGAGCAGGACTACTTCCGCTGGGCGCCGGAGCTGGACCTGATCGCGCAGGACCACTACCTCGACGCCCGGCTGCCGCAGCCGCGTGCCGAGCAGGCCTTCACCGACGATCTCACCCGCGGGGTCGCGGGCGGTGCGCCATGGCTGCTGATGGAGACAGCGACGTCGGCGGTGAACTGGCAGCCGGTCAACGTCGCGAAGCGACCCGGTGAGCTGCTGCTCGACTCACTGCGCCATGTCGCCCGCGGCGCCGACGCGATCGCGTTCTTCCAGTGGCGTGCGTCGCGGGCAGGCGGGGAGAAGTTCCACTCCGCACTCGTCCCGCACGCGGGGCGCGACTCCGAGCGGTTCCGGGAGGTCGTCGGGCTGGGCGAGGCGCTGCGGCAGATCGGTGAGGTCGCCGGCAGCCCGGTCGAGGCCGACATCGCGCTGCTGTTCGACTGGAACTCGTGGTGGGCGTGCGACCTCGGCTCGCACCCCACAAGCGAGCTGCGGTACGTCGACGCCGTGCACCGGTGGCACCGCGCCGTCACGGAACTGGGCGCGACGGCGGACGTTGTGCACCCGGAGTCGGACCTCTCGGGTTACCGGCTCGTCATCGTCCCCACGCTGTACCTGTCGTCCGACGCCACGGCCGCCTCGGTGGACGCGTACGTGCGGGGCGGCGGGCAGGTGCTCGTGACGTACTTCTCCGGGATCGTCGACGAGAGCGACCACATCCGGCTGGGTGGCTACCCGGGAGCGTTTCGCGAGCTCCTGGGCGTGCGGGCCGAGGAGTTCGCGCCACTGCTGCCCGGATCGACCGTCACGCTGGACGACGGGAGCACCGCCGACCTCTGGACGGAGGTCCTCACCGCGCCCGACGCGGAGGTCGTCGCCCGTTACACCGACGGGCCGCTCCCGGGTACGCCCGCGCTCACCCGTCGGGTGGTCGGCGACGGCGTCGCCTGGTACCTCGCCACGCGGCTGGACGACGCGGCCGCCACTGCCCTGGCCGACCGGCTCACGCGGGAGGCGGGGGTGACGCGCCTCGCCGGCGCGGAGCCGGGTGTCGAGCTGGTCCGTCGCGGCCGTTATCTCTTCGTCCTCAACCGCGGCCAGGAGCCCGCGAAGGTGCCCGCGCAGGGCCTTGACCTGCTCACGGGCGCCCGCGTCGGCGGTACGGTCGTCGTGGAGGCTGGAGGCGCGGCCGTCGTCCGTGAGGAGGAGTCCTGATGCTGGCTCGCCAGCGCCAGGAGCTGATCCTGGACGCCGTACGCACGACCGGAGGCGCGCGCGTCTCCGAACTCGTCGAACGGCTCGGGGTCTCCGACATGACCGTGCGCCGCGACATCGACGTGCTCGCGACCCGCGGACTGGTCACGCGCGTGCACGGCGGGGCGACCGCGGCAGGCAGCAGCGTCGACGAGCCGGGGTTCGCTGCCAAGTCGGGCCTGCACACCGCGGCCAAGCAGGCCATCGCGGCCGCGGCGGCCGCACTGATCGAGCCGGGCGCGTCCGTGGCGCTCTCAGCGGGCACCACGACACACGCCGTGGCATCGGCGCTGCTCACCGTGCCGCGGCTGACCGTCGTGACCAACTCGCTGCGGGTGGCGGAGGTGCTGCACGAGTCGCCTCGCGACGATCTGACCGTGGTGCTCACCGGCGGGGAGCGCACCCCGTCGGACGCGCTGGTCGGGCCGGTCGCGGTGGCCGCCCTGCGCAGACTGCACGTCGACTGGCTGCTCATGGGCGTGCACGGCATGGACGCCGAGGCCGGCTTCACCACGCCGAACCTCGTGGAGGCCGAGACGAACCGGGCGCTGGTCGCGAGCGCCCGCCGCGTCGCCGTGGTGGCCGACAACTCGAAATGGGGAGTGGTGGGCTTGAGCACGATCGCGACTCTCGACGAGGTGGACGTGGTGGTGACGGACGGCGGGCTCGAGGAGGACGCCCGCAAGATCCTCCAGAGCTCATGCGCGCGGCTGGTACTGGCGTCATGAGCGAGCGTGCGAGCGCATCCTCGACGTCGCACAGGGTCCGGCGCACCGCGGCGCGGATGGCCGACGGGCGCGAGCTGTTCTACTTCGACGACACCGAGCCGTACCTGAGCGGCGACGCGACTCGGGTGGTGCCCGACACCCGCGACCTCCCCCAGGTGCAGCACAACTCGATCATGCGGTTCGACGTGCTCACCGGGGAGTGGGTGACGATCGCCGCGCACCGTATGGACCGCACCTTCCTCCCGCCGGCCGACCACTGCCCGCTGGACCCCACGAGCCCGGGCCGCGAACCGACCGAGGTCCCGGCGCCCGACTACGACGTGGTCGTGTTCGAGAACAGGTTTCCCTCCTTCGCAGAGAACATCGCCGCAGACGTCGCGCCCGAGGTGGACGGCAACCCGCTGTGGCCCCAGCGCCCTGCCGTGGGGCGCTGCGAGGTCGTCCTGTTCACGAGCGACCACAACTCCTCCTTCGCCGCGCTGCCCGTGGAGCGGGTGCGCACGGTGATCGAGGCGTGGGCGGACCGCACCGCTGAGCTCTCCGCGATCCCGGGAGTCGACGAGGTCTTCTGCTTCGAGAACCGGGGCAAGGAGATCGGGGTCACTCTCGAACACCCGCACGGGCAGATCTACGCCTATCCGTTCGTCACCCCGCGCACCGCGCAGCTGCTGGCGCGCTCTGCGGAGCACCGGCAGCGCACCGGTCGCGACCTCATGGGCGACGTGCTGGACAGCGAGCGCAAGGCCGGCACCCGCGTCGTTCTCGAAGGCCGGCACTTCACGGCGTTCGTGCCGGCGGCGGCGCGCTGGCCCGTCGAGGCGCACCTCGTCCCGCACCGGGCCGCCCCCGACATCGCCGCCCTGAACGGCGCGGAGCGCGACGAGCTCGCCGTGCTGTACCGCGACCTGCTACAGCGGTTCAACCGCTACTTCGGCGAGCTCCCGCCCTACATCGCCGGATGGCACCAGGCGCCCGTGCACACCGGGCGTGACCTCACCCGGCTACACCTGCGGCTGTTCTCGCTGCGCCGGGCACCCGGGAAGCTCAAGTACCTCGCGGGGTCCGAGTCGGGCGTCGGCGCCTGGATCAACGACGCCTCGCCGGAACGGATCGCGCAGCGGCTGCGGGACGTGGGCACGGCGTGACGAGCTTCCGGGAGCTCTTCGGGCGCGAGGCCGACGGCCGCTGGGCCGCGCCGGGACGCGTCAACCTGATCGGCGAGCACGTCGACTATGCGCAGGGGCTCTGCCTCCCGTTCGCGATCGCTGAGCGCACGGTGGTGGAGGTGGCGGTCCGGCACGACGGCCGCGTGCGGCTGCACAGCCTCGCGGAGCAGGACGACTGGAGCGGCACGCTCGACGAGGTCGGCCCCCGCTCCCCCGGTGGCTGGGCCGGCTACGCAGCCGGCGTGCTGTGGGCGCTGCGGCAGGCCGGGCACGAGGTCGGTGGGATCGACCTGCTGGTCACCGACACGGTGCCACTCGGTGCCGGGCTGTCCTCGTCGGCGGCCCTGGAGTGCTCCACCGCGCTGGCCGTGGACGAGCTGTTCGGGCTGGGGCTCGGCGGCACCCCGTCAGGTCGCCGTGCCCTGGCGGCGGCCTGCATCAGCGCGGAGAACGACGTGGTCGGCGCGGCCACGGGCGGCATGGACCAGGCCACGTCACTGCTGGGTGTGGCCGGCCACGCACTCCTGCTCGACATGCGCGACGGAACGGACCGGGCGGTCCCGTTCGCCCCTGCGGACGACGGGCTGGTCGTCATGGTGATCGACACGCGGGTGCGGCATCGGCTCGCCGACGGTCAGTACGGGGTGCGCCGCTCGGCCGTCGAGAAGGCGGCCGCGGCGCTCGGGAGGCCCAGCCTCCGCGACGCCACGCTCGCCGAGGTTGCGACGCTCGACCCTGATCTCGTCCCACGGGCGCGCCACATCGTCACGGAGATCGCTCGTGTCCGTGAGACGGTCGCGCTGCTCGACGCGGGGCGGCTGTCCGAGATCGGTCCGCTGCTGGACGCGTCGCATGCGTCGCTCGCGCACGACTACGAGGTGTCCTGCGACGAGCTCGACCTGGCCTGTTCAGCCGCGCGGCGGGCCGGGGCGCTCGGCGCCCGGATGACCGGCGGCGGGTTCGGCGGCTCGGCGATCGCGCTGGTTCCTGTCGACCGGACAGACGGCGTGGCGTCGACGGTCCGGGCGGCGTTCGCGGAGGCCCGCTACCGGGAGCCGGAGATCCGCGGGGCGCAGCCGTCGACGGGGGCGGAGCGGGTGAGCTGACGGCGAGTGGGCGGACGGGCGACTCAGCGGCGGGAGAAGGCCCGACACGACCCCCCATAGCGGGGCGACTCGCGGGCGCGAAACAGGCGACTCGCGGGGCGGGGACGGGCGACTCGCGGGCGCGAAACGGGCGACTCGCGGGGGTTACGGGGGCGGGCGCCCCGCCGCGTTCGGGATGCCGCTAGTCGTGGTCGTTCGCCTGGGGAAGCAGGCTCCCGAGGGGGCCGAGGTCAATGTTGAGGTCCTCGGCCCGCAGCCCGAAGTGCTCCCGCAGCTCGGTCATCGCCTCCTCGAGGCGCATCAACCCTAGCCCGAGCCGCTCGACCGTCTCGTCAGGAAGGTCGCCCGCCTCGACCCGCCGGATCGCCTGGCGTTCCATCAGCTGGCGGACCAGCTCCACGATGGTGAGGACGAGCCTGCCGAGGTCGCGTCCCACTGCGTCGGGGTCGAGCTGCAGTCGTGCGGGGAGGTCTGCCACGGTTCCCCCAGTCACTGTTCGATCAGGGTCTCGACGGAGCTGATCAGGGCCCGGAGTGAGACGTGCACCAGGTCGACATCGGCCAGCGAGATGGTGATGTCCCCCGTGATCACGACACCGCCGGTGAGCAGCCGGTCGAGTAGGTCGACCAGCGCCACATCACGGTCGGGCACAACGCTCACGCCTGCTCCTCGAGGGTGGCGAAGGAGTACGGCGCCCACGGACCGGTGAGCTCCAGCCGCAGGTTCTGCCCACCCTGCTGGCCGACCAGCCGGCGCAGGGCCTCCGCACCCGCCTCGTTCACGAGGTACGCGACGTTGAGCACCATCTCCTCGTGACGGCCGGACAGGCGCGGGTCCTGCGGTTGGTAGCGCCGGCTCGCCACGGCGAGGGCGGACATCTCCTGGTGCACCGCCTCGGCCGCCTCCGCGGCGTCCTGCAGCCCCCTGGCCGCCCGGTCGCGCTCGGCGCGCCGCCGCATCAGGTAGGCCGTGCCCGGCTTGGAGTCCTCGGTGACCTGCGGCGAGGTGTCCCCCTCCGAACGCACGGCGAAGCCCTTCACGCCCCACTCGGTGCGACCGCGGATGCGGTCGAGCGCTGCGGTGAACTCCGCCGCACGCTCGTCCAGGAGCGCGTGGACGTTCTCGTCGTCGAGGTAGACGGTCGCCAGCCGCACGGGTGCGACCGGACCCGATCGGGCCACCCCGGCGACCACGGCATCGTGGGCACGCGCGGTCCGCTCCAGCCACTGCAGGTCCTCCAGGCTGCGCCGCAGCGCCTCCTCGCTGAACCGCGTCGGGTCGACCGAGCTCACCACGGCCGCGAGGTCGCCGGAGACGACCCGGCGCACCGGGACCCCGTCCACCCCGGCGAGGACGGGCTCGTCGGTGCGTTCTTCCGCCGGCGCCGCGTCCGTGACGGCGTAGAGGTACACGACGGAGTCAGCCATCGCGGGGTCTCCGCCGCTCGGTCGGCCGTTCAGGTCTCCGCTCGGGCTTCCTCGCACGTCGCGGCGGCTCGGCCGAATCGTCCGGGGCCGCCTCGACCGATCCCGCTGCAGGGGGCGAGCCGCCGAGCTCGGTCGCACGGCCCGCCTCGAGCTCATCGACCCGCTCCCGGAGCAGCCGGTTCTGCTCGGCGAGGTCGCCCCGGCCGGAGCTCAGCGTGGGGTCGTGCTCCCACCAGTCGATGCCCATCTCCCTCGCCTTGTCGACCGACGCCACCAGGAGCCGGATCTTGATCGTCAACAGTTCGATGTCGAGCAGGTTCACCCGGATGTCGCCGGCGATCACGATTCCCTTGTCCAGCACCCGTTCGAGGATGTCGGCCAGGTTGGTCGACTCCTGCCGGGGTTCGGTGGGACGGGCACGGCTACGGGGCAGGGGTAGTCCACCCGAGGTCATCGGAACTCCTTGTCCAGTTGGCCACGCGAGTACCGGCGGGTGCGGCGGTAGGAGAGCAAGCGACCTCCGCGGTCGAGACGCACCTGGTAGATCGCGAGGATGTCGGTGGTGTCCGGGATCCGGTGGCTCTCGACGACCTCGACGTCGACGTACCAGTCGCCGTCGCGGGGCTCGATCGCGACCACGTTCTCGGGGTGCCGCCCGGTGAACTCCGCGACGTTCTCCGTGGCCCGCCGCGCCGCCGCCAAGGCCGGGATCGCCGCTCCGTCGTCCGCCGACTCGTCGTCCTCCAGCTCGTCGTCCTCCTGGTCGTCGTCCGCCCGGTCGTCACCCTCGTGCACCTCACGGCGACGTGCCTTCTGCTGGGCGGGAGACGGCAGGCTGTGCTCCTGCCGCCCGCTGTGCGCTCGGCGCACCCGGCGCGGCGCAGCCTGCTCGTCGTCAACCACTTCGGCTCCATCCATCCCTCACGGGTGTCCACCCGGCTGCGCGGCACCCGGACATCGAATCGGGACGGGTCCGTCGGATCTGCCCTACTGCCGGCGATGCATGAGCCGCTGCAGCAGGTCGTTCTCGAGCTCGGCGCACTCCTCTTCGGACAGCTCGCCGGTGCGGCGGGCCTCGTCGACCCGCTCCATCTGCGCGCGGATGCGGACCGGGTCGTAGTACTGCTCCTCCGCGTGCTCCTGGATCTGCTCGGCCAGCCACAGGACACCCTTCAGAGGTGCCAGCGGCAGGCCGAGCAGACCGGTCACGAGACCCACGCGATCACTCCGGCGGCACGAAGTCGTAGGGCGCCAGTGGCCCGAGCAGGCGCAGGCGGATCCGGCCGTCGAGGTCCTGGCCCAGGTTCTCCACGGCGTCGTCGAACTCGCGCAGGCGGTCGCGCTGCACCAGGAAGGCCGCGTTGACCACGTCCTCGGGCTGCCCCGGCTCGTTCGCCACGACCGACACGGCGAACGGTTCCAGGCGGTCGAGGATCTGCGCACCATCCTCCTCGCGCTGCTGCTCGAGCACCTTGACGACCAGCTCGCCCAGTCGCACACGGTCGTAGTAGGAGGCGTCCTCGGGCAGCTCGCTGATCTTGTCCTGCAGCGCCCGGATCTCCGTGTTGCGCTGCAGCACCTCGCCCAGCACCGCGTCCTCGACGTAGCGGCCTTTGAGCGTGTACTGCACCCGACCCTCGAGGTCGTCGAGGACCGCCAGGAAGTGCTCCTCGTTCGGCGCGAGAAGCTCCTCGACGACAGCCTCCTCCGCGGTGACCGCAGGGAACCGCATCGGGACGACAGCTTCGTTCGCCGCCACGGTGTCGACCACCGCCTCGTGGGCGAGCAGGTCGTTCCGGGTGCCGAGCGGACGGTCGAGCGGGATGTCGCTGACGATCGCGGCGATGTCACCGTGCTCGATCACCGACACCCGGCCGGACGGCCCGAGGCCCGGCAGATCATCGGGGATCTGGGTGCCCACCCGGACCAGACCGTAGACGTACACCGGGGTGACCAGCTCCTCCTCGCCCTCGACCGGCTGTTCGGTCTGGGTCTCGCTCACCATGTCGCTCATTCGTCACGCTCCCGTGGACGCGGACGCCGGCGCGGCGCCTCCTCCCGATCCTCCCGTCGGCTGCTGAGCAGCTCGCCGAACTTGTCGACGGCCGCGTCGAGCGCACCGGACGTCTTGCCCTTGGCACCACCCTCGGTGATGCTCTGCGCCAGTTCTCCCAGGTCCTTGGGTTTGGCGCCCTTGCTGTACAGGTCGGCGCGGTTCGTCGCCTCGGCGAAGCGCAGGAACGTGTCCACGCTCGCCACCACGACCCGCGCGTCGATGGTCAGGATCTCGATCCCGACCAGCGAGACCCGGACGAACACGTCGATGACCAGGCCCTTGTCGAGGATGAGCTCGACGACGTCCGCGAGTCCGCCGCCACCGGCGCCACCGCCCCGTTCGACGACGCCACCGCCGCCGCCCCTCTGTGTTGACACTGTCATGGGTTATCGCCCCTGTCGTGATCGCGAAGCCGTGACCGGCTCCCTGGCCTCGTCGACCCGGTCGCCCGAGTCCTCGTCCGGTTCCTCGTCCTCGTACTCGTCCTCGAGGTCGCCCTCGTCATAGGCCTCTTCGTCCTCGTCGGACGGCTCTTCGTCGGCTACCTCCTCGTAGCCTTCTTCTTCCTCTCCCTCGACCGGCTGTTCCTCGGCGGACTCGCGGTCGGTGCCCTCCTCGCTTGCGGCCTCCTCCTCGGTGCCCTCGCGCTCGGCAGCGGTGTCCTCCGCGCCCGCCTCCTCGAGCTCCTGGGCGCGCTGCTCCTCCTCGAGGGCCTCCTCGTGAGTCTTGACGACCTCGCTGTCGTGGATCTCGCCGCGCCAGCCCTGGACGTCCTCCTGGTGGATCAGCACGTGGGCCATGGCGTGGCGGCGGAAGTGCTGGAACTCCAGCCGGGCCCGGCGGCCCTGGGCGCGCCAGAGGTTGCCGGTGCGCTCGAACAGGCCTTGCGGGTAGTACTCCAGGATCAGCGCCACGTGGGTCAGGTTGGGGCCGAGACCGGTGAAGCTGACCCCGCCGTCCACGTGGCCCTTCGGACCCTTCGACCGCCACACGATGTGGGAGTCGGGCACCTGCTCGACGATCGTCGCCTCCCACGTGCGGTGGGAGAGGAAGATCTGCGCCTTCCAGTTCGTCTTCTCGTCGGACGCCTGCTCCACGCTCTCGACCTTCTTCATGAAGGTCGGGAAGTCGGCGAACTGGGTCCACAGGTCGTAGGTCGTGCGCAGGGGCAGGCCGATGTCCTGCCTCTCGCTGATGACGGTGACCTTCAGCTTCTTCTTGCCCCCCGCGCCACCACCGCCACCGAAGGCGTTCTTCATCTTGTCCTTGAGGGCGGTGAACCCCCGCTTCAGCAGCCCGGGGCGCGAGTCGCCGTCGCCATCGCGCGCGTCCTCGTCCTCGTCCTCGTCGCGTTCTTTGCCGGTGAGCGCGGTCCGCAGACCCTGTCCGCCGTTCTCCGCGACGCCGGTCAGACGCTGGGAGAGGTCACTCACCCGGTCGGTCGCCGCCTCGGCGGCGCGCTGGACCAGCAGGCCCAACAGCCGCTGACCGGCGTCCTTCAGCGCGCCCGTGGGAAGGGCATCGGCGAGCCCGGGCTTACCCTTCGTCTCAGCCATCGCTGTCACTCCGCTGGGTCCGGGCAGGCCGACCGCTCCTGCGGCCGGCAGCGACCTTGCCTGCCGCACCCGCGGCGGGGGCGGCCGTGCGCTTGAGGGTCGCCGTCGCGGCGTTCTTGCCCGCCCGCGCAGGCGCGGCCCTTCCCGAGCGGGGGCGGGCAGGAGGCCGCGGCGCTGGCTCCTCGGCTGTCTCCTCGTCCTCGGCGATGTCGTCGGGCCCCGCGCGCTCGTCCTCCGCGCGCCCGTCGTCGGCGTACTCGTCCTCGGCGTACTCGTCGTCGGCGTACTCGTCCTCGGCGTACTCGTCCGTCTCGGGCTCCTCCTCGGCCTTCCTGCTGCGCCGCGGGACCCCGACGTCACCGAGGGACTCCACGCGCTTGCCGACCCGGTCGGTGAGCGACTCCACCTGCCGGGCAGCCACCGCCAGCGCGGCACCCTTGCCCGCCTCGAGGAGCCGGCCCCGCACCTCGTCGGTGAGCCGAGACAGCTCGGGCGAACTGTTCAGGAGCTTCGTCCCGGCCTTCAACAGCTCACCTGGACCTCCTGCGCGCCGACCGGCGGCCATCCCGCCCAGCATCATTGCGAGCTTCATCTTCTTGGTCCGTCCAAGGAAGTAGCCGCCCGCGACACCAAGTGCTACTCGCGCTCCACACTTCACTGGATCTCCTCTATCGGTTATTGGGCGCTCGACCGTTCGGCAATCAGCGCAGAGCGATGATCACTCGTGGTGTCACCATTCCCACGACGCGCCCCTGACGGCCGCCACAGCGACTACCCCGCGTGTAGATTCCGCACACGTAGGCGGGACCCACGCAGAAGAACCTTCGAAAAGTTAGTCCGTTCGGCGCAAACGACTCCCGCCAACGGAACGCTTTTCGTTACGCGGCAACTGGAGTGATCGGCCCACGCGCACACTCAGACCCCCCGGGCGCCGCGCTACCCTCCGACCGCGTCCCGACCTTGACCGCAGCCCCCGCTTCGGCGACAGCGGACTCCCCCGCCACCACCTGCGCGCCGCCCTCCGGACGCCCCGGTCGATGTCGCGCGGCCGTGGAAGGAGCAGTCGGAAGCCCATGCCGTACAGACGGAGCGCTGCGAACCCCAGCAGCAGGCCGACGGGCAGGAGCAGGACCGAGACGCAGAGCAGGACCGAGACGACCACGAGGACAGACGCGACGAGCCAGACCACAACACCAGCGACCACACGGAGCACTCTCATCGCCACCGCCGGACCTCGAAGGCGCTGCGCCCGGAGCGGGACAGCAACCGAGCGGCGAACGGCGCCACCGGGAGGACGGCCGGCACCTCGCAGCCCCCGGGACGGCGGATGAGCCACCCGCTCGTTGGCGGCTCCGCACCCGCCTCACCGGTGGCGCGCGTCGTCCCCGTACACCCCGCCACGCGTCGCGCAGTCGGAATAACCGCTGGTCGTCGACCCCAATCGCAGCACACGCCACGGGGCGCAGGTTGCATCGAACGCCGCACTCCGAACGACGCGGGCGGGCGTCGCAGCACGCCCGGACGGCTGCTCGTGGTCAGCGTGATCCGGCCCGGACAGCCGCCCATACCGCGACGGCGATCAGAACGAGCAGGAGCAGGACGACGGTCAGCGGCAGCAGGAGCAGTGCGAGAACCAGCGCCACGATCAAGGCCGCCTTCGCCGCGGGGCTCATCGCCGCCACCGCGCCCTTGATCGCTCCCCAGACCGGGTTGCGGCCCTGCAGCGACGCCCGAACGCCACCGAGGAGCGCGTTGAGCCCGAGGCCACCCCGCGCGGCCACCTCGTCGAGCTTGCCGGCGAGTACCTCCACCTTGTCCAGCGCGAGCCCGAACGCCCGGTCCATCAGTGTGGCGAGCAGCTTGCGCAGGCTCGCCTTGAGCTCGTCCAGCGGAGTCTGCTCAGCGGGCTGGGCCACGGCGCGGGACGTCCTCGTCGCAGCGTGCGTCGCTGTCTCGACCATCAGCCCATCCTCTTGTCCGTCCACGCGGAACTGCGCTGCCCTTCCCGCGACCGTTCCTGTCGCATACCCGTCCCCCGGTCCTTCTACCCGGGATCGGATCACCGGCTGATCAGCCGCAGAACTGCAGCCGCAGCGGTGTGCAATTGCCCGATTCGCCACCCTGGAACGAATCGGCCAATTCGAGGAGCAATCCTCCGCCACGTGCGCGGTAACTGCAGTTCAGCGGACGTCCACAACGGACAAAATTCTGTCGCGCCGGCGGGCGGCAGAGTGCAGACTCGAGAGGTGTATCTGCCCGGCCACTTCGCCCCTGATGACATGGCGGTGCGGGAGCTGCTGTCCCGCCCCCAGGCAGCCGACCTGATCACGATGACGGCCGAGGGGATGGTGGCCACTTTCCTCCCGTTCGTCTTCGACCCCGACGCGGGCGGGCACGGCGTCCTGCGCGGTCACGTCGCCCGCACCAACGACCAGTGGCGTCGGCAGCCGGTCGGCGAGGCGCTCGTGATCGTCCACGGGCCGGACGCGTACGTGACACCGAGCTGGTACGCGACGAAGGCTGAGCACGGGCGGGTGGTGCCGACGTGGAACTACGTCACCGCCCACGTGTACGGCGAGCTGCGCGTGCACGACGACCCCGCCTGGCTCGACGCACTGATACGCAGGCTCACCGACCTGCACGAGTCGCGCGAGCCCGCACCGTGGTCGGTGGACGACGCGCCCTCCGGTTTCGTTGCCGGGCAGCTGCGCGCGATCGTCGGCGTGGAACTGGTGATCAGCCGCATCGAGGCCAAGGTGAAGATGAGCCAGAACCGCCGGGCCGCCGACGTCGAGGGCGTGATCGTCGGGCTGGAGGCGCGGGGCGACTCCGCTGTTGCCGCCGCCGTCCGGGCGGCGGCGTATCCCCGGTGACCCTCCGCTCGTGCCCACGTGGGCGCGCGCCCTCCTGCACGTCATGATCGTCGGCCTGGCGCCTTCTCCGGCCGGACCCCGCCGAGTTCGCCGAACTGGTGGCCTGCCGATCCCTCACACCAGCGGCTCGCCGGCATGCTCGATCTGGGTGCGGATGCTGAACGCGGGCTTCAGCATCATCGTCACCTCGGTGCGCTCCAGGGCGTCGGCCAGCTTGTGGGCCTCGTCCGTGCCGAGGCGGAACCCGAGCAGCACCCGCCGGTAGAACAGGGTCGGTGGCCCCGCATCGAGCGTGACGACCACCTCGATGTCGCCCGGGTCGCCGTCGCGCTCCAGGTGGGTGCGCGTCGTCATGGCACTGCAGGCGGCGAGCGAGGCCGCCAACAACTCCAGCGGAGTGGGCCCGCGGCCCGGCCCGTGGTCAGGGTGGTCCGCCGTCACCGTGTGCGGGCCGAGGTGCAGCTCGACCACCCGGTCGCCGGTGGCCTCCAGTCGCGCGTCGGCTGCCGCGAGCGGCATCTGGATCGTCATTGGGGCGGCATCCTCAGGGCTCCTCGGTGATCGGCAACCGCACCTGGAACCGCGTGTTGCCCGGCTCCGACTCCACCGAGAGGTCGCCGTGGTGGCGGCTGACGATCACGCGGTAGCTGACGTCCAGGCCGAGCCCGGTGCCGCGGCCCACCGGCTTGGTGGTGAAGAACGGCTCGAAGATCCGTTGCCGGACCTCGGGCGGGATGCCCGGGCCGGTGTCGCCGATCTCGACGAGCACGCAGTCCTCGACTCGCGAGGTACGCACGGTGAGCGTGCCGGACCCGTCCATGGCGTCGAGCGCGTTGTCGATGATGTTGGTCCAGACCTGGTTGAGCTCGGCGGGGTATGCGGGGACCAGCGGCAGCGAGCGGTCGTAGTCCTTGACGATGCCGATCTCCTTCGCCTCTCCCAGCTTGCGCCCGAACATCACCAGCGTGGCGTCGAGCCCCTCGTGCACGTCGATGAACCGGTGCGGCGCCCGGTCCATCTGCGAGTACTGCGTCGCCGCGAGCTCCAGGTTGGAGATCCGCGTGGTGGCGTCGAGGATCTCGCGCAACAGGCTCTCGGTCTCCACGGTGTAGGCGAGCCAGCGGATCGTCCCCTCGAGCGTGGTCTCGTTCGTGGCCGTCTGCACGGCCTCCAGGTCCTCGACGCCCAGCCCGCCCGCGACGAACACCGGCGCCAGGTCCCAGCTGCCGTCGATGGTGTGGCGGTCGAGCCAGTCGCCCAGCTCGTCCTCCCGGTCGGACGCCTCCAGCGCGGAGAGCGTGGGTGCGTGGCGGACCTTCTTGACGAACTCGTCCTGGGCCATCACCAGCTTCTTCAGCTGGTCGCCCGCGATCCGCCCGTCGGCGATCATGGCGAGCTTCGCGCGCATCCCGGCGACCTTGTCGCGCAGCGCGTCGGCGGCGCGGCCCGCGGCGGCCGCCGGGTTGTTGAGCTCGTGGGTGAGGCCGGCCGACAGCTTTCCCAGGGCGAGCAGTCGCTCCCGCTCCGAGACCAGGGCGTTGCCCCGCCGCAGCCCGAGGAGCATGCCCTCGAGCAGGTGCACCGCCATCGGGAACCACCGGGCGAACACCGCGGCGAACTCCGCGGCCGGCAGGGCGAGCGCGGTGCAGTCGGTGAGCGCGCGCACCGTCATCGCGTAGTCCCGGGCCGTCTCGTCCTGCAGGTAGAACTGCACGGCCCCGAAGTAGACGCCGCGCTGCTCCGTGCGCCCGGTCTCCACCTTCTCGCCCTGGATCATCCGGCTCATCGCGATGGTGCCCGACAGCAACACGTGGAAGCACTCGGCCAGTTCGCCCTCGACGACGATGTCCTCGCCCGCGGGCGCCGAGATGACGTCGGCGTGCTCGACGACCCAGGCGAGCTGCTCGTCGTCCAGGTCCGTGAAGAGGAAGAGGCTGCGCAGCTCGTCCGACGTCAGGTGGGTCGCCGCCCGCCCCTCCACGGTGCTCACTGGTCCGCCAGGTAGCGGTGGACGAGCGTGACGGCCATCGCGCCCTCGCCGACAGCGGACGCGACGCGCTTGACCGAGTCGGCCCGGACGTCGCCTGCCACGAACACGCCGGGCACGCTCGACTCCAGGTGGTACGGATCACGGTCCAGCGGCCAGCCCGGCGGGCACTGGCCGTCCACCACCAGATCGGGCCCGGTGCGGACGAAGCCGCGCGAGTCACGCTCGATGACGCCGTCGAGCCACTCGGTGCGCGGCGCCGCCCCGATGAACACGAACATCGACGCCGCCTTCACCGACTCGACCACCTCGGTCTCCCGGTCGCAGATGGTGAGCGACTGCAGGTGGCCCTCGCCGTGCGCCTCGACCACCTCGCACCGCGTGCGTATCGAGATGTTGTCGATCGCGTCCAGCTGCTTGATCAGGTAGGTCGACATCGACGCCTCCAGACTCGGCCCGCGCACCAGCACCGTGACGGTGGCTGCGTGCTTCGCGAAGAACACCGCAGCCTGCCCGGCGGAGTTGGCGCCGCCGATGATGTAGACGTCCTCGCCGCGGCAGCCGGCTGCCTCCGTGGCGGCGGAGCCGTAGAACACGCCGCGGCCAGTGAGGTCGGCGATGCCCGGCGCGTCCAGGCTCCGGTAGGACACCCCGGTGGCCAGCACGACGGCATGCGCGGCGATCTCACTGCCGTCGCCGAACCGCACGACGCGGGCCGACCCGCGCACCTCCAGAGCGATGACATCGCGGGCAGTGAGCACCTCGGCCCCGAACTTCGCAGCCTGCCGCCGTGCCCGATCGGTGAGCTGGGAGCCGGAGACGCCGTCGGGGAAGCCGAGGTAGTTCTCGATCCGCGAGCTCTGCCCGGCCTGGCCACCGGTTGCCTGCCGCTCCACCAGCACGGTGCGCAGACCCTCCGACGCGCCGTAGACGGCGGAGCCGAGCCCGGCCGGGCCGCCGCCGATCACGATGAGGTCGTAGAAGTCCGACACGGGGTCGGTGGTGAGCCCGCACGCCGTGGCGATCTCGGCGTCCGACGGGGAGCGCAGGGCCGTGCCGTCGGTCGTGATCACTAGCGGCACGTCATCGGGTGAGGCGCCGGCGGCATCCAGCAGACGAGCGCCCTCGGGCTCGTCGATCGAGTAGTAGCGGTAGGGCACCGAGTTGCGGGCCAGGAAGTCGCGAGCCTCGTAGCACTCGGCCGACCACCGGTGCCCGACGACGCGGATCTCCTCCACGGGCCGGACGCCCACGGCCCGCCACGTCTCCACCAGCGCGTCGATCACCGGGTAGAGCTTCTCCTCCGGCGGGTCCCACGGCTTGAGCAGGTAGTGGTCGACGTCGACCAGGTTGATCGCCTGGATCGCGGCGTCGGTGTCGGCGTAGGCCGTGAGCAGCGCCCGGCGGGCGTGCGGCGCGACGTCCATCGCCTGCTCGAGGAACTCGATGCCGTTCATCTCCGGCATCCGGTAGTCGGCCAGGATCGCCGCGACGGGCTCCCCGCGGAGCGTCAGCTCCCGCAGCGCCTCCAGCGCCTCCCGGCCGGACTCCGCGCGAACCACGCGGTAGTCCTGGCCGTAGCGGCGGCGCAGGTCGCGAGCCACGGAACGGCTCACTCCCGGGTCATCGTCGACGGTTATGAGGACGGGCTTGGTCATGGGGCTCCTGCCGAACGTGCCATTCGTCGATGTTGCCCCCACGCGACGATGCGCGGTGCTGCTGGCGTCCGCCACGGGCGAACTTGCAATTCGAACCTAACCCGCGGACGCCTCCGGCCGCGAGGAACTTGCCCGGATGCTGCTCAGGACGGCGGCACCGGTGCCTACCCGGGCGAGCGGCACCCTCTGCCAAGATATAGGAAGGGGTGCCGCTCGTCCGGCGCGTCAGAGCGCGTCCCGCGTCACGACCCCGTTGATCCGCCTCGGCAGGCCCAGGGCGTTGCCGTCCCGCAGCGCATCCGGGAGCAACGCCTGCGGCGTGTTCTGGTAGCAGATCGGCCGCAGGAACCGGCGCACCGCGGTGGTGCCCACCGACGTGTGCACCGAGGCCGTCGTGGCCGGGTATGGGCCGCCGTGGTGCATCGCCCAGGCCACTGCGACCCCCGTGGGCCAGCCGTTGTAGACGAGCCTGCCCGTGCGCTCGCGCAGCAGGTCGAGCAGCGGCGGCAACGTCGGCGCGTCGGCGCCCTCGGCGTGGACGGTGGCCGTCAGGTTGCCCCCGAACGCCTCCGCGGCCGCCAGCAGCTCCTCGGGGCCGCTGTACTCGACCACGATCGAGGTGGGTCCGAAGCACTCCTGCAGCAGCGGGTCCGGGTCGGCAAGCAGCTCCTTCGCGGTGGTGGCGAGCAGCGTCGGGGCCACCCCGGGGGCGGCGTCGGCGCCGTGGACGAGGGTGCGTACCGGGCCGAGCCCCTCCAGCCGCTCGCGCTCCTCGGCGTGCCCGGCGCGGATGCGGTCGCTGAGCATCCCGGCCGGCGCCGTGCCACGGACAGCCCCCACGAGCCGCTCCTCCAACCCGTGCCCCTCCGGCAGGAACAGCAGGCCGGGCTTCGTGCAGAACTGCCCGGTGCCCAGGGTGAACGACGACACATAGCCGTCGGCGATGGTCTCGCCGCGGGCGGCCACCGCGGCGGGCGTGACGAACACCGGGTTCAGACTGCCCAGCTCGCCGTAGAACGGGATCGGCTCCGGGCGGGAGGTGGCGATGTCGAGCAGGGCACGACCGCCGCGTACCGAGCCGGTGAACGCTGCCGCCTTGATCCGCGGGTCGGTCAGCGCCGAGGTGCCGGCGTCCATGCCGTGCACCACCGCGAACGTCCCCTCGGGTGCGCCGGCGGCGCGCAGCGCGTCGACGAGCACCCTCCCCGTGCGCTCGGACAGCTCCGGGTGGCCCGGATGCGCCTTGAGCACCACGGGAGCGCCTGCGGCCAGCGCCGAGGCCGTGTCGCCGCCGGGCACGCTGAACGCGAACGGGAAGTTGCTGGCGGCGAACACCAGTACCGGACCGAGCGGCACCAGCATGCGGCGCAGGTCCGGCCGCGGGACGGGTGCGGCGTCCTGGTCGGCCGTGTCGATGATCACCTCGAGGTACGAGCCCTCCTCGAGTGCATCGGCGAACAGCCGTAGCTGCCCGCTGGAGCGGGCCACCTCACCCGTCAGCCGCGCCTCCGGCAGCGACGACTCCGCGATGGCGATCGGGACGAGCTCGCCTGCGGCGGCGTCGAGCGCGTCGGCGGCAGCACGCAGCAGCGCCGCACGCTCGGCGGGCCGCAGTGCGGCCAGCGGGCCGGCCGCACGGGAGGCCGCTGCGAGGGCCGCGTCGAGCTCCGCGGGGGTGGTGTCGGGGACAGTACGGTTCTCAGCGAGGTTGTTCCCAGCGGTGTTCACAGCTGCGCCTTCCCCCTGGCGTCGGGCCGGTCGAGGGCGTCCACGAGCCACGACATCGGTTCGCGGCCGCGGACGACAGGGTTGGTCAGGGTTCCGACGTCGGCGATCTCGATCTCGATCCGGTCGCCCTCGGCGAGCGAGAAGCTCAGCTCCGGCACGATTCCGGTGCCTGTTGCGAGGATCGCCCCGTCGGGGAAGTCGGTGGGCGCGAACAGCGCCGCGACGAGCTCCTCCAGGGTCCGGTGCAGGCGGGCCGTGCTGGTGTCGCCGCTGAACGCGGTATCTCCCCCGCGCAGCACCCGCAGCGTGATGGCCAGGTCAGTGACGTCAGGCACCTCCCAGGCCGGCCGGATGCCGGTGGCCAGAGCGCAGTGGCCGCTGAAGATCTTCGCCTGCGGGAGGTAGAGGGGGTTCTCGCCCTCGATCGAACGGGAGCTCATGTCGTTGCAGACCGTGTAGCCGACGATCTCCCCGAAGCGGTTGGCGACCACCGCGAGCTCCGGCTCCGGGACGTCGAGGGTGGAGTCGGCGCGCAGGGCCACCGGCTCGGAGTCGGTGACGACCCGCCAGGCCACCGACTTGAGGAACAGCTCGGGGCGCTCCGCGTCGTACACCTTCTCGTACACCGAGGCTTCGCTGCTCTCCTCGACCCGCCCGGTGCGCGAGCGTTCGTAGGTGACGCCTGCCGCCCACACCTCGGTGCGACCGTCCACGGGGGGCAGGAAGGTGACGTCGGCGGCGTCCACCTCGTCGGCCACGGGGGTGAGACGCTCGCGCACGTCGTCGCGGGACTCACGCAGCAGCTCGGCGACGCTGTTCCAGGGCAATGGTGCGACGGTGCCGTCCCGGCGCAGCCCGACGCGTGGGCTCCGCGCTCCCGGCTCGATGTAGCGGACGATGTCCATATTCGTGCGCACTCCCATCCTGGCGCGGGCCCCGTTGACCCCCGAACGGGAGCAAATCCTATTGCGCGGCCGCTCGGCGATGCCGCCGCCGACCCTCGCCCAGCACGCCGACGGCGACCGGCTTCGCGTGCTCGGACGCGCTGCCACGGACAGCCGCACGGTGTGCGGTCCGGCTCCCGGTGCTGGCCCGCGCCCCTGGGCAGGGATCATGTACGGAAACGGGTGCGCCAGCCGAGGCCAGGGAGCAGCTGGTTCCGGGGCGGACCGCCGAGGCGCTCGTCACATGTGACGCAGCCCGGTCGGAGCGCGCGCGGCAGGGCAGGCACCAGGACTCTCACTACCAGCGGCTGGGTCCGACATCCGACGACGACTCCACCGGGAGGAACAGCATGACTGTGCTCACCGAACTGACCGACCGGCTGCCGTCCGACGCCGTGCTGACGGACCCTGCGAGCACGGAGGCGTACCGGTACGACATGGCGAGCTTCTGTCCGGCCGGAAAGCCCCTCGTCGTGGTGCGGCCGACAGCCACGGAGCAGGTGCAGCAGGTGATGCGGATCGCGTCGGCGCACGGCGTACCGGTGGTGCCGCAGGGCGCGCGGTCGGGGCTGTCGGGAGCCGGCAACGCCGTGGATGGCTCCATCGTGCTCTCGCTGACCCGGATGGACCGCATCGTCGACATCGACCCCGTCGATCAGGTCGCGGTGGTCGAGCCGGGCGTGCTCAACGCGGTCCTCTCGCGCGCGGTGCTCGAGCAGGGGCTCTTCTACCCGCCCGACCCGTCATCGTGGGAGCTCTCGACGATCGGCGGCAACCTCGCCACGAACGCGGGCGGACTGTGCTGCGTGAAGTACGGGGTCACCGCCGACTTCGTCCGCGGCCTCGAGGTGGTGACGGCGAGTGGGGAGCTGCTGCGCACGGGGCGCCGCACCGCGAAGGGCGTGGCGGGCTACGACCTGACGAAGCTGATCGTCGGCTCTGAGGGCACGCTCGGCGTCATCACCCAGGCGACGCTCGGGCTGCGCCCGGCGCCGGAAGCCGCACTGACGATGGCCGCCGCGTTCGGCTCGGCCGCCGCCGCGCTCAGCGCCGTCACCCGGATCATGGCCGCCGGACTGCAGCCGTCGCTGTGCGAGTTCCTCGACGGGACCACCATGCGGGCGATCCAGGACTACCGCGACATGGGACTCCCAGCCGGTGTGGGGGCGTTGTTGCTCACCCAGTCCGACCGGGGTCCGCGCGCGGGCGAGGACGTCGCAGCGATGGGTCGGATCTGCACGGAGCTGGGCGCGCTCGACGTCGCCGTGGCCTCGGACGCCACGGAGTCGGCGATGCTCATGGAGGCGCGCCGGCTCGTCCACCCGGCCATGGAGAAGCTCGGCTCCTCGCTCATCGACGACGTGGCCGTTCCGCGGTCACGCCTGGTCGAGCTGCTCGCCGGGGTCGAGGCGATCGCCGAGGAGCACGACGTGCTGGTGACCTGCTCGGGGCACGTGGGGGACGGCAACATGCACCCGACGGTGGTCTTCGACCGGGGCGATCCCGCGGCCGTCGAACGGGCGCAGCGCGCGTTCGACTCGATCATGCGCCTGGGCTTGGCGCTGGGCGGCACCATCACCGGCGAGCACGGTGTCGGCCTCCTCAAGCGGGACTGGTTGGCCACCGAGCTGGGCGAGCTGAGCACCCGCCTGCATCGCGAGATCAAGTCGGTGTTCGACCCTGCGGGCATCTTGAACCCGGGGAAGGTTCTCGCCGCCGGCTGAGTCGGGCCGTCACGCCACCGGGTTCACGGCGAAGCAGTGAAGAACGTGTAGTGGAAGGTCCCACCGTCCTCGGCGGTCCGGCGCAGGTCGGCGATCCCCTGGTCCCACGCGGTCAGGGTCATCAGGCCGGCGTCCAGGGCCTCGTCCCGCACCGACTCGAGCATCGCGGTGAAGGTGCTGCGGGTGAAGCCCTCGACCAGCTCCGGCCGGCTCCGATCGGCGTACACGGTCCGGGGGCGCACGGCCACGTCGATGTACCCGGCGGCGGCCAGCAGTGGTTGCAGCTGCCGGCCGATCAGGGCGTTACCGCCGGCGTCGGCCTGCAGCCGGACCTGGCAGTCGATCACGGCCCGGGCGTGGATGCTCTCGGGGTGGAAGACCGCGGAGCCGTGGTCGCCCTCGATCACGGTGAACGTGCCGCCGGGCCGCAGCACGCGCCGGAGCGCCGCCAGCGACCCTTGCGGGTCGCGCAGGTGCTCCAGCACGAAGCAGACGAAGAGGTGGTCGAACCTGGCGTCGGCGAAGGGCACGGCGAGCGTGTCGGCCTGGTCGCCCAGCCGGCGGGCCTCGTGCTCGGAGTACCCGTGGACATAGCCGGTGGGGGGTGCCGTCGCGGTGTTCATGATCTCCACCATGCTGCGACTATGGCCCGATGGGCAGGCCCGAAGCCGACGCTGATCACCGGTCCATAACGGGCGCCGATTTCCTGCAACTGAACATCGCGGACGCCCCTGCCGGTGGGCTGACCGACTGGCTGGCAGACCGGCTCCGGCTCGCGATCTCGGACGGACGGCTGCCGGTGGGCAGCAAGCTCCCTGCCACGCGGGTGTTGGCAGCGGAGCTGCGGGTGTCGCGCGGCGTCGTCACCGAGGCCTACCAACGCCTCAACGAGGACGGCCACCTCATAGGCCATGGACGGGGCGGGACTGTCGTCGTCGCCACTCCAGTGGCGGCGCCAGTGATCGCTACGCCGTCCGTTCCCGCCCGTCCCCCGGCTGCGCTGCTGGGTGTCACTCCCGGCGAGGACGTCTTCGACGCGATGCGCGCGGCGCCCGCCCGGATCGATCTGACACCCGGCGTGCCCGACCTGGCCGCGTTCCCGCGGACGGCGTGGCTGCGCGCCGAACGATCCGTGCTGGCCGACCTCTCGCCGTCCGCCTTCGGGTACGGGGACCCGGGACGCCCCCGCTGCGGCTCGCCGTCGCGCGCTGGCTGGCCCGCATCCGCGGGATCAGGGTGGATCCCGGCGAGGTGGTCGTGGTCGCGGGCGTCGCGCAGGCGTTGGGGCTGATCGCGCAGGTGCTGCGCAGACGCGGGATCTCCGAGGCGGCGGTCGAGGAACCCGGGTCGCTCGGCGCCCGCCAGCACCTGCAGAGCTGGGACCTGCGCACCCCGCCGATCCCGGTGGACGCCGACGGCCTCCGCCTCGACGCGCTGCGCGACAGCGGCGCCCCCGTAGCTCTGTTCACCCCGGCACACCAGTTCCCGACCGGAGTGGTGCTCGGCGGCGGCAGGCGCCGCGAGCTCATGGCATGGGCCGGCCAGGGCGGGCTGATCATCGAGGACGACTACGACGCCGTGCACCGCTACGACCGGCCCTCGGTGCCCGCCCTGCGGTCGATGCTCGAGGAGGTTTGCTACGCGGGCAGCGTCTCCAAGCTCCTCGCCCCGGCGTTGCGGGTGGGATGGGTCCTCGCGCCGCCGCGGTACCGGGACGCCATCGTCGCCGCCAAGCGCATCGCCGACCTCGGCAACGCCGCACTGGCGCAGAGCGTGTTGGCCCGGCTGATGGAGTCGGGCGATCTGGAGCGCCACCTGCGCCTGCTGCGCCGACGTCACCGCCGCCGGCGGGACACGATGATCCGCGCGATTCGCACACACCTGCCTGGCGCAACTGTGCACGGCGGGGTCTGTCCGCCCTTGAGTGGGTCCAAACCCGGGTCTCGGGACGATCATCGGGCTCCTACACGCGCCGCCGTCCGGCCGGCCGGCGTCAACGGCACGGACTGAGGAGTGGATCACAGCGACGCCGGCCCTGCCAGGCAGGATGCCCACATGACGGAGCAGCTCGCCGGCGCGATCGCGCTGCCAGACGGAACGCCGGTGCGCGGCCGCGGCCGCCGCCAGCCCCTTCCAGCCGGTCCCTTCCCCACGTACGGCCTCTATCTGGGCCGCTCTCCGGACGCCCTGGGGCCGCGGTTCTTCGGGCGCCGCAAGCCCGCGTGGCGCCCGGACTGGCCCGCCGACTGGATCGACTGGCCCGACTTCCGCGTCCCGCGGGACGACGAGGCGGCCGCCGAGCGGATCCAGCACGCCTACTCGCTGGCCCGGTCGGGGCAGCAGGTCGAGGTGGCGTGCGGCGGTGGCACGGGCCGCACGGGCACGGTGATCGCCTGCATGGCGGTGCTCGCCGGTCACCCGGCCGACGACGCCGTCGGCTGGACCCGGCAGCACTACCGGCGACACGCGGTCGAGACGCGCGGCCAGCGACGCTGGATCACGTGGTTCGCCACTCAGCACCTCGCAGACGGAGACGCCAGGCCCTGACGGAACCGGTC
>JAODNO010000041.1 GCA_025465235.1 Pseudonocardia sp.
GGGCGCGAGGGTGAGCGCTGTCGCGACGCTGAACCCGCTCGCCGGGTGCACGAGGGGGGCCGCTGCGCCGAAGCCGAGCACACCGGGCGTGCGGTGGCGCGGGGAGTCGACAGGGAACAGCACGCGCTCGACCGGCGCGCCGGACGGCGGCGCGATGTCGTGCCGCGCGAGCCGGGCGAGCAGCCGGCGCCGCAGCACCGCCATCGGGAGTCCTGGTCTCCGGGCGAGTGAGGTCTCCTCGAGGAGTACGGCCCCGCCGCCCAGCGGTACGGCATAGAGGAACGTCGGCCAGCCCGGCTCGCCGTGGTCGCGGCGCCAGTCCATGAAGAGCGCCTCACCTGCTGCAACGATGCCGGCGGCCACCGACTCGTCCACCACCACCCCGTAGGCGGTCTGTTCGGCGGCGGCGCGCGATGGTGCGCGCGCGGCGCGCAACGGTTGCCGCCGTCCACCAGCGTCCACGACAACCGCGGCCCGGACGTGCGTCCCGTCCGCGAGCTCGACGGTGCCGGGCGCAGCCATGGCGACCGCGCGCCCGGCCCGGACGGTGACGCCGGCGCGGTCGAGCAGGCGGTCGAGATGCGCGCGCAGTCTCGGGACGTCCAGCACCGCGTAGTCCCAGCCGAGGTCGTGACACGTGAGCGCGATCGCCCGGCCGCGCACGGCGGCGGCGACGGTCGACGCGGGAAGGGATGAGGGCAGCTCGGCGGCCCAGCAGCCGTACGTCACCCGCCATGGCGCGTCGGGCCAAGGGTCGACCAGGACGGTGCGCAGCCCGCGCCCCGCGGACTCCGCGGCCAGTGCGCGGCCCGCAGGGCCGCCGCCGACCACGAGGACGTCCGCTTCGGGGCGAGGCACGGGCCCGTTCTACCGGTAGGTGCGGCAACTAACCTGCTGCAGTGGCGAATCAGCCGGTGACCGACCAGCCGGGGAGCCGAACGGGGAGCGGCCCTGCCGCCGAGCCCGCGGCTGTCGACCACGAGGCGCGTGCAGCCCGGCGCTCGCTCGTGGCGGAGACCGGCGCCGCTCTCGCGCGCAGCCCGTTCCGCGTCGACCGGGACCGGATCGTGGCCTCACCGTTCTTCGCCCGGCTTGCCGGGGTGACCCAGGTGGTGAGCCCGACGGGGTCGGGGTTGCTCGTCCACAACAGGCTCACGCACAGCCTGCAGGTGGCCCAGGTGGGGCGGGCGATCGCCGAGCGCCTGACGGGCGACCCCGCCACGGCCGCCGTGCTCGACCGGCTCGGCGGCTGCGACGCCGACGTCGTCGAGGCTGCGGCACTGGCCCACGACCTCGGGCACCCACCGTTCGGGCATCTCGGCGAGCAGGTGCTCGACCGCCTCGGCCGCGAGAAGCTCGGTCTGCCGGACGGGTTCGAGGGCAACGCCCAGAGCTTCCGCATCGTCACCACGATCGACCTCCACGGCCCCGGCGGCACCGGCCTGGACCTCACCGCGGCCGTCCGCGCCGCGGTCCTGAAGTACCCGTGGGCGCGGCTGGGCCACCCGGTCCCGCACCCGAGCACGGCCGCGCTCCCGCCGCGCGGCGGCGGACCGTTGTCGTCCGCGCCGGACGCGGGCTCGGCCAAGTTCTCGGCGTACTCCACGGAGCTGGACGACCTGCGGGCGAGCCGCGAGGTGTTCGCCGGGCCCATCGGGCCGTGGCAGCAGACCGTGGAGGCGGCCGTGATGGACATCGCTGACGACATCGCCTACGCCATCCATGACCTCGAGGACTTCCACCGTGTCGGCGTGCTGCAGCAGGCCGGGGTGGCCGCGGAGCTGAGCGGCTGGCAGCGATCGGGCACCGCGCCGGGTGGCAGCCGGCCCGGTGCTGCCCTCGAACGGCTGCGGCGCAGGCTCCGCGACAAGGACGGGTGGGCCTACGACGACGACGCGTTCGGGGCAGCCGTCGAGCGGGTGCGGGCCGAACTGGCGGACGGGCTGCTGGCCGTGTCGTTCGACGGCTCGATGGCCGCGGAGCGGGCCGTCGCCGAGTTCTCCGCCCGCTGGACGGCACGGCTCGTGGGCGGGGTGCGGGTGCTGGCGGATCCGCCCGTCCGGTCGGCACACGTCGCACTCGCCACCGAGCAGTGGCACGAGGTGGCGGTGCTCAAGTTCGTGCACCACCGGTTCGTCCTGCAGCGGGCCGACCTCGCCTCCCACCAGCGTGGGCAGGCCACGGTGCTGGCCTGCCTGGTCGGCGCGCTGCAGGACTGGCTCGCCGAGGACGACGGTGAGACCCGCACACCGCCCCGCCTGCACGACCTCGTCGAGCTGGCCAGGGGCGAGTTCGCCGCGCTCGTGCCCGCCGCGGAGGTGGACCGGATGGCGCGCGGCCGAGCGGTCGTGGACTATGTCGCGTCCCTGACCGACGGCCAGGCCAGTGCGCTGCTCGACGTGCTGACCGGCCGCTCCGGCCGGCTCTGGGCCGATTCGGCGGTGCTGTAGCCGGGGGTGCTGTAGCGCGGTGGTGGGCGTAAACGTCAGCCGGAGCCCAGCGAGCCGGTGGCCAGGATCCCGCCGTCCACCCGCACCGTCTCGCCGGTGATCCACGAGGCGGCGTCGGACACCAGGAACCCGACGAGCGCGGCCACGTCCTCGGGCTCGCCGAGGCGCTTCATCGGGTAGGCGGCGCTGACCTTCTCCTCGCCCTCCGCGTAGAGCGCGCTGGCGAACCTGGTCTTGACCACCGACGGCGCCACGGCGTTGACCCGGATCCCCGGTCCGAGCTGCCACGCGAGCTCCTCGGTGAGGCGGATCAGGGCGGCCTTGGACGCGCCGTAGACCGGGATCACGCCGGTGGAGCGGAGCCCGGCGGTGGACGCCAGGTTGACCACCGCCCCGCCGTGCTCACGCATCCACGCCCGGTAGGCCAGCTGCACGAACCCCAGCGCGGCGACGACGTTCGTGTCGAAGATCTTGTGGACGGCGCCGAGGTCGGCGTCCATGAGTGAGCCGTAGATCGGGTTGATGCCGGTGTTGTTGATCAGGATCCCGAGCCCGCCGAAGGTTTCGACGGTCTTCGTGACCGCCTCCTCGCGGGACTCCGCCGAGCCCGCGTTGCCCGCCACCGCCAGCACCCGCGAGGCGTCGCCCCCCGCGGCGTCGGCCACGAGCTTCTCGGCGGCCGCAGCGAGCTCGTCGGGCTTGCGTGCCGTGATGGTCACCGACGCACCCCGGGAGAGCAGCTCACCGGCGATGGCGAATCCGATTCCGCGGCTGGCTCCTGTAATCAGGGCGGCGCGGCCCGACAGGTCGGTGAGATCGGTCATGTGCGGCACCCTACTTCCCGAATCCGCTCGCGTGGGTCGGTACTCTGTGGTGCGTGATCCGGATCGGGTAGTGGCTGCCCCGGCCCTCGCACATCCTCTTCCGGACCCTCTGGAGTTCTCCTCGTGATCACCGCCACCGACCTGGAACTGCGTGCCGGGTCCCGGATCCTGCTATCCGGGGCCGCGCTGCGCGTCCAGCCCGGCGACCGCATCGGGCTGGTCGGGCGCAACGGCGCCGGCAAGACCACCTCGATGCGTGTGCTCGCGGGTGAGGGCGAGCCGTACGCCGGCTCGGTGGGTGCCAACAGTCCCGTCGGCTACCTGCCGCAGGACCCGCGCGAGGGCGACCTGACCGTCACCGCCAAGGACCGCGTCCTGTCCGCCCGCGGCCTCGACGAGATGCTGCGGGAAATGGAGAAGGCCCAGACGGCGATGGCCGAGCTGGTCGACGGCGCGCAGAACGACAAGGCCGTGCGCGAGTACGGGCGCATCGAGGAGCGCTTCTCCGCGCTCGGCGGGTACGCCGCCGAGAGCGAGGCGGCACGCATCTGCGCCCACCTCGGGCTCCCCGACCGTGTGCTGCACCAGCAGATCTCCACCCTCTCCGGTGGGCAACGCCGCCGCGTCGAGCTGGCGCGCATCCTGTTCGCCGCCTCCGACGGCGGCGGCGGGGGAGCGCCGAGCGCCACCACGTTGCTGCTCGACGAGCCCACCAACCACCTCGACGCCGACTCGATCACCTGGCTGCGCTCGTTCCTCGCCGCGCACGACGGCGGTCTCGTCGTCATCAGCCACGACACGGAGCTGCTGGCCGCGGTCGTGAACAAGGTGTGGTTCCTCGACGCCACGCGCAGCGAGGTCGACGTCTACAACATGGACTGGAAGCGCTACCAGGAGGCACGCGCCACCGACGAGAAGCGCCGCCGTCGGGAGCGCGCCAACGCCGAGAAGAAGGCGTCGGTCCTGCACACACAGGCGGCGAAGATGGGCGCGAAGGCCACCAAGGCGGTGGCCGCGAAGAACATGGCGCGCCGGGCCGACCAACTGCTCGCGGGCCTCGAGCCCGAGCGGAAGAACGACCGCGTGGCGAAGATCCGGTTCCCCGACCCGTCGCCGTGCGGGCGCACCCCGCTCACTGCGGAAGGGCTCTCCAAGGCGTTCGGCTCGCTGGAGGTGTTCACCGGGGTCGACCTCGCGGTCGACCGTGGGGCGAAGGTCGTCGTCCTCGGGCTCAACGGCGCAGGCAAGACCACCCTGCTGCGGCTGCTGGCCGGCACCGAGACGCCCGACGCCGGCCGGGTACTGCCCGGGCACGGGTTGCGCACCGGCTACTACGCGCAGGAGCACGACACCCTCGACCTCGACGCCAGCGTGTGGGAGAACGTCCGGCACGCGTCGCCGGACACTCCGGAGCAGCAGCTGCGCACGTTGCTGGGGTCGTTCATGTTCTCCGGCGACCAGCTCCAGCAGCAGGCCGGCACGCTGTCGGGCGGGGAGAAGACGCGCCTCGCGCTGGCCGGGCTCGTCTCGAGCGCAGCCAACGTTCTGCTCCTCGACGAGCCCACGAACAACCTCGATCCGGCCAGCCGCGAGCAGGTCCTCGACGCGCTTCGCCGCTTCGCCGGGGCCGTCATTCTGGTCACCCACGACTCCGGCGCCGTCGAGGCGCTGCACCCCGACAAGGTGATCGTGCTGCCGGACGGCACGGAGGACCTCTGGTCGAGTGAGTATCTGGAGCTCGTGCAGTTGGCCTGATCGGGCGATTTGTGCGATCTTCGGCACCACCCGATCGGGCAATTCATTCCGCGAGTCGTGTTGACCTGCGGTGATGTCCTGCTCCGCCCTGCTCCTCGAACGGGCCCGTGAAGGGAACAAACAGGTGGCGAGGGAGTGACGAGGAGGTGAGACGGGTGCGTCAATGATCACCCGTCCGCGTGGTCCGTTCGGCGGAACCGTTCACCGATCATCGAGTGGATCTCCTGGTTACGGGTACCTCTCGAGGACGATCATTGCGCGCACCGGGGGGCCGGGAACGAACCGCGCGTGGAAGTTCCGCGGCGGATAGAGGAGGAAAAGGCCGTGGCCGACCTGAAGAAGGGTGCCCGGATCACCGGTACCCAGCGTGACAAGCTCGCCACCGACCTGAAGAAGAAGTACGAGAAGGGCGCCAGCATCCGGGCCCTCGCCGAGCAGACCGGGCGCTCGTACGGCTTCGTGCACCGGGTGCTCAGCGAGACGGGCGTGCCGCTGCGTGGGCGTGGTGGGGCCACGCGTACCAAGAAGAAGTGACACCGCTGCGGGCTAACCTGCCCGCATGACGACAGCGGTGGTGGACCCCGGTCTCCTCGAGCGCGGCGGGCTCGCGCTCGACGTCGACGGCCCGCGGGCGACGATCAGTCTCGCGCGTCCCGACGTCCTCAATGCACAGACGCCCGTCACCTGGGACGCGTTGCGCTCGATCGGCGAGGCGCTTCCCGACGAGGTGCGGGTGGTGGTTGTGCGGGGTGAGGGCCGCGCGTTCTCGGCGGGCCTCGACAGGCGGTTCTTCACGGCTCGGGAGATCGACGGGCTGCCGGGGATCGCCGGGATCGCGGAACTGTCCGACCAGGAGGCCGACGCCACCATCGCCGGGTTCCAGGCGGGATTCTCGTGGCTACGCCACCCCGCACGGGTCACCGTCGCGGCGGTGCAGGGACACGCGATCGGCGGCGGGTTCCAGCTCGCGCTGGCCTGCGACCTGCGCGTGGTTGCCGAGGACGTGCAGTTCTGCATGGCGGAGGCGACGCTCGGCATCGTTCCGGATCTGGGTGGTACCCACCCGCTGGTGCAGGCCGTCGGGTACTCCCGCGCCGTGGAGATCTGCCTGACCGGGCGCCGGGTCGGGGCGGAGGAGGCGGTGGCGTCGGGACTCGCTTTGCGGGCAGTGCCGGTTGGGCAACTGGACGCTGCGGTCGACGCCATCGTCTCCTCCCTCCTCGCGGTGCCATCCGGGGCGGCCCGCGAGACTCTCGCCCTGCTCGCCGGTGTCGCCGACGGCATCGACCCCGCCGGAGCCCTCGCGGCGGAGCGGGCTGCACAGCTGCGCCGCCTCCGCAGCCTGGCGGCCGGAGAGGGCTGACTCCGGCGATCGGGACTAAAAGGAGGCCTGCGCGGCGTTGCCGCGCTGTGTCGGGAGTGTGCAACGGTGTAAGCGAGGGGGCCTCCCGATGGATCGGGCCTGGGGGATGATGCGGGGAGTCGCCCGCGGCGCGGACGCGCCGAAGTCGGTGAGAAAGGGGACGATCCCGCGGATCTGGACGTTCGCCCGGCCCTACCGCCGCTGGTTGCTGGCGTTCCTGCTGCTGACGGTCGTCTCCGCCACGATCGGCGTGCTGACGCCGGTGCTAGCCGGGCGCGTGGTCAACACGATCGTGGCCCGGGGTGAGGTGTCCGCCGCCGCAGGCACCGTGCTCGGCCTCGCCGGGGGCATCGCGGCCCTCGCGGTGCTGGAGGCCGTGGTCGGCCTGGTCTCGCGCTGGTTCTCCTCCCGGATCGGGGAGGGACTGATCGTCGACCTGCGCCGCGCGGTCTTCGAGCACGTGCAGCGGATGCCGATCGCCTTCTTCACCCGCACCCGCACGGGCGCGCTCGTGAGCAGGCTCAACAACGACGTGATGGGCGCGCAGTCGGCGATCACCTCGACCCTGGCCAGCGTGCTGAGCAATGCGGTCCAGCTGGCTCTCGCCCTCGGCGTGATGATCAGCCTGGCCTGGCAGGTCACGCTCCTGGCGCTCCTGCTGCTGCCGATCTTCGTGCTGCCGGCGCGCCGCATGGGTCGCACGATCGCCGACCTGCGTCGGGAGTCAGCCGACCTCAACGCGAGCATGAGCACGCAGATGACGGAGCGGTTCTCCGCGCCGGGCGCCACGCTGGTCAAGCTGTTCGGCCGCCCCGAGGAGGAGGCACGTGACTTCGGCGAGCGGGCCGAGCGGGTGCGCGACATCGGGGTGCGCACGGCGATGGTCTCGCGCGTCTTCGTCACGGCTCTGTCACTGGTCTCGGCGCTGGCCCAGGCACTCGTCTACGGCCTCGGTGGCTACCTCGCGGTGACCGGGCAGATCGAGCCCGGGACTGTCGTGACCCTCGCGCTGCTGCTGACCCGGCTCTACACACCGATGACCGCCCTGGCCAACGCCCGCGTCGACGTCATGACGGCACTCGTGTCGTTCGAGCGGGTCTTCGAGGTGCTCGACCTGAAGCCGATGATCACCGAGCGGCCGGGGGCAGCCACGCTGCCCGATGGGCCGGTGACCGTGCGGCTGCGCGATGTCCGGTTCGGCTACCCGAATGCGGAGCAGGTGTCGCTGGCCAGCCTGGAGGAGGTGGCCGTGCTGGACAACCGGGTGAACGAGGAGGTGCTGCACGGCGTAGACCTCGATGTCGGTGCCGGACAGCTGCTCGCGCTCGTCGGGTCGTCGGGCGCCGGCAAGTCCACGCTGGCCTCCCTGGTGCCGCGGCTCTACGACGTCGAGAGCGGCGGAGTCGAGCTGTCGGGCATCGACGTGCGCGACCTGACCTTCGCGGCGGTGCGCGGAGCGGTCGGCGTCGTCACCCAGGACGGCCACCTGTTCCACGACACGATCCGCGCGAACCTGCGCTACGCCGCCCCGGAGGCGAGCGACGCGGAGATCGTTGATGCCGTGCGCCGGGCTCGCCTCGGCGACCTGCTCGACGCGCTCCCCGACGGCCTCGACACGGTGGTGGGGGAGCGCGGGTACCGGCTCTCCGGAGGGGAGCGGCAGCGGCTGACGATCGCCCGGCTGCTGCTGGCCCGGCCCCGCGTGGTGATCCTCGACGAGGCCACGGCACACCTGGACTCCGAGTCCGAGGCCGCCGTCCAGGCCGCGCTCGCCGAGGCGCTCGTAGGCCGTACCGCCATCGTCATCGCCCATCGGCTCTCCACGATCCGGGCCGCGGACGAGATCGCGGTGGTCGAGCAGGGCCGGATCGTGGAGCGCGGCACCCACGGGGAGCTGCTCGCGCGGGGCGGCCGCTACGCCGCGCTCTACCGCACCCAGTTCGCCGACGGCGGCGACGAACTCGGCCACGAACCTCTGCCGCCCTGGACGGGGTGCGGCATCCCGGGGTGCACGGGGCGCCATCGAGAGGAGCACCTGGTCGGCTGACAGGGAAGGGGCGTGGGGAAAGCCACGCCCGCCCGGCATGCAGACGAGGGACGATGGGAAGCGGGTGACCGGAGTGTCGACGCCGACCGCAGCGCCCATCATCCCTGACGGTCGGTGGCGAGCAGCCGGGCTGGAGCACAACCATGATCATGATCTGCGAGCGCTGCTACGCGCCCATAGGCGACGGCGAGGCCGTCGTCCGCCTGGCCCACGTCGACGAGACCCGTCCCGACGGCAGCGGGAGGTGGCGCTACTCCTACGTTCACCCCGCCGGCTCCGTCGCGTGCGATACGACGCTTCCCCCCGAAGGTAAGCGGCCCGACACCGGCGCGTGGAACCCGGCGCGGGGGATCGACGGCCGGCGCGCCTGACCACCGCGCACTGGTCGGGCGCTCGTCAGCGCCGCCTCACAGCGCCCTCGACGAGGTCGAGCACGCCGGCGAGGTTCTCGGCGGGCAGTTCCATGGACAGGTGTGAGACCAGCCCCTCCAACACCAGCTCCAGGTAGCGCGCCAGCACCGGGACGGGCACGTCGTCGCGAAGCGTGCCGGTCTGCGCCTGCCGCTCGAGCCGTGCCTGTGTGGCGGCGGTGAGCGCTTCGGCGTGCTGTCGCCAGCGGTCCCTGAATCCCGGGTCCGTGCGCCCCCGGCGCGCGATCTCCAGGAACGTGCCCGTCCAGCCTGCGTCGATGCGTTCAGGTGAGGTCAAGAGCTCCCGCATCACCTGCACGAGGCCCTGCTCGGCCACGATCTCCGTCATGCGCTCGGCGTCCCGCTCGGCGAGAGCGAAGAACAGCGCGTCCTTGTCGCGGAAGTGGTGGAAGATGGCCCCGCGGGACAGGCCGGTGGACTGCTCCAGCCTCCGCACCGTGGCGCCTTCGTAGCCGTACCGGGCGAAGCAGGCGCGGGCCCCGTCAAGGATCTGCCGGCGCCGCGCGGCGAGCTGGTCGGCACTGACGCGGGGCATCAGCCGAGGATAGCGGGAAGCCAGACGTACGTACGGCTTGCGAAGGGTCCTTACGGGTCGGCCACGGCTGCGGAGTCGAGTACCTGCAATCGTCGGACCGCGCGGGTAGCGTTCTCGGGCGTGGCTGAGGACGTGGGCATCACGATGATCCCGGCGGCGCCCGACGCCGCTCCGCCCGACCCAGGGCCGTCCGTCCTGCGGGACTGCGCCGACGCCGAGGCGTATGTGGCGTCGGTGTGTTTCAAGATCGGCCCACCTCGGTTGGTCGGCGTGGAGCTCGAGTGGCTGCTGCACCGGCCATCGGCTCCCGAGGTGCCGCCGGACGTCCACGCGCTGGTAGCGGCGCTCGGGCGGCACACCCCGACCACCCTCGACCCATCCTCGTCCGCCCTCCCGCTCCCCGCCGGTTCCGACGTCACCGTCGAACCGGGTGGCCAGATCGAACTCGCGAGCCCGCCCCTCCCGGATCTCGGAGGGTTGCTGCAGTCCGTCCGCGCCGACGCCGCCGCGCTGCACCACCTGCTCGCCACCCAGGGGTTACGCCCCCACACCCGGGCTGCAGACCCGCTCCGTGCACCGGTC
>JAODNO010000048.1 GCA_025465235.1 Pseudonocardia sp.
CGCGACATCAATGCCGTCGACCCACCACGGGTGCGCACCCTGGTCACCTCAAACCCGACGAACCGCTTCGCCGACCACCACCAATCCTCGGCATTGAGCCGTCGATCACTCATCCCCTCAGTGGAGATCCCCATGCGCGTTGACCTACACAAGATCCACCGCATCAGATCCAGCGACGAACTGCTCGCCCCGACCGGAGCCGTGTAATGGGCACGCCCACCCCGACCCTGCCCCCGACAACGATCCCGCCGGGCTGCCTGGACCGGACATGCGGCGCAAGAACATGCTCGAGGTGCCCCCGCCACCCGGTGAAGCACCGCAACGAGCGGGGCGCGCTGACCACGCTGCCCGACTCGCAAGAAACGACAGAGACCCGCGTCCGCGCACTCTACGACGACGCGGCCGGCCCACTGTTCGGGTTCGTCCTGCGCTTGACCGGCGACCGCGTACGGGCCGAAGAAGTCGTCCAGGAAACGCTAGTACGCGCCTGGCGCCAGATCGCCCACCTCGATCCCGACACCGACAAACTGCGGGGGTGGCTGTTCACCGTCGCCCGCAACCTCGTCACCGACCTATGGCGCTCCGACGCCGCACGCCCCGTAACCGTCTACAACGAACAAGCGCTGCACACCACACCTGCCGACGACCAACTCGACAAGGCAATGCAGCGCTGGGCCCTCACCGACGCCCTCAACCAATGCACCCCCGAACACCGTGACGTCCTGATCGCGATCTACCTCGACAGCAACTCCGTCGCCGAAGCAGCCCACCGCCTCGGCATCCCCCCCGGCACCGTAACTTCACGCACCCATCGCGCCCTGCGAGCACTCCGACACGTACTCAACGAAACAGAAGCAACGACATGAGACACCACAGGGCACGCACCCAACCCAGGACAAACACATGACCGGAGCGCACCTGGACGGCCCCGGACAAGCCGAGGAACTCCAGGAGATGGGTTCAACCGCGTTCGCGCCGCTGCGCGTCACGCCCGTCGGACCCAGACCGTTCCGCTTCGAGTTCAACGGCGCCCAGGCCAGCGACGTCGGGCTCGCGCGCATCGCCACCACGTCCTGCATCGTCGCACGCACCCCCGGCCTGATCACCTCCGCCGACCCCGAACTCATCAAGATCACCCTGCAGACACGAGGCCGCAGCGGCATCGAGCAGGACGGCCGGCAGTGTGTGCTCACCCCGGGTGACCTATCGATCTACACCAGCGACCGGCCCTACCAACTCGCCTTCACCGAACCCTACGAGGTCATCGTGATCGGAGTTCCCCGTGCCCATCTCGGCGCCCACGCCGACACCCTGCAACGGCGGTCCGCCGTGCGACTCCCAACCGACACCGGGCTACGCCACGTGGTCGGCGGATTCTTTCGCGCCATGACCGACACCCTGAAAGCCGGACACACCGCATTCTCCGGCAGCGCCGGCCGACACCTGAGCGACGCAGTCACCTCACTGATCATCTCGGAACTGGTCGACGCGTCGACCCCACCACCCCACAGCGACCTGACCGACCAGATCCTGGCCTACTGCATGACCCGACTCTCCGATCCATCACTCAACGTGGACTCCGTCGCAAAAGCCCACCGGATCTCCGTCCGGTATCTGCACAAGCTGTTCCAAGCACGAGGACTCTCCCTCGCAGCATGGATCCGCCACCAGCGACTGCAGGGCATCGGACGAGACCTCGCCGACCCGATGCTCGCCGGGCGCACCGCCGCAGCCATCTCCGCCCGCTGGGGCGTACTCAGCGCAACGCACCTGAGCCGAGCACTCAAAGCCGAGTTCGGTCACACCGCCGCCGACATCCGGCGAACCATATCGGTCGACCCAACCGCCAGATCCTGACGACTGCGGAGACCAACCGAATTCCGCGCACCACAAACAGACTCCAGGACACCGCGATCGCCCACCCTCCACGGTCGGCACCGGCTCGACGTAGGGGAGCGTCTTCCCCAGCGCTGTGCGGGCTGCGCCGCGCGGCGATCAGGAGGTCGTCTCGCGGGAGCGTGAGGACGGTGCGCTCTGGCCTACGCACCGGTCGACACCGTCCACACCGGGCTCTCTGGGGTGGCGGGTCCCCGCACGGGGGACCCCGCGGTCCCCGCCGCGGGTGACGATCTCCGGCGCCGCAATTCCTAGCGTTGACCACGATGACACCGGTTGGCACACCTTCCTGCGGGCGCAGCGGGCCTGCTGGCCACGGACTTCTTCCACCTCGACACCATCGGCCTACGCAGGCTCGACGTATTTTTCGTGATGAGATCCGCACACGGCGAGTCCACATCCTCGGCGTGACCGCGCATCCCACCGCAGCCTGGACCAGACAGGCCACCCGCAACCTGCTCATGAAATTCGACGAACGGATCTCCCAGTTCCGGTTCCCCCAACCGAGACACGAAATACGCCGCATCGTTCGACGCGGTGTTCGTCTCAGAGGGCATCGACACCGTGAAGACCCCTCCGCGAACTCCGCGAGCAAACTGCTACGCCAAGAGGTCTGTGCGCACCGTGCGATCGGAATGCACCGACAGAAATGCCGTCGTGGTACTCGACGACTTCGTCCGACACTACAACGATCACCGCCCGCACCAGGGCCGCAAGCAGCGCCCACCCAACCACGATCCCGCGGCCGCCATCCCGCGCGACGCCCCAATCCGCCGACATCGTGTCCTCTGCGGAGTGATCAACGATTACCGACGAGCGGCCTGCACCGACCCAAAACCACAGCTCACAGGTCGAGGAGCGAGTTTTGGCACGGTACAGGGTTCAGAAACCGAGACAACTACCGACGCCGAGTACGTTTGCACTGCACCCGGCAAATACGCCGATTGTCAGCGAGGGATGCGCGGGGCAAGGCAAGGCGCCTACCGTGACCGGTTGTGACCGCCACGAACTCCCACCCCGCACCGCCGCCGGCGAACGACACCCCAGTGGACCCGGCGACCACGTTGGTGCACGACCCGTCCACGTACCTGATGGGTCCGCCCCTGGACGAGCTGGCCCGGCTGCGGCGCGACCGGGGCGTGGTCTGGGTGGACGAGCCGGCGCTGCTCGGCGCCGCACCGGGGCAGGGCTACTGGCTGGTGCTGCGGCACGCCGACGTGGAGCGGGTGCTGCGTGACCCGGGCACGTTCTCCTCCGCGCTGGGCGGTACCCAGATCCGTGACCCGGCCAGCGACGAGGACCTGGCCTACGTGCGCCGGATGATGCTCAACATGGACCCGCCAGAGCACTCCAGGCTGCGCCGAATGCTGTCCAGGTCGTTCACCCCGCGCGCGGTCGCCGCGCTGAACGACCGAATCGCCGGGCACGCCCGAGGTCTGGTGGACCGGATGCTGGCCAGCGGGGGTACCCAGGGCACCGTCGACTTCGCCAAGGACGTGGCGGCCGACCTGCCGCTGTTCACCCTGGCCGAGGTGCTGGGCGTACCGCCCGAGGACCGCTGGCTGCTGTTCGACTGGTCGAACCGGGTGATCGGCTGGCAGGACGAGGACTACGCGACCAGCGCCGCGTTCGACGGCACCGGCGGCACCGAGCTGGCCCGCCAGGCGCTGGCACTGCGCCCCGCCCCGGACGCGACCGGCCGGATGCCCGACCCCCGGTCCCGCTCCGGCATGCCCGACCTCTACGCCTACGCCCACCTGCTCGCCGAACAGAAGCGGCGCGCCCCCGGCGCTGACAAGTCAGACATCATGTCGATCCTGATGAGCCAGCTGGACGGACCGGACGGGGCGGTGTCGCCGGAGGAGTTCGAGAACCTGTTCTGGATGTTCGCGGTGGCCGGCAATGAGACGCTGCGCAACGGCATCCCGGGCGGGATGATCGGGCTGCTGAGCCACCCGGACCAGCAGCGGGCGTTGCGCGCCGAGCCGGAGCTGCTGGACGGCGCGGTGGAGGAGATGCTGCGCTGGTGGACCCCGGTCATGGTGTTCCGGCGGACCGCCACCGCCCCGGTCACGCTGAGCGGGGTCAGGATCAGCGCCGGCGAGAAGGTGGTCGTGTCGTTCCTCGCCGCGAACCGGGACGAGTCGGTATTCGCGAACCCGAACGCGTTCGACGTGCGGCGGGCGCCCGGCCGGCACCTGGTATTCGGGCACGGACCGCACTTCTGCCTGGGTGCGGTCGCCGCGCGGACCCAGATGCGGGCGCTGTTCGGGGAGTTGCTGTCCCGCACCTCGTGGCTGGAACCGGCTGGCGCCCCGGCGCTGCTGAGGTCCAACTTCCAGCGCGGAGTGAAGCGGCTGCCACTTGACTGGCGCCGCTGACCGCCGCCCCTGCTCCGTGAGTCGCGACGGTCGCTATGACGACCATCGCCACTCATGGCCCCTCGAGGCGGTGCTCAGCTGGCGCATTGCGGCATCCGCATGCCGTCTTGGTTGGCGTAGGCGGCCGTCGGTGGGGAGCCCCAGTCGGCCAGCAGTTCCGGCTCCGGGCGGGTAGACCGCCACCCCAAGCGGCCGGCGCACCTCCAGCGGGTCACGCGCGTCCGGGCCCCACAGCGGCACGGAGAGGTCGCCGCCAGGACAGGTGGACAGCGCGCACAGCAGGTCGATCTCGGCGAAGAACTCCAGGAAGTCGCCGGCTTGAGCCGGCAGGCCTTCATGAAGTACCGGTCCTCGTCGTTCAGCCCGGTGCACTGGAACACGTCGTGCACGTCGCGCACGTCCAGCTCGGTGACGTCCGGCAACACCGCCCTGGTCAGGTCGGAGTGGCAATGGAACCGACGGTGCCCGCCTAAGATCGAAGAGCCCCTTTGCCGGGCGGCGTGCCAGTACGCCCCATCGTATTCGATCACGAGTGGGTGCCCGTCGACGTCGACTCTGATGTCGATCGTCCAGGATGTGCGCCAAGTGAAGACTGCCCCCGCACGGTTACGCCCGATCGTGCCCCGCCGAACACCTCGGTGGCGGCCGCATGGTGATCCAACTCAAGCTGGGGATTTCCCTACCGTCCGGCATTCCGGGCATCCGGCCCCACCGGAGCGGGTGCTGACAGGTCCGGCGCACACCGCGTGATTGTCCCCGGTTGCGCGGCCGACGGCGTCGCGACCCTGCTGCTCGCCATGACACTGCAGACCCAAGCCGGGGAGATCTCCCTGCTCCGGCTGATCGCGGGCCGGGCCTTGATGGGCCTGGGCAACACGCTGATCCTCGCCGCGCTGATCGGCACCACCCTTTTCGGTGTGCGTGACGAGCAGCCCGGGATCGCCTCGGGCGCGCTCAACGCCAGCGGTGGTGCTAGCGGACAGCTGCCGGGGCCCGCGCCCGGCGACTGCCGACTCTCCACGGTCGGCACCGGTTCTCGCCAACCAGTGCATAGGAACGTCGATCTCGCGATCGCTACTCGTCACAGTGGCATGGTCTGGGGACAGCCGTGGGTCAGCAGAAAAGGTAGAACATGGACAATCGGGC
>JAODNO010000095.1 GCA_025465235.1 Pseudonocardia sp.
TGACTCCCGTCGCATCTGGAGCGGGCTGTGACGGCCGGACTGATCACACAAGGATCCGCTACCTGCTGCTGGTGGTCAGCTCGAATAGCCGACCTTGCTCCAGTCGACCGCCTCGCCGGCGTACCAGTTGATCCCGGTCACGTCGCGACGCGTGCTCACCTGGAAGCCCGGCTGGGCGATCCAGAGCCAGGGGGCGTCGCTCGCGACGATCTCTGTGCAGCGCTTGTGCTCCTCGACCCGCTGGCCCCACGTGAGTTGGGGCCGCCCCGCGTCGGCCAAGCAGGCGTCGGTTCCAGTGTTCTTGTACCCGCTCCAGTTGTTGGAGCTGTTGGACTGGTAGAAGACCCCTAGGGCGTAGGCCGGATCCGGCGAATCAGCTCCGAAGCTCTGGAAGAACATCGGCCGTTCGCCGTTGAAGAGCGCGTCCGTGTACGTCGAGGCTGGGAGCGCCTCGAGGTCGAGCGTCACGCCGACGTCCCGGAAGGCGTTCTGCAGCTGCGCGCCCACGGCCTCTCCGAGCGGCTCCGCGGTGCTGTAGGTCAGCTTGGTCCTGAACCCGTTCGCATGGCCCGCCTCACGCAGCAGCTCGCGCGCCCGTTCGGGGTCGTAGGTGAACGGGCTCTGGTTTGGGTCGAACCCGGCGGCGTGGTCCGAGAGCGGGCCGTGTGCCGGCCCGGCGAAGCCTTGGTACGCCTTCTCGATGATCAGCTGATACGGCGTTGCGTACGACAGAGCCCGCCGAATGCGGACGTCGTCCAATGGCGGGTACTTCGTGTTCATCGGGCACGAGTGGATCACGTAGCCCTGGAAGTTCCACAGGCGCAGCTCGTCGCTCTTCTGCACCCCGTGCATGTCCGCGGGCAGCAAGTACTGAGCGACCTGCGCGTCTCCGCTCATCAGCATGGCGAGCCGGCCGGACGATTCCGGAGCCTGCCGGAAGGTGATCTGGTCGAGCACAGGCGGGAAGGGATGCTCCTTGTGGGCCTCCCACACGACCTGGCGCCCAGGACTGAGCTCGGCGAGCTTGTATGGGCCGAAGCCGACGTCATGGCTCTTTATCCAGCTCTTTGCCCAGGGATCGGCGGCGGTGGCATGGCTTTGGGCCGACGTCGAGTCGACGATCGCACGCCAGAACTCGCTCATCGTGAGCAGCAGGTCCGGCCCAGGCTCCCCCAGCTCGATGCGGACCGTGTACCGGTCGAGGACCCTCACGTCCTCCGGCCGCTCGATCTTGGCCAGCTCGTTGTAGAAGCTCGAGATGCCGTGAAGCGCGAAGCTCCGGTCGAATGTCCACTTCACGTCCGCGGCGGTGAACTCGTTCCCCGCGTGGCTCGGCCAGCCCCTGCGTAGCGAAAACGTGTAGGTCCTCCCACCATTGGAGACCTCCCAAGCCTCGGCCATGCGCGGCTCGGTGATCTCCTCGAAGTCCCCGGCCTGCCAAGCGAGGTCCAAGCCGCCCGGCTCGTCAGGAGTCGGGATCTGCTTCCAGCGGGTCAGCCGGTCATTCAAGTTGAAGACGTGGTCGTACACCTCCTTGCCGAATACGAGCTCCCAGTCGAGGCTCGGCGGCGTGGTCGCTGCCGCGACAACCAGCCGATCAGAGGGTCGTGTGCTCCGACCGCAGCCCGCGATCAACGATCCCGCGAACGGCGCCCCCAGCACCGCTGCCGCGGACTTCAGGAACGACCGACGGGACGTCGTCATCGTGCGACGCTAGCCCACCCCGTTCCGAACCGCGCTTTCCCGGGCGATTGCGACAGAGCAGACTGGGCTGGTGGCCCCGAGGGGTTGGCGTACTCTGCCGCGGCGCGGCGCACTGCTAGCGCTGGTCTTCGGGCTGACCATCGCCGGCTTCTTGGGCGCCCGCCTGCTCGGCGAGCGAGACGCGCGACGCGACTCCGAGCACCAGGCCGAGGTCGCGGTCGCGCAGATCCACGGGCGTGTTGCGGACGCGGCGTCCCTTGCCGCGAGTCTCGGCCAGTACATGGCGAGCGTCGGCCGGACCGGCGTGACGAACGAGGAGTTCGCCAGCAACGCAGCAAAATGGCTCGGCCCGGCAGGCTTCCCCGCCGCTGGATGGGTTGAGGAGGTCGGGGCGGCGGACCGCGCGGCCTACGAGCGGCGGACCGGCTATCCCATCGTGACGCGCGACCAGCGACGCAGGATCGTACCCGTCGAATCGCGGTCCTCCTACCTGCCCGCAACGCTGGTCTCTGGCATCCCTCCGATCACCGTGCCCGGGCTCGATCTCGGCGGTGAATCGGGGGTGGCCGGGGCGCTCTTTCGTGCGCGTGCACTTCATCAGTCAAGCGCAACCCCGCTGGCGACGTTGAGAGACGGGACGGAGGGCCTCTTTCTCATCAGCTTGGCTCAGCGCGGGGGAATCGTCGAACCGGGGTTCGCGGTCGTGTTCGTATCGGGCGAGTCGCTGCGTGCTGCGGCCACGGACACGCCAACAATGCAGCTCGCCGCAGGCGGCGCTCCGACGGGAGGTCCCGGGGGCGCGGCGACCGTCCGCAAGGCGTTCACGGAGGCGGGACAGCGATTCGATGTCGTCGTGCCGCTGGAATCGGTCCACGGTGCCGCGGCGGTGCTGCCGTGGATCGTCCTCGCCGCCGGCTTCGTGCTCGCCGGTCTCGCGGCGGCGCTCGGCTCTAGCGCGGCGCGGCGAGCCAGGGCGCAAGAGGAAGTCGATCGCATCTTCACGCTCTCCTCCGACCTGATCGTCGTCGCCAACTTCGACGGGTACTTCACCCGCATCAATCCTGCCGTCGAGCGGGTTCTGGGCTATACGGAGGAAGAGCTCCTCGCCCAGCCGTACCTCGACCTCGTCCACCCCGACGATCGCGAGCGGACAGCGGCGGAGGCGGCCGCGATCGGTCAGGGCAAGACGACGCTGTCGTTCGAGAACCGTTTCGTGCGCAAGGACGGCTCGCACCGGGTACTCGAGTGGACATCCACGCCTGCCGTCGAGGAGGGGGCCATGTACGCGGTGGCGCGCGACGTGACGGACCGCCACCAGGCCGAGGCTGAGCTGGCACGTCTCGCCGGCGAGCAGGCGGCCCTGCGGCGGGTGGCGACGCTCGTCGCGCGCGAAGCGCCCCAAGCAGAGGTCTTCAGCGCGATCGCGGAAGAGATCGGGCAGCTGCTCGGCACGGAGGAGATCCGGATGCTGCGCTACGAGGACGACAGCGCGGTCGTGGTGAGCAGCTGGGGCAAGGCTGAGGACGTCTTCCCGACAGGCTCGCGGCACCCGCTGGGAGGCGATAGCGCTGCCGCGCGAGTGTTGCGGACAGGGCAGCCGGCGCGGATCGACGACTTTGCGGCGACGAGCGGCCCGTTCGCGGAATCCGTTCGCTCGATCGGTACTCGCTCCGCCGTCGCTGTGCCCATCCGGGTGGAAGGCCGGTTGTGGGGCGCCGTGACGGCGGGGACGACTCAGGACGAACCGCTGCCGCCGGACACCGCGTCGCGCCTGGGCCAGTTCACGGAGCTGATGGCCACGGCGATCGCGAACGCCGAGGCGCGCGCGGAGGTGGAGCGGCTGGCCGAGGAGCAGGCCGTGCTGCGGCGGGTGGCGACGCTCGTCGCCGAAGGGGCATCGCCGGCCGCGGTCTTCGACGCCGTGGCCGCGGAGATGAAGGGGCTGTTGGACGCCGATCATGTCGTCGTGTGCCGCTACGAGCCCGGCGCCGAGCTCACCGTGCTCGCGCATCGCGGCTCGAGCGCGCAGATGGTCCCGCCCGGTGCGCGGATAAGCCATCAAGGCAACAGCGTGGAGGCAGCGGTTCGGCGCGCCGAGCGGTCCGCCCGGATTGAGAGCTACGAGGGAGCGCGCGGCGTCATCGCTGAGCTGGCCCGCGCCGCGGGCGTGCGTGTGGCCGTCGGAGCGCCGATCGTCGTGGACGGCCGGCGCTGGGGCGTCGTCTCGGCGGGCTGGAACTGGGGGGAGTCGCCGCCGGCCGACACCGAGCAGCGGATGGCTCAGTTCGCCCAGCTGCTCGACACCGCCATCGCGAACGCCGACAACCGCGCTGAGCTGATCGCCTCGCGCGCGCGCCTGGTCGCCGCGTCCGACGACGCGCGACGGGGCTTCGAGCGTGACCTCCATGACGGCGTTCAGCAGCGGCTGGTATCGCTTGCGCTGGAGCTGTACAGCGCGCAGGCGATCGCGCCGCACGAGGACAAGGAGCTCATCGCACAGCTGGCACACGTCCGCCAGGGCCTCGAGGGGGCGCTCGACGACCTGCGGGAGTTGTCGCGGGGCATCCACCCGGCGGTTCTCTCCGAGGGCGGTCTGCGGCCCGCGGTGAGGGCGCTCGCGCGGCGCTCGGCGGTCCCCGTCGAGCTGAACTTCTCGGTCGACCAGCGGCTGGCCGACCACGTCGAGGTCGGAGCGTATTACGTCATCTCCGAGGCGCTCACCAACGCGGCAAAGCACGCGCAGGCATCGAAGGTCGACGTCACTGCCCACGTGCACGATGGCATGCTGCAGCTGACGATCGACGATGACGGCGTGGGCGGAGCGGATCCCGCACGGGGGTCTGGGCTGACCGGGCTGACCGACCGTGTCGCGGCGCTCCGCGGCACGATCGCGATCGCGAGCCCGCCCGGCAGGGGCACCTCGCTGCGCGTCGAGCTCCCGGTTGTCAGTCAATAGCTGCTGGAGTGGTCCGTTCGTGCGCGTCGTGGGGGACTCCGTCGTCGGCTGGACGTAGGAGGGCCGCTCTCGCTCGCTCGAGGGGATCGCGTCTACCAGCCTGATGCGACCTTGGAAAGCCCGCTGGTCTGCCACCTACTGGGCACCGACGAAGGAGTCGTGCGCGGCCGCGAGAACCTACGGAAGCCGGCTCACCTGGGGTATGGGGAGCCGGTCGGGAAACGGGTGTGACGCGGGCCACCCCGCCTGCTTGGATTACCGATCACTCGTCTGGGATAGCTAGCAACCGTGAGCGGCGGGGGTCCCACGACGCCACATCGAGCAATCCAGCGCGGCACGCAGCACGCCCTCGGCGGCGCCGAGCTTCGATGAGAATGAAGGAGTGCCCATGGCACAGGAACCCGAACAGTCGACGTCGGCAGCCCGACGTACCGGCACGAACCCGGCTGCACCCGAGAGGGATCGTCCCCGGGTGAATCAGGGCCCGCAGGGCGAGCAGCGCCCGACCCGTCAGCCGCCGTCTGTCGCCGCCGGGACGGAAGAGCAGCAGCAGGCCCCGCGCGGTGAGCAGGGCCTTCGCGGAGAGCAGGGGCCGGCGGGCGAACGCGGCGAGCAGGGCCTGCCCGGCGAGAAGGGTGAGCGCGGCGAGCGCGGCGAGCAGGGTCTCCGCGGCGAGCAGGGCCTGCCCGGTGAGCGCGGTGAGAAGGGTGAGCGCGGCGACAAGGGCGAGCGCGGCGACAAGGGCCTGCCCGGTGAGCGCGGCGAGAAGGGTGAGCGCGGCGACAAGGGCGAGCCCGGTGACCGCGGCGAGAAGGGTGAGCGCGGCGAGCAGGGGCTGCCCGGACTGCCCGGACCTCCCGGGCCCCAGGGACTTCCGGGGCCGCAGGGACAGCAGGGGTGGGCGCCCGCTCCCAGCCGCCAGCCACAACAGGCCGCGACGCGGTGGGTCACCCCGACTTCGTCCGAGACGGTACCCGGCCTCACATCCGGGATCGAGCTGGCGTTCACCCCGGTCCAGATCTTCGCGTCGATATTCGACAGCATGCTGAAACTGCAGCAGAAGGCTTGGTCCCCGATGACCGCGGCCGCGAGCACCGGCACCAGGGACGCCAAGAGGTACTGATCGCTCCATCGTCGACCGGCGGGCGTCCTTCTGTACGACGGGAGGGCGCCCGCCGGCGTCCGCACGTGATCCGGCAACAATCCAGACCTCGGTGAGGCCCGGTTCGTACCGAACTCGGTGACCGATACGACGAAAGGACTGTCGTCTACCGACACCCTCCCCGCCCGCAGGCTCATGAAGAATCCGGGTTAGTACGGTCGGCGTAGTCCTGCGATAAGGAG
>JAODNO010000096.1 GCA_025465235.1 Pseudonocardia sp.
GTACGCCTCGCTGGTGTTCGTGGGCGCGTCGGCCGGAACCGCCCTCGGTGCCGTCGTCTGGATCCTTGCGCAGCTGCTGCCCGATGAGCAGTTGCTCGCGTGGGGCTGGCGCCTGGTGTTCTTCTCGAGCGCATTCGTGACCCTCGCTGCGTACATCCTCCGCCGGAAACTGCGCGACGCGCCCGTCTTCGAGCAGGCGAAGCAGGAGCAGGCGCAGGAGCGCGAGATTGCCGACTCGCCGATCAAGAGCGTGTTCACGGTGGGGCGCGGGCCGTTCTTCCGCACATTCGCGCTGAACATCGGCGGCAACACCCAGTCGTACATCTTCCAGGTCTTCGTGGGGAGCTACCTGATCCACACCGTCGGCGTCGACAAGCGGCTGGTGCCGCAGGCGCTGCTCGTCGGCGCGCTCTTCGGCTGCGTCGCTGCATTCGTGGCCGGCGTGCTCACCGACCGTTTCGGGCGCAGGCCGGTGATCATCGCCGTCGCTGCGTTTCTCGTGGTGTTCCCGGTGCCGGCGTTCCTGCTGCTCGACACCGGTAATCCCGCGCTCATCGTGCTCGTGATCGTGCTCGGCTTCATCTTCGCCGCCTACGGCACGGTCGGCTCGCAGGCCGCCGCGTTCGCGGAGCTCTCGGGCTCGCGCTACCGCTATGCGGGCGTTGCGCTCGGACGCGAGTTCTCGGCGGTGCTCGGGGGTGGCATCGCTCCGCTCGTCTCGGGGGCGCTCGTGCAGCTCTACGCCGGGTGGGTCGGCGTTGTGGTGTACATGATGGGGATCATGCTCGTCACCCTGGTCACGGCGATCCTGATGCCGGAGACCCGCGGCCGCGACCTGCGGCTCGAGGCCGATGCCTGACGGCGGGCCGGGCCGGAGTCCTCCCCGAACTGCTGGCGTTCACTGCGATCCGGCTGATCTCCCGATGGGGGAAGTGTTCCCGCACTGGATCCCCGGCCGAGCGGCCCGGCCGTCCGAGCTCTCCGGAGGCCAACGGCAGCGTGTCGCGCTCGCGCGGGCAACGGCGAGAGCGTCGGATCTTCGCGGCGACCGTGCTCGATGCGCTGATCAGAGCCGCGAGCCGGCGCTGGTGGGCGTGGACGTTGTCTCGGGCGGGCCGTTCCCGTCGGACACCCCGAGGTCCTCCGCCAGCGTGACGACGGCCTGGTCGATCCGGCGGAGTGCTCGGCACACGGTGAGCAGGTCGATGCGGTGGGGATCGGGCCGGTGCGCTGCGTCGGACTCCGCGGCGTCGACCACGTCCTCTGCGGAGCGGATCTCGCCGGCGTCGCGCCGGAGCAGTGCCCTGCGCAGCCCGTCGAGGTTGCTCCGGACGCGCTCCGCCGCGGGACACAGCGTTCTCCAGCCCGGTGCTCGCACGTCGTCCGAGAGCCGGGCCAGTTCGCGGGCGTAGTGGTCGACGCCGCTCAGCATCTGCAGCGTGCGGTGGTAGCTGGACCGTCCCCGGCGCCACGGCAGGGGGCTGTCGAGCGGTACGGCGCGGGCGCGCAAGGTGGCCAGGGCGTCGTGCACGTCCCGGGCCTGCTCCATGGATGGGGTGGTCGGCTTGCGCCCGAGGATGCGGTCCACCGACGTTGCGAGCAGCACGTCGACGGCGTCCACCAACTCGTCGAGGGCTTCTCCGAACGCCTCTCCGGAGCGCTTGGGCAACACCACGAACGCGGCGATGATGCCCAGGGCAGCTCCGACGGCGGTCTCCTCGACCCGCAGTACCAGTGTGGCCACGCTGAACTGCCCGATCAGGCCGTACAGGAGCGCGAGCACCGCGGTGATTGAGAAGGCCATCAGCGATGGCCGGACCTGCACCAGGTAGATCCCGAGGAACATGCAGGCGAACAGCAGCAGCAGAGCGGCCAGCTGGCTACCGGAGACGAGGACCGCGAGGCCCATCCCGGCGAGCACCCCACCGATCGTCCCGACGATGCGTCCCCACCCGCGGCTCAGCACGTCGCCGCGGCTGCTGGTGCCCGCGAACACGAGGAAGGCGGTGATGACCGCCCAGTACCAGCGAGCAGGCGAGACGAGCTCGCCGGCGATGATCGCGAGGCTGGTGGCGACGCCGACCTGGATGGCCTGTCGGGTGGTCAGCAGCAGGCCGGTGGGTGCGGCGCCTTCTGCTGTGGTGTCACTCGTGGCGTCGGTCTCGGTGTCGGGGCCGCTGCCCCCGGTCTGTGGAATCGGGTGCTCGGGACATCGCATCGCTCTCATCGCCCGGGCGAGCCGCGCCGCCGCGAACGCCACCCGCTGGACGCGGTCGCCATGCCCCTGCGTCTCGCCGACGATGTCCGCGACGCTGCGCTCCGCGGAGTCGAGCAGCGCCGGGACCATCGCGGGCGGCGTGCCGGTTGAGGTGACGGCGAGCAGCCCGTGCAGCGCGTCCAGGAGGGCGCGGCGGGTGTCATCCGCCAGGGAGATACCCGCAACGACCAGGCGTTCGCTCGCGACGGCGAGGCGCTCCGCGGAAAGCTCGACGTCCAGCACGCGCAGCGGCACGTTCGCTCCGCTGTCGTCGGTGTCCCCGTCGGGCCGCTCCGACTTGTACCGATCCGCGGTGGCCGACACCAGGAGCGCAGTCTCGTTGAGTCGCGCGAGCCTGCGCCGCACGTCGCGCAGCACGACATCGACCTCGGCGCCCTCGGCTGTGAGCAGGTCGGCGACCGCATCGACGAGGTCGTGCAGGCGGGCGTCGAAGGCGTGGAGCTGGCGGACGAGGGTGCGCCCGGGCCGCTCGACGAACAGGACACCGCTCAGCAGCAGCGTCGACCCGACGCCGACGCAGGCGGCGAGCAGCAGCCAGGGCAGCTGGGCGGGCGCGGCCTGCAGGTACAGGGCGAAGAAGTACGCGTTGAACCCGACCATGCCGAGTGCGAACCCCCGGGGCCCGAAGCGACGGACGTACACCGCCGCGACCATCACCGCGACGAACACGATGTCGGCGACGAGGTGATGGGGCCCCAGGAACGTTCCGACCGTGATCCCGGCTGCGGCCGGAGCGAGCATGAGCGCGGTGGTGATCCTGCTACGACCGATATCGGGCTCGTTGACCGAGATGCTGCTGATCAACGCGAGCACGGCGGCCATCAGCAGGACGGTGACGGACTGTCCGGTGAACTCGCGCACGACGGCGATGACCCCGCTCGCCAGCACGATCGACGCCGTGCCGATCCCTGCCAGCCGCAACCGGACCAGACCCGGATCGACTCCGGTCAACCTGGTCCGGAGCTCCGCGAGCTGCGACACCTATCCATCTTGCACGAGCAGGGCGGCCGGCTGGGGCTCCCGGAGTGGACCATCACAGCCGTACGTTCCGGCGGAGCACGCTCTGATCGATCGCTGAGGGGTGAACGAGCGGCGTGACCCTCGCCCCGACCAGGCCGGAAAGTCGCGGGGGCCGCGAGGGCGTGCTCGACAAGGGTGGCGCCCCGGGCATGCTCGAAGTGGTGGAGAACGACGATGAGCAGGAGCGCGGGATGACCAGTCTCCGGACGACACCGAGTGCGGACGGGTACGAACAGACCGTGGCAAGGCTCGAGGCCGAGCTGGCCCGGCGGGGGCTGGAGGTGTTCGCCCGGGTCGACCACGCCGCCAACGCCAGGACGGTGGGTCTGCGCATGCCGCCCACCCTGGTCATCACGTTCGGCAACCCGGTGGCCGGTACACCGCTGATGATCGAGGCACCGGACCTGGCCCTCGACCTCCCGATGCGCCTGTTGGTCCGCCAGACCGACAACGGCGTCGAGCTCGTGTACGCGGACCCCGCCGCTCTGCTGGAGCGTCACGGACTGCCCGCGGCCGCTGCGGCGCCGCTGAGCGGCATCAGCGGCATCGTCACGGCCGCCGCCGGCCCGCACCACTGACCCCGGACGCCCCCCAAATCACCGGGATCTTTCGGTTCGCGCCCTGCTCAGCTCGATGTCGGGAAGCTGTAGCTTGCGGCGTTGCCCGACTCGAGCTGCGGCCAGCGCGACGTGACGACCTTGGCCTGGGTGTAGAAGCGCACGCCCTCCGGGCCGTGCACATGGGTGTCGCCGAACAGCGAGTCCTTCCACCCACCGAAGGAGTAGTACGCCATGGGCACGGGGATCGGCACGTTCACGCCGATCATGCCCACGGTCACCTCGCGCTGGAAACGGCGTGCCGCCTGCCCGCTGTTGGTGAAGATCGAGGTGCCGTTGCCGTAGGGGTTGGCGTTGATCAGAGCGATCGCGTCGTCCAGCGTCTCGGCCCGCAGGACGACCAGCACCGGCCCGAAGACCTCGTCCCGGTAGACGTCCATCTCGGGCGTCACGTGGTCGAGCACGGTCGGCCCGACGAAGTACCCCTCCTGGAGGCCGTCGCCCTCGACCGTCCGGCCGTCGACGACGAGGGTGGCACCCTGGCCCTCAGCCGAGGTGACGGAGCCGATGATCCGGTCCTTGGCCGTCTGGGTGATCACCGGACCCATCTCGCTGGTGGGCTCGACCCCGGGACCCACCTGCACGGTGGAGGCCTTGGCCCGCAACGCCTCGATCAGGCGCTCGGCCGCGTCACCGACCGCGACCGCTGCGGAGATCGCCATGCACCGTTGCCCCGCGGAGCCGAAGGCCGCCGCGGTGAGATGGTCTGCGGCGAAGCCCATGTCGGTGTCGGGGAGCACCACGGCATGGTTCTTCGCTCCGCCCAACGCCTGCACGCGCTTACCCATGCTGGTCCCGCGCTCGTACACGTAGCGGGCGATCGGGGTGGATCCGACGAAGGACACCGCGGCGACATCGGGATGGTCGAGCAACGCGTCGACAGCCACCTTGTCACCGTGCACCACGTTGAACACGCCGTCGGGCAGGCCCGCCTCCGCCCACAGCTCGGCGAGCAGCACGGATGCCGAGGGGTCCCGCTCGCTCGGCTTGAGCACGAACGTGTTCCCGCACGCGATGGCCACGGGGTTCATCCACATCGGCACCATGACCGGGAAGTTGAACGGCGTGATCCCGGCGACCACCCCGAGCGGCTGGCGAAAGGAGAAGCTGTCGATTCCGCTGGAGACCTGGTCGGAGAACTCGCCCTTGAGCAGCTGCGGGATCCCGCACGCGAACTCGACGACCTCGAGCCCCCGCTGCACTTCGCCGCGGGCGTCGGCGAGCACCTTGCCGTGCTCGGCCGTGATCAGCCGGGCGAGGTCGTCGGTGTGGGCGCGTACCAGCTCGCGGAACGCGAACAGGATGGCGGTCCGCTTGCTCAGCGAGGTCTGGGACCACGAGGCGAACGCGTCGGACCCGGCACGCACGGCGTCGTCGACATCGCTGCTGTCGGCCAGCGCCACCTCGGCCTGCTGCCGGCCCGTTGCCGGGTCGTACACGGGACCGACCCGTTGTGCGGCACCCGCAGTCGGTTTGCCGTCGATCCAATGATCGATCGTCTTCATGATCCAATTCCTTCCGCGGCGACGTTCTTGCCAACCAACCCGTCGACGGACGCCGAGGGGTCGTCGCTGTAGAGAAAATGTCCGTGGGTCTCGGGGGTGAGGGCCAGGCCGATGAACGAGATCACGATCAGTCCGCAGACCGCGGTGGTGGCCAGGGCCAGGCTGCCGCCGAACCACTGTGACGCAATGACGCCGGCGAGCAGCGGGCCCGCCGCGGTGAGCAGTCGACCGATGCTGTTCGTCACGGCGAGTGCCGAGGCGCGCACCGATGCGCCGAACAGTTCGGGGAAGAACACCGCGTTGCCGGAGAGCACGCCGAACACCCCGAACCCGACGAAGGGCAGCAGCCACATGTACATCGTGTAGCTGGTGGCGAACGGGTAGAGCACGCCGACCGCGACGATGCCGACCACCAGGCTCATCAGGTACGTGCGCTTGCGCCCGATCTTGTCGGCGATGAAGCCCCAGCTGGCGTAACCGATCAGGCCACCGAGGTTCAGCATGGCCGTGGCCCACGATACGTAGCTCACCGCGGTGCGCTCCTGCTTGCGCACCGCGCGTGCGGCTTTCACCCGCGCGGTCGACCCGGGCTCGTGCACGTGACTCCGGATGAACAGCACGAGGAGCGCCGGGATGAGCCCGAAGGCGAGGGTCACCCGCCACCCGAAGCCACCGACGACGTTGTAGACGATGGCCGAGAGGAACGAGCCGATCGCCAGCCCGGACATCATGATCCCGCTGGCCTTTGCGCGGTGGCGGTTGTTCCATGCCTCCGCGACCAGCGCCGCGCCGATCGGCAGCTCCACTCCGGACCCGATACCGGCGATGAACCGCAGAACCGCGAAATGCCAGAACTCACCGGACAACGTGGCCAGAGCGGTGAACACGGAGTACGTCAGCACGCCGATGATCAGCACCCGGACCCGTCCGACGTAGTCCGCCAGCGCGCCGAACACCACCGCGCCCACCGCCCAGCCGAACAGGAACACGGTGACGGCGAGGCCGCTGTAGAAGGAGGACGAGTGACCGAGCAGGTCGGTGGTCGCCGGAGCGGCGACCTGAGTGAAGAGGCTGGAATCGAACCCGTCGAGTGCCCACCCCATCGTGGTGGCGACCAGGACGGCCCACTGGTAATGGCTGATCTCGTGGCGCCAGCCGAGCGCGCCGGGGGAAGCTACTGCCATCGTCTGGCTCCTTTGCCACGCCCTGCTGGGGATCAGGACTTTCCGGTGGTCGCGTTCTGGCCCAGGCGGCGCAGCGATCCGACGACGAGGCGGTCGATGCTCAGTTCGAGGGCCTGGTCCTCGTCGAGGGAGCGGCCGGCGTGCAACATCTCCCGGATCTCGGTGTGGATGCGGGGGTCGCGCTTGCGCAGCGCGGCCACGCGCTCGTCGACGTCTTTGGTCAGCTCGTCAGGGCCGCCGACAACGGCGTTGAGGAGGCCGAGCTCGAGAGCCCTGGTGGCGGTGATCTTCTCCCCGGTAGCGGTGAGCCAGAACGCCTGTCGCTCACCGACGACCCTGGGCAGCCACGCCAGGACCAGAGCAGGCGCGAGGCCGATGCCGACCTCGGGGAACCAGAAGCGCGCGTCCGCAACCGCAACCGAGACATCGCACGCCGCCAGCAACCCGACTCCGAAGCCCGCGGCGTCGCCCTGTACCTCGGCGATGGTCACCAGCGGCGTCGTGCGGAGCGCGCGCTGCAGAGCGACCAGCACCTTCGTCTCGGCGCGCAGTTCCCCCGGGCTGGTGCCGGCGCGCTCCCGGCCGAGACAGAACGCGGAACCGTTGGCCCACAACCGGAGCACATGCGCTCCGGCAGGCGGCCGCAGCAGCAGTTCGGTGAGCTCCCGGCACATCTCCATGGTGAGGAGGTTGTCGGGGCCGTTGTCCAGCTCCACCTCGAGGACGCCCTCGCTCGGCGTCGGGACGGTGACGCGCGTCATCAGTTCAGCCTTTCCGTGGCCACGCCGCCGTACCAGTCGACGTCGTCCGGTGCCGTCCGGACGGTGATCGCGCGGACGTGCGTGAAGTCGTTGAAGGACTCCCAGCCGCCTTCGCGGCCGACCCCGCTCTCGCGGAGGCCACCCCACGGCGACGACGGATCGAGCCGGTGGTGGTCGTTGACCCAGACCATGCCCATCTCGAGTTGCGCGGCCACCCGGTGCGCACGAGCCACGTCCCGCGTCCAGATCGACGAGCCCAGCCCGTACGGCGAGTCGTTGGCCAGGGTGATCGCGTCGTCCTCGTCGTCGAAGGGGATGGCCACGACGACCGGCCCGAAGATCTCCTCCCGGGCGACCCGCATGTCGTTGGTGACGTCGGCGAGCACGGTGGGCTCGATGAAGAACCCGCCGGGGAGGCCGGGCACCTCGGCGGCGCGCCCGCCCGTGGTGACCCTGGCACCCTCGGCGCGGCCGATCTCGACGTAGTCGAGGATCCGCGCCTGAGCCCGCTTCGAGATCACCGGACCGAGCTGGGTGCTCTCCAGGGCCGGGTCGCCGATGCGAATCGATCCGGCCACCTTGGACAGGGCCTCCACGACGTCGTCGTAGATCCGGCGCTGGATCAGCAGCCTGCTCCCGGCGATACAGGTCTGACCGGCTCCGATGAAGCCACCGAAGGCGGCACCGCGCGCGGCGATGTCGATGGGAGTGTCGTCGAAGATCAGGACGGGGGACTTGCCGCCGAGCTCCAGCGTCGCCTTGGCGAACCGCTTTGCCGTCGCGAGCGCGATCGCCCGGCCCGGCTCGGTGCCTCCGGTGAACACCGCCTTCTTGACCAGGGGATGCTCCGTCAATGCGGCCCCCGCTGTCGGGCCGAGGCCGGGGACGATATTGAGCACGCCGTCGGGGATGCCGGCCTCCTGGGCGATCTGGCCCAGGAGCAGCGCGGTGAGCGGCGTCTGCTCGGACGGCTTGAGCACCACAGTGTTGCCGGTGGCCAGCGCCGGGGCGAGGCTCTTCGAGGCGATCATCATCGGGTGGTTGAACGAGGACAGGATCCCGACCACGCCGAGCGGGAAGCGGCTCGTGTAGGCGTGGTAGTCGCCGCGAAGCGGCACCACCGATCCGCGATCCGCCAGCAGCAGGGCCGCGTTGTACCGGTACCACTCGGCGAGCCGCGTGATCTGCGCCTTGGTCTCCGTGATCGGGCGGCCGTTGTTCATGGTCTCGAGGCGGTAGAGATCCGTCATCCGCGCCTCGATGCCGTCGGCGAAGCGGTTGACCAGGCGGGCACGGTCCTGGATCGGGAGATCGCGCCACTCGTCTGAGCGGAAGGTCTGGTCGGCGACGCGTACTGCTTCGTCGATGTCCTCCTCGTTCGCGCTCGCCACCTCGGCGAAGACCTTGCCGGTCGCCGGGTTCGTGACCTGGATCGGTGCGGCTCGGCCCTCCACGACGGCGCCGCCGATGCGCAACCCGGTCGGCAGGGAACCGGTCGGCTCGGCGTCGGACGTGAACGGGGCAGTGGCGGTCATGTACGAACTCCCTCGGTGCGTATACGCATCACTAAGATCGGTATACGGCTTGACGCTAGTTCGGTGCCACCGTCGTGACATGTGGCACAAGGTCGGGCAAGGTCGGCCATCCGTAGCCGGCGTGCATACTGGCGCCAAGGACTGCGCAGGAGGTCACATGGCGACGGCTGAATCGGCAGCGGCGCGCATCACCCGTGATCTCCGCCGTCGCGTGCTGAGCGGTGAGCTGAAGCCGGGCACCGTTCTGTCCCAGTCGCGGATCGCGGCGGAGTACGACGTCAGCCGCATGCCGGCCCGGGACGCGCTGCAGGTCCTGGCCAACGAGGGCCTGGTGGACCTGGGCGCGGCCACCTCCGTCGTGCGCGAGCTGTCGATCGCCGAGCTGCAGGAGCTCTACGAGCTGCGGGAAGCCGTCGAGCCGGTGCTCACCCGGCTGGCCGTGCCCAACGTCGGTCGCGCCGAGATCGCGCAGATGGCGTCGCTCGTCGAGGTGATGGAGTCGGCGCCCTCAGCGGCCGACTGGATGGAGGCCAACGCGCGGTTCCACGAGCACGTGTACACCTGCGTCGACCGGCCACGGATGATCGAACTGACCGAGCACCTCAGGCGGTTGACGGATCGTTACCTGTACCTGCACGTCGGAGTGTTCGGCGACGTCGACCACCTGCATGACGAGCACCGGCAGATCCTCGCAGCGGTCCGTGCCGGTGACGCGGCAGGCGCCGCCGAGCTGACGCGCATTCACCTCGCGACCTCACACGAGTTCATCCTGCGCTACCTGCTGGAGCACGAGCTGCTGTTGCCGCTCGTGCACGGCAGCGAGAGGCGGTGACACCGCCCCGATCCGCGCGAGCAGGACGGGGCGGCTGATCCGCGTCAGGCCGACGGCATCGACCTGTGGGTGGGGCGGATGTTCTGGTTGATGTGGAACGTGTTATCCGGGTCGTAGCGGTTCTTGACCTGGGCCAGCCGTTCGTAGTTGCCCCGGTAGGACGCCCTGACCCGGTCCTGTCCTTCGTCCATCAGGAAGTTGACGTAGGCGCCGCCTGCCGAGGTCGGGTGCAGCTCCTCCCAGTAGTCGCGGGCCCAGCGCGAGATGGCTTCCGCGTGAGCCGGATCCGGGTCAACGCCCACGATGACCCCTGCCCACCCGCCGTCCCGGTAGGAGAAGGCTGTCGCGCCCTCCGGCACGCGGGATGCGGCGCCGTCGATGGGGTACAGGTGCATGGTGGAGTGGCCGGAGGGCAGCTGCTCGCCGTACTTGCGATGCACGTCGATGGCGGCGTCGGAGATCGAGTTGAAGAAGTCTGCCCGCCAGTACCACTGCAGGCCGGCCGGGTACAGGGCGTCGAAGGCGCTCTGCAGCACGGTGAACGGCATCTCGTGCAGGCCGACCACCAGCGGCGAGCCGAATGTGGTGATCGGCTCGAGCACGTCGTCGGACCGGTC
>JAODNO010000099.1 GCA_025465235.1 Pseudonocardia sp.
AGCACGTCCGAACCCACCACGATCATCCACTGTGGACACAGTGTCAATCACTACTGCGAATCTCCGGCGCAAGTGGCCAGCGGAGGCAGTGTGTACAAGACGGCTGTCACCCTGACCAGCGGAAGGCCGAGGCGGCATCAAGCCGCGATCTTTTAGTCCGTGGGTTCAGGGTTCGATCCCATGGCGTACCCGCTACCTTGACCGGCTCGTCTTCTGGCGCTGCGCTCGTTGGGCGCCGCACACGATCTGGATCGGCATCCCGGCCCGATGTCACTTGTGGGATCGACAGGGATGACTCGGGTGTCAGCCGCGGTAGGGCTCGGTGGCGTAGCGGCTCATGATGGCGAGGACGACGGCCGGGTCGAGGCCGTTGGGTCCGGGGCGCAGGGCGCCGAGTTCGCGAAAGTAATTGATGTAGCGGTCCGGGGTGACGGTGCACAGGAAGGTCGTCGGCTCGTCGGCATCGGGGTTGGCGAAGGTATGCGGGACGCCGATGGGCACGGTGAGCAAACCTCCGGCGGTGACGTCAGCGTGCTCGGTGCCGGAGGTGAAGCGCACGGTTCCGGAGACCACGAAGAAAGTTTCGACGTGCTCGCGGTGGATGTGCTGCGGCGGCCCCGTAGTCGCCGGCGCCAGGACGTTCTCGGTGATCCCGATGCGGTGGCCGGTGTTGGTGCCGTCTTCGAGAATCCGGATGCGGATCGGACCGTTCATGGCCACTTCACCGTCGCCCGGAACGACTAACGCAACGTCCATGATCAGAACCTCCAGGCGGGGCGTTGCGAGACGCAGTCTCCCAACGAGATAAACGTGGCTGTGTCATGACCCTGGCTGCTGGTGCAGGAAGAAGCGGGCGGTCGAGTGTCCGCCCGCGCCACGGGAGCGACAAGCCCCCCAACGGGGCACGGCGGGGCGACGAGGTCGGGCGTGGTGGCGTACGGGTCGCCCAGCGCCGATCAGGTTTCCTGCAGTCACGGCGAGCGCGAGCAGGCTGACGAGGAGGGTGAGGCGCCGGTGGGAAGGCCGTGGCCGAGATGCGCGCGGCGGCGGCGAGCGCGGGGACGCGGCCGTGAGCGCTGGTCTGCGCCCAGCCAGTGCTGGCGGCCGGAGACCAGTCCGCCAAGGAGGCTTCCGGCGGCAAGGGCGGGGGCGGGGGTCCAGCGAGGTGTTGACCGGCGTCTGCCACGTCGACCGCATCGGGCGCAGTCTCCAGGGTGCCGAGGGTGGCGTTGCGCCTCGGAGAGGAGGTCAAAGACGCCCGGCAACGCCTTGGTCAGCTGTAGTCCTGTAGACGACGGCCCGGCTTCCTGTGGTGGGAGACCTGAGGCAACTGGCTAGCGAGAGTTCGGGCCGGTTCGGGCGGGGATTGCGTAGCTCGCTGGGGTGCCAAACGAGGACGGCGTCCGGTGTCGGGGTGATCGCGGCGCTCATCGTGAGGATCCTGCCGTGGCTGTCCAGCGTGGCGGATCGTAGATTGGTCGGTGTTCGGGTGCGAGGCCCCCATCGCCGCCAAGTCTGGGATAGCGGTGCTCGCGTCTACTGCGAGAAACGTCGATCGGCGCCGGCTACTTGTATGCGATGCCGGCACTTGCCGGACCGGCCAACGGCCGGATCTCGACCTCCCGAAAACCTGTCTCCCGGCACCACCCGGTGAAATCACTGCCAGTGAAGTCGAAGGCGTCGCCGAACTCGATCAGCATGTTGAGCGACATCATCAGCCCAAACGTGTTCTCGCGGCGAGCGTCGTCGATCAGGTGCTCGATGACGATGAGCGCCCCACCCTCGGGTAGGGCGTCGTAGGCCGACCTGATCAGGTGCATCTTGTGATCCAGGTTCCAGTCGTGCAGGACCAGGCCCATTGTGATGACATCCGCCCGTGGCAGGGCATCCACGAAAAAGTCCCCCGAGGCAATTGCCACACGGTCGGCCAGGCCCGCGGCTGCGATGGTCTTCTCGGCGATCGGCGCGACGACCGGCAGGTCAAAGGTCGTGCACCTGAGGTGCGAATGGTGCGTGGCAAGAATCGTGCACAGCTGGCCGGTCGCGCCCCCGACGTCGCACACCGTCTTGTACTTGGAAAAGTCAAATAACCTAGCCAACACCTGGAAGTTGCGAAGTGAAATTCCCGCCATCGCGTTCATGAACTGCTCGAGCCTGGTTGGGTCGCTGTAGAGTTCATCGAACATCGGCTTGCCGGTCTGCTTGATCTCGTTCTGCGGCGTGCCGGTCTGCAGCGCCTCGGTGAGATCGCCCCAGAATCGATACAGCCGCGCGTTGTACATCTCCAATATTCCGCCGATGTAGGTCGGGTTCTGCTTGTTCAAGAACGCCGCGGTCTCAGCGGTGTTGCGGTAGCGGCCGTCGCTACCGTCGCCATCCCGTTCCAGGAACTGCAGCGCGACGAGCGTATCGAGGAAGTCGTAGGTCCCTCGCGGGTGCAGGCCGAGCCGCTCACGGATCTCCTCGCCACTCATCGAGTCGACACCGAGATGCGTGAACAGCTGCAGTTCCACAGCTGAGAGCAACGTCTTCGATGCCCAGAACGCAACGCCGACCTGCATGATGTGGGACGGGTCCAGCTCTTCTTGTGACATGGCTGCTGCTCCTCGTCGTGGGCGCCGCCTTAAGACTGCGGCTGGCTGTCCGCCGGGGGTGTTGGACGTAACTTCAGGCGGGTGATCGCCTCATCGGGCGAGGCCGGACGACCGCCGGCAGCCCCCGGAACCACCGCTTACCGTCCGAATCATGAGCCGACCCCCAGCGCGTGAGGCAGCTCACGCTAAGGGAGGTCACGGGTGCCGGGATAGGCCCGCCGAAGTGGCGAGCCTCGGGCGAACCGCACGCACCTATCACCCCGGGGTCCCGCCGCGGGTGGAGTACGAAGTCAGTGAACTGGGGCAGCCTGGCGCCGCTGTTCGCGGCACTCGCCGAGTGGTCGGTCGATCTGGGCAAGGTCGAGCAGGCCCGGCTGGACTACGACGCCACCGAGCGGGTCCGCAGTCGTCGAATCTGATCCGAAAGCCCATTCGAACCTTGGGCGGAGCCTGTGCCTGCCCTCACCGAATGGGCACTGGTGCGAGTCCGCAGCCCGATCGCGCTACGTCGAAGTTGTCCACCGGTCGCCAGCGCCCACCACGGCGCCGAACCCCGCATGTCCCCCACGACCACTCGGACTGTACAGCGGAGCGCCCGGGAACGGCCTCGATGTGACCCTCGAGCATGCGTCTTCTGTCAGCGAACGCTCCACTCGTGACGATGACAAAGAGCACGCGCCACCGCGGTGCCCGGACGAAGTACTGATTCCCCGAATTCTCGGGCCCGACCGATCTTACGAACGAAACGGCTAGCTGGGAAGCCTCGAACCGCAGACCCCGCCGACCTCCTGAGCGACGAACACCCCGTCGCGCAGGAGCCAGATTTGCGGACGATCCCAACCGGTCTGCCCGCCTCGACTGTGCCCACAGATGCCAGGAGCAACCAGTACTCCGACTCGATATCCAGCCTGCGCTTACGCCCGCGCCTCGGCATCGACACGCCCTTCGTGATCAGGTGCGTTGCGACAAGCACTGGAACCCACGGCTCACGGGCCGATCAGCATGGAGCTTCCGGCGAGGCTTCTCGCAAGAACACTGACCGGCCGAGTGTCGCGCTGGCACGACAACCAGGGGTGAGCAGACGTCGATCTCTGGCTAGAGGATCGGCTACACCGCAGGTACGGTGCCCGGGTGTCATCGTCGACCGGAGCCTCCCGCCCCCTCGAACGCACCTTCATCGCGAAGGCGCCTACCGGGGCCAGCCGTATCCGCTACCGCATCCTCACGCTCGCGTTCCTCGGCCTATCGCTCAACTACCTCGACAGGGCCAACCTGAGCGTCGCGCTCCCCTTCATCACCGAAGATCTCCACCTGCAGCTCAGCAATGCCGAGAAAGGCCTCCTCCTCGGCGCCTTCTTCTGGGCGTACGACGGCGCGAT
>JAODNO010000110.1 GCA_025465235.1 Pseudonocardia sp.
GTCCGCGAGGGCTCACGGCAGGACGTGCTCAGGTACGCCGTCTGGAAGGGCGCCGAGCAGCATGGCCTCTCCGAAGCAGACGTGATGGCCCGCGTGCTGCGCCGGCATGGTCAGAGGTCACCCGAGCAGGCAGGTCGCGGACGTGCGCCCTCGTCAAGGCTGACGGCGCTGTTGCTCGTGGCAGCGCCGCGACCGCGGGACATTGATGTCTGGTCCGCCAATCGATTCGGTGATCAGAGGCAGCCCAGGACGGTGGGGCCGGGTAGCGGGCCCGGCGGCCGCGAAGGGGCCGGAGGTTTAGTGAGCGGGCCGGCGTTGCCCGCCTTGATCCTCGGAAGGCGCGGGTTCACGATGTCTTACCGTCGGTTCCGGAGTCAGTATCACTGACTGCGCCGAGACCTCGGCACGCCGCACCATGACCATGACCATGATCTGAGCGGCCGCGGAAGCGATCGCGTCTTCGCGTCTCCAGGGGAGGGTTCGCCCGCCGGCGAGCGAGTCCGTCACCGAAGGTCCGGCAGCGGCATGCAGCCGTCGCCGCCTCTCCGGACAGAGCAGGGGGCGCAGGAACTGCGGAAGTCAGCCCTTCCATACCAGCCCGGGTGTTTGCAAGGCGGCGCGTTGGCGGATCCGGCTGCTGTGCCGAGTAGCCCAGCGCGGCCGAGCCGGTATGCGACACGACTGCACCGGTGTGTGCGCTGTGGAGTTAGCCGGAGATGACGAGCGCGCGGTCGCGGATGCGGTCCCAGAGCGGGTAGGGGATATCGGTGAAGGAGAAGACGTCGTCGACCGTGGTGAAGGTGATTCCTGCGGCGCGGGCATTGGTGATCATGGTGGCCGTGGCGAGCTCGATTTCGCACGTGTGCGCGATGACCTGCGGGGGAGCGCTGTTGAGGTCGACGAGTCCGCCGTCGTCGTAGGTGCGGGGGAGTTCGGGCCGGCCGATGCGTAGTTCTCGGGCCATCTGGGCGTCGCCGGCTGCCAGGCGGCGGGAGTCCTCGCGTCGGGCTCGGGCGGCCAGGACCGCAGCGACTGCGGGGTCGGTCGACGTGCCGGCAAGCGCGGGGGCGTGGGGGTCGAGCTGCCGGGCGGCGGTCGGTGGCCAGACCTGCTGGCGCAGCACGACCGAGTGCACCGACGCGATGATCATGAGGCCGACGGCGAAGCCGCCCGCATTCCCTGTGCCGGTGAAGAGAAATAACGTGACGACGGCCGCGGTGTAGAGCGCGACCCACAGCCACATCAGGGGCTTGCGGGTGCGGGTGGCGGCGTGGAGGAACGGGACGAAGCTGAGCATCCCGAGGGAGAGGACGACCACGAAGACGTACCAGCCTCCCCGGGCGAACCATTGCAGCGGCCCTATGCGGGTGCGTGTCGTTGCTGGGAGGACCGGTGCCGCGACCTGGGCGGGACGGCTGTACGGGTCAGGCCGTGGTGTGGTCATCAATTCCCCCGAGTGTCACGACGGTGCAAGCCGCGGTCCGCGCTGGTGCGGGTCCCGGCCGGACTGTCGATCGCGTCGTCGCACTCGCTACCCGACGTTCGAGGGTCCTGGTGTGCGGTTGGGGACGGCGGTGAGGAGCCGGACTCGCAGCGCTCAGCGCCTGACAGCAACCAGAAGATCATGAATCAACCGCGAAACACCACGCCCAGGGAAGTGCCCCAGACGCTCCAGGATTTGCCAAGACGCCCGGGGCAGGGTGGAATCATGAACCGTTCTGGTCGGGCCGACGTTAGCGGTTGGTGCCTGCAGTGAGCGCGCAACCACGCGGAAACGATTGCGCGCGCAAGATGGGTCGGTGTGCGGACGCGACACCTCGATCTGCGCAGAAATGATCGAGTAGTGGAAGGATCGGCGTGGCGATTGTCGAACTAGCCGGTTTCCTCGGGCCGGGGCGACCCGGGCTCCTCGCGGCGATGTGCGAGGGCTCACGTCCGGTGGTCGAGGGGGACGAGGTCACCGTCGAGGGCGAGGCCGTGTCGTTCGCCGCTCGTGATCATGCGAATACTCAGACGGGTCACGGCAGGTTGTTGTCGATCTGTGAGATGAGTGACGTGATCGTCACATTCGGCAGCGGCCTGATCCACGATTCGGCTGATGATGTCTGTGGCCCGTCACCACGAACGGTGCCGGACGCGGAGGTGGTTCTGCGCTCCTATCTGGTGCAGGGCCTCGGTTGCCTGTCTGGGCTGGCCGGCGCGTGGACGATATCGGTGGTGGATCAACGAGGGGGAGCGGCTCGGCTCGTTTTGGCCCGCGGCGGCCACGGGGCCGATCCGGTGTACTTCGCCAGGTCCGGCCCGGGATTGTTGTTCGCCTCCTCGATCACATCCATTCTGCAGGATGGGTCCCTCCCGCTGGAGGTCAACGAACGGCGATTGTATGAGTATCTCGACGGCCACAAATCACGTAACGACAGCAACACTTTCTTTCGCGGGATCCACCGCCTGCCGGCGGGTCGCTATCTTGCTGTCAACGGCAAAGACTACATCCCGAACAACGAACCGGCGCCGCTGCAGATAGCCGCACTCCCGCCGCACAAACAGCAGGAACAGCAGGATGTCCGGCGCTCCGAGTGCGGCACGCCCGCATTTCGGGGATCCCCCGTCTGTCCGAGCGCGCCCCAGTTGCTCACCAGGCTCCCCGAATTCATCAGGGAGCTGGAGGAGCCGTTGCCGGTGGAGGCCTTTCTTCCGTGGCATGCCCAACCGGCGCGCGACGCTCGCGCCGGCCCGAGGGTCGGCGGCCGTGACCGGCGGCTCCCCGTGGAGCCGATGGAATCGCTGCGGGTCTGCAGGGCTCAGGTCCAGGGGATCTTTCGCTCGCCGGCCTTCGGCGCGCGTAGGTACTGGAACGGGCCGGCCACAGCCGAGGCGTTCACCAGGGCCTGTGCGAGTCGTGAGCCCCTCAGCGCGCGTTTCTGGCGGGTATTCACCGTCGAGTTGTGGTTGCGTGTCTTCGTCGATCGTCCACGCGAGCAGCTTCACACTTTCATGGCCGAGGGCGATGTGGAAGAGATCGGAGACCTGGGCTGGCGGGCGACCATGCCGACTAGCGAGCGGCCCCGGCCGCACAGAGGTCACCATCTGGCGATGATCGGTCACGACGGATGCCCGTACCTGCGCATACCGGTCGGGACCCGGAACGTCTGGCCCGGTGACGTGTTGACCGAGGTTGTTCTGGAGGGTGTTCGTGGTTGCGCAGTGCCGCTCCAACCCGGCGATGTACTGGTGATCGCCGAGAAGATCGTCGCGATCAGCCAGGGGCGTTGTGTGCCGGCGGACCAGGTCCAGGTCCGCCCGATGGCGAGACTGCTCGCGCGATTCGTCACCCGGACTCCGGCCGGGATCAGCCTGCGCCTGCCGCAGTCATTCGAGATGGCGATCCGGGACGTTGGCATGGCGAAGATCCTCGCCGGGACAGTGGCGGCCGCGTTGACGCGTCCTTTCGGTGTCCGCGGGGTCTTCTATTCGATCACCGGCTGGCAGGTCGCGGCGATCGACAGCCCTGACGTCGACGCGCTCCCGCCGTCGAACACCCATATCAAGCTCGCGCCGCTCGATCCGGAGGGGACGGCCGACCATCTCGCCGGCGTCATCACTGATGCTCTCGACGTCCGGGTTGAGGTCGCAGTCGTCGACGTCAACGACATCGGTGCGGAAGTTCTCGGCGCCAGCCGCGGTGTTGACCGGCCGCTGCTGGTGTCGCTGTTGCGCGACAACCCGCTGGGCCAGGACACCCAACAGACTCCCGTGGGCATCGTTCGGCGCGCCACCGTGAACCACGCCCCGGCGACCCAGGTCCGCAGGTGAGGGCGGGACACCACGGGTGCACCCCGATCACCTCTCGGGGCGAGCCCCCGGTCCCGGGTCGAGCCCATTACCACCTGCGCTGTCGATGGTGCGGGGCGCGGTTCGTCGACGACGGCTTCATGGTGTCCTGCCCGGGCGCGCACCCGCCGAGCCTGCTGGTCTCCCAGTACGACGCCCGAGAGCTGCGCCCGGACGGCGAGGCCGAGGGGATGTTCCGGTTCCGAGGGTGGCTACCGGCCGCGCAGCACCTGGTCGGGACCAGCAGCCGAATAGTCACCTACCGAAGCCCCGAACTGAGTCGTCTCACCGGCCTGTACAACCTGTGGATCGG
>JAODNO010000133.1 GCA_025465235.1 Pseudonocardia sp.
GTGCCAGCGCAGGATCGTGCCCGGAGTGACCAGGCGGTGATCGTGCAGCACGCTGGGTAGCCGTCGGATCAGCGCGGCGGACAAGCCTCGGTCGGCCCAGTTCAGGCGTCGGGTTGGTTCTGCGGAGTACGGCGACCTCGTGGCGTAGGACGAGCAGCTCGATGTCCTTGGCAGCCGGTGTGCGGGCGAGCAGCAACAGCCAGCCGAGAAGCCGATCGAAGATCAGGTAGAGCAGGCGTAGCGACACGTTCACGATCATGCCCGCCGCTGGAGAGCACCGATCGCCGCAGGTCACGAGCTCAGGCCGACTTCTGGAGACCCACACGCCGGCGCCGATCCGATCCTGAAGTGGTGCGAGTCAGGCCTGGCGGCCGCCCCGACACGGGACGTTCCCGCACGCCAGGACGCCCTCCCGCTCGGCTGTCGTCCGGAGAGTTTCGGCTGCCTCCTCGAGCCCGGCGGTCCTCGCCCCGATCTCCATGGCGATCACGATGTCGCTCGGGTACGGCGGCCCTGGAGGTGGTACTCCCACCCGTCCCGCAGGTCTCGCATCGCCCCGACGAGCGCGTCCCGGTCCAAGCTCGCCGCGCTCGACCGCGCCTCGATCGCGGCCCGGCGTGGTCGCGGCCCGTGCGGCCGCGGGCGGTGATGGTCTTGCCGCGGAGCGGAACGGGCCAAGCCGCTGCGACGTCGGTGATGCCCGGTGTCGACGCGACTGCGCTCTTCGAAGCGAAAACATCCACGGCTACACAGTGGCTCGAATCCTCCCGATCCGGACGCGCCCGTGATCATAGACGTCGCCAGCCGTGGTCGCAGTGCCTATTCTGACGCCGCTGTGATCATAGACGTCGCCGCTCGTAGCCGCGGTGCCAATCCAGATTCCACCATGGTCATACACGTTGCGGACCAAGGCCATGTCGCTCTCCTGAGACTTAGTTGGTTAGACGAATTTTCCGAACCCGATGGTCGACCGCTCTCGGCGGTGGGAGAAGAGGCCGAATGACACGTCTGGGCCTCGTCTCCGGCCGTCCGGACAGCTCCGAGGGCGTGCCCGTAGCGCGTCAAGTCGCCAGTGGAGGGCATCCGCCACGATCGCGAGTCAATTCGAGTTCGGGTTGTTCGCTATGGGCCGTCGGGTGTCTGCTCGGGTACAAGCTCGCACGGCCGGCGATCGCACGGCGGACGGGTGCTAGTCGGGTTCGGCTGCTCCGTTCGTTGCCGCCGCGGCCACGCGCAGCGGCGTGCTCTCGGCGGTGACCGGCGTCGGCGGGCTCGCGGCGGCCGTTTCGCGGGCGAGGAAGGACCCGAGCTCCCCGATGGTGCTCATCAGTGGGGCGGGGAACACGACGGTGGTGTTCTTGTCCACGCCGATCTCGACCAGGCTCTGCAGGTTACGCAGCTGCAGCGCCAGCGGATGGGCCATCATGATGTCGGAGGCGTCGCCGAGTGCGGCGGCGGCCAGGGACTCTCCCTGAGCGTTGATGATCTTTGCCCGCTTCTCCCGCTCGGCCTCCGCTTGGCGGGCCATCGCCCGTTTCATGCTGTCGGGCAGCTGGATGTCCTTGAGCTCCACCAGGGTCACTTCCACACCCCAGTCGAGGGTGGTGACATCGAGGATCTTGCGGATGCCCAGGTTGATGCGATCGGTTTCGGACAGCGTCTCATCGAGTGAGTGTTGACCGACGACCTTCCGCAACGTGGTCTGGGCGATCTGGTCGATTGCGGCGTAGACGTTCTCGATCGCGACGACCGACTTCACCGCGTCGATCACGCGGAAGTACGCGACCGCTGACACATCGACGCTGACGTTGTCGCGGGTGATGATGCCCTGTGACTGGATGGGCATCGTGATGATCCGCAGCGACACCCGGTGCAGCACATCGACGAACGGGATGATCAGCCGCAGCCCGGGTTCCCGGACGCCCAGCACCCGGCCCAGCCGGAACAGGACACCCTGCTCGTACTGCTTGATGATCTTCACCGCCGCGGCCAGCAGGATCAGCAGGACGACAACGACGACGACGACGATCAGAATGTTCATGGTGCTCCTCATGGGTGCGTAGGGATCATTTGTTTCCGCCGGAGAAGGCGAACTGCGAGATCGCGGCGGGAAGCGCGCCGTTCGTGAGCGAAAGAACCGCTCTCGTCGCGCTGGCAGACGACCAAGCAGGGTCAGCTCGCGGGCGGCGCTCGCGGGCGGCGGCTGTGCGGCCGGTCGCACTCGGGTCCGGACGGGGCTAGGTCAGTTTCCGGACGCGTCCGTCCGCCGTCGGACTCCCAACGCTGGGATGCTCACGCTCCGCTCGCCGCGCCCGCGGGACCGGCCGGGTCCGGGGTGGGCGCCCGTCGCGAACAGGCCGGGGAGTCGCAGCCGATCTGCCTGATCGTGTCCTCGTCCCAGGAGCCGGAGCAGGCCGGCCGGACGACCCGGCGGCCGACAATCATGATGCGCTGGGACTCGACGTTCTAGGCATCCGTGCTCAGCGCGACCCGAGCCACCCCGCCCAACCGGTCAGCCACCGCGGGCGACCAGTGCCGGGCGGCTCCGCCATCGGATCCCGCGTCCGCAGTGAACAGCCATCATCCAGGAGGCCATGGGCGGTGGATCACGAAAGGCGGGCGGCCTGGAGCCTGCGCCGGGATCCGGCAGTGGCGTGCGGTGATGACTCTTGAGGACCGACGTCATGTCGGCACTCCTGTCTCCGGCCCCGGAGGAGACCGAAACTGTCGTGCGCTGACGACGACGCCGCATGGATGCTGACGTTCGAAATGTCCTCAGTAGCCGTAGCATACTCCCCATCCGAGAACAGGGGGCAGCAACCGGACAAAGACGCGACGGAACTTCCGAAAGAGGAAATGGGGTTGAGGAGACTGAGGCCGGGTCATCGGGCTGAGCCTGGATCCACCGTGTCGGTCGGGGGTTTCGTTCCGGACTGCAGACACCGGTGGCGCGCCTGAGTTCGGATGGGCTCTGGATGGGTCCGACGGCGCAGGCGCCTACGGAACGCCGCAGGACCGCCGACGGATGTCGGTGCGCCAGATCGAGGTCTCCCGCACCCTCGTGTTCGCCGCATTCCGCCACGCTCACGGGTTCTTCGAAGCGCTCGTCACGGACTACCTCGACATCGCCTGCCCAGAACAAGGCAAGCTGATCTTCCGGCATCCGGGCGGCGCGCTCGCCCACGCTCGATGCAGCAGCCATTTCAAGACCAAGGTCATCACCCGCGGGGTGGATGCCACCGTGAACGCCTTCACTCTCCCGTCTCTGGGGGATCTCGACGATCTGGGACAGGAACGACACCGCCAGCCCGTCCGCCTTTGCGGTGAGGAGGACCCGCTGCAGCGTCCGGCCGGTGCGCGCGTCCGCGGTACGTCCGCGCAAGTGGGAGGAGAGGACGGCGATCACCGGCTCCTGCTCGAAGTCCTTACCCGGTGCCCTGACGGCGGCGGGGCCTGCGCTGAAGTCCCGCAGCACCCAGGGATCGTGCGGAACGCCGTGGTCACACTCGTCGCCCGTCCGTTCCAGGCCGGCTCCGCGTGGAAGGCCGTGTCCATCGGCTGGGTCCGGTGTGCGCGCGTGGCCAGGGTGCGCAGCTCCGCGCGCCTGGTCGCGCTCGTCCACAACGTGCAGCCACGCGGCCTCGTCGAGCGCAGGATGCCGCAGGGCGGCATAGTTCTACGGCAGCGCAACGGCGACATCACTGAAGGGATGCCTGCTCGTGTGCGGCAGCGGCACCGCACGCAACATCCGCTTGATCTCGGGAGTGACCGGCTTGTGGCCACCGCGGCGCACGATGGCGATCAGCTCCGGTTGCTCGGGAGATCCGGGAGCAGCGTGACCATCGGGGGATGCCCGCTTTGAGCCGCGCGGTCCGCAGGTTGACCGGGGCTGCGCGGGGGAGTACATCTCGCTGCCGAATGCAGAGAGGGGCGGCGGTATTCGCTCGCGTCCTGCGGCGGATGTGGTGTCATGTGTCGTCGCCTCAAGGACCTCGGTGACACGTCATCTCGGAGGTCTATGGAGGACTGCTGATGGATCTGGACCTGATCGACGCGTACTGGCGCGCAGCGAATTATCTGTCGGTGGGTCAGATCTACCTGATGGACAACCCGATGCTGGCCGAGCCGTTGCGGCCCGAGCACGTCAAGCCGCGGCTGCTCGGGCACTGGGGTACCACGCCCGGACTGAACTTGCTCTATGTGCACCTCAACCGCGTGATCAGGGCGCGCGACGTCGATGCGATGTATGTGATCGGGCCGGGGCACGGGGGGCCGGGGATCGTGGCCAACGCCTACCTTGAGGGCACCTACACCGAGGTGTACCCGCAGATCGGTCGGGACACCGACGGGCTGCGGCGGTTGTTCCGGCAGTTCTCCTTCCCGGGCGGGATTCCCAGCCACGTGGCGCCGGAGACACCCGGTTCGATTCATGAGGGCGGCGAGCTGGGGTACGCCCTGGTCCATGCCTACGGCGCCGCGTTCGACAACCCCGACCTCGTGGTGGCCTGTGTCATCGGGGACGGGGAAGCGGAGACCGGGCCGCTCGCGGCGAGCTGGCACTCGAACAAGTTCCTCGACCCGGCTCGCGACGGCGCGGTGCTGCCGATCCTGCACCTGAACGGCTACAAGATCGCCAACCCGACGGTGCTCGCCCGGATCCCCGAGGCGGAGCTGGTCGCGCTGCTGCAGGGCTACGGGCACCGCCCGATCATCGTTAGCGGGGACGACCCGGCGCAGGTGCACCGCGCGATGGCGGCGGGGTTCGACGACGCGTTCGACGACATCGCAGCGATCCAGGCGCGGGCCCGGGCCGGTGGGCCCCAGGAGAGGCCGACCTGGCCAATGATTGTGCTGCGGACCCCCAAGGGGTGGACCGGCCCCGCGCTGGTCGACGAGGTGCAGGTCGAGGGCACCTGGCGGGCCCACCAGGTGCCGCTGGCCGAAGTCCGCACCATCCCCG
>JAODNO010000147.1 GCA_025465235.1 Pseudonocardia sp.
CACCAGCCCGACGCGGAACGGCGCGGTCGCGCTGTTGCCACCGGCGTCCGAACCGCCTGAGCCGGGTGCGCCGCAGCCGGCGAGCAGCACGGCGAGGACGGCGATGAGCAAGGCCGCTGGGGAACGACCGGAACGTTGGAGCATGACTCCTCCTCGAGCACGCGCGGGGCTCCGAGGACGCTACGAAGCACGGGGCCGGTCGACCATGGGCGCGAACGCCATAGCGATTGCCTCCGCAATGTGGCGAGCGCACTCCCCGCAGAGACTCGCCCGTTCAGCCCTGCCAGATCGCCGCTCAGCGCTCAGAGGCGCGCATCGGGCGTCACGCCGATCACAGACCGTATTCCCCCACTCGACGGAGAGTGCAGATCGACCGAAACTACGCGAAAGGTCGTGCGTTGTGCCGAGTGACCGGGGCCGGCGGACAATGGGGAGCCTCCGCCGGCACCGGTTGATTCCCCCCGGCGGTCAGACCAGCCGGAACACCGGATAACCGGGCGCCATGGCCCGCAGTTCCTCATCGGTCGCCGAGGCATCGACGCCGTCGAAGAACACCCCGACCTCGAACTTCCAGCGCCGCAGGTACTCCCGCAGCACGGCGGGCTTGTCGTCGTCGGTGATCTCCGTGGCCGTGAAGTCCTCGACCCGGCGGCCGACACGCAGCTCTCCTCCGCCGGCGACGCGGAGGTTGCGCACCCATTGGGTGTGCCCGCGCGGGGCCACCAGGAAGCGCTCACCTTCGAAGGTGAGCAGGTTCACCGGGACCGTGCGCCACTCGCCGGTCTTCCGGCCACGAACGGCCAGCAGCCGGGAACCCCAGACGCTGAGGCCCGTACGGGTGAGCCAGGCGACGATGTCGTTGAAGACGGCAGCGCCACGGGTGGCGCGGACGTAGCGGGCACTGCTCATGGTGATCTCCTCCGGGATCCGATGCGCGAGAGCAGTGCTCTTGCGCATGAGCAGTGAACCAGCACCGGCGAGCACAGTCAAGAGCAGCGCTCTCGTTTGGGTTTGCCGCTCTTAATTCTCGACGAGCAGCAGCTCGAAGGCGTCGTCCGCGACCCAGACCCGGAGCCCGTCACCGTCATCGGTGATGTAGCCGTCCTCCTCCTCGCCGAGCTCGCGAGAAGCACCCAGGGCGAGGGCACTGAGTTCGATGCGACCTCCGCCGACGTCGCGAGGCCGGTACTCGGAGGCGAGCCGCGCCGTGCGGCTCTCGGTGGAGAGCCAGCGGGCGTTGTCCTCACCGACGTGGGCCACCCACCGCTGTTCGCGCACGGGCCGAGTATGGCGTGGTCAGCGGGGCGCCACCAGCTCGCCGAGCGGTTCGGCCCGGCGGACGGCCCGCCACATCTGAATACGCCGGCCCACGGCGAACGCCAGCGCCGTCAACACGGCCATCACGAGACCGGCAAGCAGGCTGAGCACGGGACTGCCACCGGTGATCGGCCCGAGCAGCAGACCGATCAGCAGCATGTACAGGCTCCAGGCCCCGGAGCTGGCCAGCGACCAGAACACGAAACGGTGTAGCCCCAGCCCGTAGCGGCCCGCAGCAGCCGTGCTCACCAACCGCCCGCCGGGCACGAACCGGGCTCCCACCAATGCGATCCCGGGACGCGGCAGGAGGTGGCGGCGCACCCAGCTCGACAACCCGCCCTCGGCGTCGATCGTCTTGGCCAGCACCCGGTGCGAGGAGCGCCCGAGGCCGAACACCAGGAGATCGCCGGCGGCCGAGCCGACCAGCGCGGCGACGAACAGGCCGACCACACCCGTCACGTCGTGGCTTCCGAACGCCACCGCGGCAGCCGTCATCAGGAGTGTCTCGCTGGGCAACACCGGGAAGGGCCCGTCGAGCGCGATCAGGACCACGAGCACGGGTAGCAGCCACGGGCTGTACAAAACCGCATCACACACGGCCAGGACTTCCGGCACGAGAGTCCTCTCGGTTGCGGTGGCCGCAGGCGCCAGGCCCACACGGGGGGAGCACCCCCAGCGTGTCAGATGGGGCGAGTGCAGCCAGGGGTGGCACCTGGATAGCCCGGAAGGGGGGTGGCCTCACCCTCCCCACGGCCCCATTGCTCCGGATGCAACCACCCCGTCGCTCGGCGGCTCGCCCGCGCCTCCGCCCTTACAGTCGTGGCAGCGCGCTCACGAGGGGGTTCCTGTGGATCGTCGTCGCACCGTGCTCCACGCTGTCGCGGCGCTGGTCGCTGCGGCAGTACTGGCCGTCGCCGGACCTGCGTCCGCTGCCACGGCCGCACCGGCCGTACCCGGACAGTCGTCATCGGCCGAGGCCATCGCCCCCGGCATCCTCATGCTCAGCCCCGTCGGCCAGGGTGGCGCCAACGCCTGCACGGCTTCGTTCGTGTTCAAGAGCGGTGGCACGACCTACCTCGGATACGCCGCCCACTGCGCCGGAACCGGCCCACCGACGGGCCTGAGCGGTTGCCGGGAGACGACGCTGCCACTCGGCAGCACCGTGCTGATCGACCGCGGAAACGGCGCCAGCAGCAGCGGCCGCCTCGCGTACAGCTCGTGGGCGACGATGCAGCAGCGGGGCGAGACCGACCAGTCGCTGTGCCTGCTCAACGACTTCGCTCTCGTCGCGCTCGACGGGGCGGACGCCGGAGCAGTCGACCCGAGCGTGCCGATGCTGGGCGGCCCGACCGCCCTCGACACGGACGGCTTGCGGAGCGGGGAACCGGTCTTCAGCTACCAGCCGAACAACGGCGGCATCGTGGTCAAGGAGGGCAAAGCCGTCAGCGACAGCGGCGGTGGGCGGTCGCATCGCGTGAACACCACTCCACCCGGTCGCCCAGGCGACTCCGGCAGCGGTTACCTCGACGGCAACGGCAGGGCGTTCGGCGTACTCAGCACGCAGTTCCTCGACGGCACGGGCACCAACGGGCTCACGGACCTCGCGATGGCGCTGACCTACGCAAACCAGTACGGCGGCATCGGGCGGGTCGCGCTCGTGCCCGGCACGAAACGGTTCGCTCCACCACGCGGGTGACCCTCGATCGTAGCTCCCCGAGTTGCAGCCTCAACGGAACCGGTCGACGGTCGCACCCGTCAACCAAGATCGTCACTTTCGCCCCCCGTCGACCGCTTCCGACGCGCGAGAGCTACCGCGTACGGCGTACGAAGCTCATACCTCGGCTAGGTCTGGCTCCACCGCTACCTCCAGGACCAGCGGCTCCGTACGCCGGGCCAGCGTGGGGACGACCGCGTCGAGGGCCGCGACGAGCGCGTCGTAGCTGTCCACCCGCTCGCCAGGGCAGCCCAGGGCCTGCGCCAACCGGTGCACGCTGACCTCCTCGAACGGCGGCCACGGCGCCTTCCCGCTCCCGTGCTGCTCGGCCAGCCGGTCCATGATCACGTAGCGGCCGTTGGCGAGGACGACGAACAGCACGCCGCAGCCGTAGTGGGCCGCGCTCCACAGTGACTGGATCGCGTAGAGCGACGAACCGTCCCCGACCACGGCTACCACCGGGTCTTCCGGTCGGGCCATCCGCACGCCGATCGCAGCGGGCATCGCGAACCCCAGCCCGCCCATTGCCGCGCTGAGGAAACCCATCGGGCGCCGCGCCGGAACCAGCCGGTGCAGGTCGGGACGGGTTGACGGCGTCTCCTCGACGACGACGGTCTCGACCGGGATCCGCTCGGCGAGTGCCGCCATCACGTGGGCGGCGCGCAGCGGCTCCCCCGCGCGCGGTCGTCGCGGCGCCGGGATGGGATCGGGCGGCGAAACCGGCTCGTCGTCCCGCTCGGGCACGCGCGCAGCGAGCTGCCGGCAGACCGGCGCCGGCCGCGCCACCACGGCGAGATCGACGGGGCTGTGATGGGCGTCCTCGACATCGTCGGTGACCAGTGCGACCTTCGTCCCGTCCTCGACCAGCGGGCCTGGCTCGAACGGGTACTGCCGGAACACCGGCGCCCCGACCGCGAGCACGACGTCGTGGCCGGCCAGCGCGTGCCGCAGGCGGGCCCGGCCGGCGGGGAGGTGCCCCCAGAACTGCGGGTGGTCCTGCGGGAACCCGGCGCGCGCGGCGAACGACTCCTGCCACACCGGGCAGCGCAGCCGCTCCGCGAGCGCTACCAGGGCCGCCCACGTCTCGGCGTCGTCGGCGTCGGCACCCACGACGAGTACCGGCGACTCGGCGCGGCTGACCATGACGGCGAGCGCCTCTACCGCGGCCGGGTCGACGGCCGACGCGCGGTACAGCACCGCGGGTGCGCCCAACGGGGTGTCGTCGGCAGGAGCGCCCCAGTCGTCGCTCGGCACGATCACCACTGCCGGACCGCGGCCGTGCCGTGCCTCGTGCCAGGCGCGGGCCACCGCGCCCGGCACGTCCTGCGGGCGGGGGGGTGTCGTCACCCAGACCGGATACCGGCCGGCCAGCC
>JAODNO010000166.1 GCA_025465235.1 Pseudonocardia sp.
GGCGACACCTGGCGCGCCCTGACCACCCGCAATGCACAGCGGCTCCTCCCCCGCCTGGACGACCTCACCTGAAACCACCTTCGGACCCTGTCGGGTTCAAGAACTCGGTTGTCGGCGTTGACCTGCGGTTTAGGCTGCACGTTCGTATTCGTTGATCAGGCCTCCAAGGATCGGTCGGCGTCTGATCCGCTGCTGGTAAAGGTCCGGGGCGGAATGATCGGGGCGGGGCGGGAGAAGTCGCTGCGCCCGATGTGGCCGCCGACCGTTGTAATGGGCGCCGTACTCGGCAAGTACGCTCCGCAGGTGCCGCTCACCGAAGATCAGGATGCGGTCGGAGGCGCGGAGAGCCTCGACAACCGGCTTCCCGGATCCCCCCGGCGGCATGTCTCACTGTTGTGCCAAGTAGGACCCGCAGACCCGCCTCCGACACCGGGACAAGGTGCGTTCCCCCTCGTGAAGAGAGCCTTCGCTCCGGCACCCCCGCGGCACATCACCGCCAGTCCCCATCCCGAGCCTGGTACTGCCCCGATGTCCCAATACGCCGAGAAGGCCGAACGCCCTGCCCTGCTCGGCGCCACACCTGGGACGACCGGTGCGCACGACGACCCATTCGGCTGACGGACGCGGGCCACGACGGTCGCCGCGCCGTCGGGATCGAGGCGGACGATGTTCGTGCCGTCGGCCTCGACCGCCTTCATGACGCGGTGACGTCGGCAGGGCCGCACCCGCAGCAACGTCGGTGATGTGAGGAGCAGGTGACGCACCGAGCTCCCCGTGACGATCGGCAGCTACGTTGTGGGCTGCCCGTCCGCATCGGCCTACGACGACGTGAGCGTCTCCCCGCTCGCACCGAGGCGGTGCAGGAGCTCCTCCCTCAGCGCGACCGCCCGAGGGTCGTCGAGGCGACGTGGGCGCTCGGCGTCCACCACCGCGTCGTGGATGATCCGCCCGGCCGAAAGCACGAGTACCCGGTCAGCGAGCTTGACCGCCTCGTCGACGTCGTGGGTGACGAGCAGCACGGCGGGCCGGTGCTGCTGCCACAACCGGAGCACCAGCTCGTGCATCGCCACCCTGGTCAGGGCGTCGAGCGCACCGAAGGGCTCGTCGAGGAGCAACAGCTTCGGGTCCCGCACCAACGCCCGGGCCAGCGAGGCGCGCTGCGCCTCGCCGCCCGACAACGTCAGCGGCCAAGCGTTGGCCCGTTCGGTCAGGCCGACCTCCGCCAGCGCACGGTCGGCGAGCGCCCGCCGGTCCGGCGCGTCCAGACCGAGTACCACGTTGCGCCAGACCCGCTGCCAGGGAAGCAGCCGCGGCTCCTGGAACGCGGCGGCCACCTCGCCCGGAACGTCCAGTGTGGACGCATCGGTATACCGGTCCAGGCCGGCCAGCACACGGAGCAGCGTCGACTTGCCCGAGCCGCTGCGCCCCAGCAGGGCGACGAACTCGCCGTCCCCGATGGTCAGGTCGAGCCCGTCGAGCACGGTGCGATTCCCGAAACTACGGGACAGCCCCTCGATCCGTACTCCAGCCGGCCGTTCGATCACGGCAACCCCGTCACATCGACCGTGCTACGGGAGGTGTCGACCAGATCAGCCGCCAGGCCCTGCTGCTGGTAGAACGCCGCCACCTCGGCAAACTCTTTCTGGGCTGCCGCGTCAGCTGGCGCGATCCTCGGTGGGGTCACGGCCTTGATCGCGGCCGCCACGTTGTCGCTGGCGCCCTTGGCCTTGTAGGCGTCGGGGAGGTAGTCGACGTTCGCAGCGGCCTTGTCCGCCTCGGCCTGCAGTGCCCGGTATGCCGCGACGACCTCGTCGGGGTGCGCATCCAGGAACGCCCGGGAGACCACGTGGATCGTGGGGTTGGTGGCGCCGACGTCCTTGGCCAGCGCCACCACCGTGGCGCCGGGAGTGGTCCTGGCCGCGGCGAGGTATTGGTCCCAGGTGGCCCAGGCGTCCACCTGACCGCTGCTGAACGCGGTGGCGGCGTCTTGCGGCTGCAGGTACGTGCGCTGGACCTGGTCAGCCGGGATGCCTGCCGACGCCAGAGCCTTCAGCAACAGGTATTCGCCGGTGCCACCCTTGTTCACCGCCACCGACTTACCGATCAGATCGCGCAAGGAGTGGATGTTCTTCCCGGGCGCGGCGACGATGCCCTGGGTGTTGTTGTCGTTGCGCTCGATCGCGAACGCCACGAGATCCGGATTCGTCTGCAACGCGCTGACCAGCGAGGTGACGCTGCCCGAGGTCATGTCGATCTGACCTGCGGTGAGGGCTTGTGCTGCCGGAGCGAACGCGGCGAACGGTGCGCTCCATTGCACGTCACCCGATGCCGCCCGCACCTCCTGCTGCATACCGCCGTCCGCCTGGCTGAGAGTCAGGAGGTTCAACGTGGCCAGCGGGCCGATGCGCACCACCGACGACCCGGCGCCGTCCACGGGCGGCTGGGACGTCGACGCGCCGGGTGCCGGCGAGCACGCCGCCAGGACCATCAGTCCGAGGCCGACAACGATCATGCGAGAGAGGCGCGGGTTCATTTCTTCCATCCTTCGGTCCAGCTGTTCCAGGTGGCACGCACCCCGGTGGACTCGCCGGGCATCGCACCCCTGCTGACCGGCAGGTGTGGCAGCACGAGCTCACCGACCCGGTAGGCCTCCTCGAGCAGCGGCATACCCGAGACGATGAACGTGTCGACGCCGGCCTCCTGGTAGTCATGGATCCGGGCGACGACCTGCTCAGGGTTCCCGACGATCGCGGTGCCGGGCCCGTTGCGCACCAGACCGATGCCCGACCACAAGTTGGGGTAGATCTCCAGTTCCCGCAGGTCAGCGGGCTTGCGGCCGCCATGCAGGGCGCTCATCCGCTGCTGCCCGACCGAGTCGGTCCCCGACGTGCCTGCCTGGGTCCTGGCGATAGTCGCGTCGTCCATGTGGTCGTAGAGGTCCTGCGCGGCCCGCCAAGCCTCCTCCTCGGTGTCGCGCACCACGATGTAGAGCCGCACACCGAACTTCAGGTCCTCACGACCGTGCTCGGACGCGCGTTCCCGGAGCTGGGAAATCTTCTCCTTCGCCGCCGGCGGGGTCTCGCCCCACGTCAGGTAGGTGTCGATGTGCTTGGCCGCGACGTCGAGCGCGGCGGCCGACGAGCCTCCGAACCACAGCGGTGGCCACGGGCGCTGTACCGGCGGCAGAGGGATCGCGCCGCCCCTGATGTCGAGGTACTTGCCCACGAAGTCCACGGTCTCGCCGGACATCAACCGCTTGAACACCGTCAGGTACTCGTCGGTGTAGTGGTAGCGCTCGTCGTGGTCGAGGTGGACGCCGTATCCGGCCAGCAGCTTCGTGTCGCCGTTGACGATGTTCAGCCGCACTCGCCCACGGGAGAACTGGTCGATCGTGGCGGTCATCTTGGCCAGCAAGGTCGGCGACACGAGCGGCGGGTGCACCGCGACGAGGAACTGGAAGCGCTCGGTGTAGGAGATCAACGACGCCCCTAGCACCCATGCGTCGTGTGCTCCGGTCGCAAGCAGCGCACCTGTGAAGCCGAGGTGGTCGACCGCACGGGCCACCTGCTGGAAGTAGGCGTAGTCCAGCGGCCTGGCGCCGTCCTCCCGCCATGGATACCGGCCGTCGGGGCCGGTCAGGTACCACAAGACATCCATCGGACTTGTCCCTTTCCTTGTAGTCAGAAGGCCGGTCCGCGCACCGCTTTGGAGACGTCGATCGGCTGAGCCAGCACGCCCGCTTCGACCAGCAGGTCGGCATGCCTCTGGTGTTCGGCGACGAAGTCGTCGTCGGGCCTGCGCAGCCCCCAGCTCCGCTCGGCGAGCACCCGCGCCCACCCCGAAGGGTCGGTGCCGTCGCCGACGAGCAGGCGCGCCGCCTCGTCCGGGCGGGCCGCGATCTCCTGGTCGGATGCGTCGATCACCCCGAGCAGGATGGCGATCCGCTCGAGATCGCCGTCCACCGCCGGCCCCATGCCCCAGATCACCGACCGGTTGCTGTGGTGCTGACTGACCGGAGCGAGTATTCGCATCGGCGTCTCTCGCTCCAGCTCCGCCAGAGCCGGATCCGTGACCACCCAGGCGTCGATGCTGCCCCGCAGCAGTGCATCGCGAGCAGTGGCGTCGTTGAGCTCCACCACCGTCACATCACGCCACGCCAGCCCGGCGGAGCCCAGTGACTCGACCAGCAACTGGGGATGCCAGGACGTCGGCATGATCGCGATGCTGCGCCCTGCGAGCTCCGCCAGCTCGCGCACCGGCGAGTCGGTGGTGACGACCAGGCCGCCCCGGTCCGGGCGCGGCGGGGTCACCGCAAGCAGCACCACGTCGAGCCCGGCGGCGAGCGCGTGCAACGGCGGCGTAGAGCCGGTTCCTCCAATGTCGAGCGCACCGGCCGTGAACAGCGGGATCGTCTGGTTACCGCTGTTGTAAGCGAAGAAGTCGACGTCCACTCCCGACCGGGCAAGTGACTCGCGCACACCGGCGCGGCGGCTGAACACCGTCAGGGAGGGGTTGTTCGGGTGGGTTCCGATCCGCAGAGTCATAGTCGTCCTTCAGTTCCCGGTGAATGCACTGCGCCAGCTCAGCAAGGAACGCTCGAGCACCCGGACGAGCCAGTCCGTCAGGAGGCCGAGGACCGCATACACCGCGATGCACAACACGACGACGTCGGTCTGGATGAACTGTTGAGCGTTGATCAGCACGAAGCCGATCCCGGCGTCCGAGTTGACGGTCTCCGCAATGATCACCGCGATCCACGCGTTGCCGAGTGCGAACCGCAGGCCGGTCAGGACCGACGGCAACGCTCCGGGCAGAAGCACCGTGCGGGCGGTGTGCAGCCGGCCGAGCCGGTAGAGGTGCGCCACTTCGACCAGCTTGCGATCGACGTTGCGCACCCCGGCGAACGTGTTGACGTACACCGGGACCGCGGACGCGACCACGATCAGCAGCACCTTCGGGGTCTCGCCGAGCCCGAACCACAGGATGAACAACGGGACCAGCGCAGTGAACGGGATCGTTCGCACCATCTGCACCGGGCGGTCG